>NZ_JBEYTM010000040.1:0-76547 GCF_040643055.1 Streptomyces sp. NPDC047515
ACGCGGGAGGGGGTCCCCCCTGGCCCTTGAGGCCTTGGGGGAGTGCGTGCCAGGGCGTGGCCGCCCGATCAGAGGCCGCCCGACAGGCTCTGAGCCCACACCGCCAGGGACCCGGGGCGGCGTCAGCCGCTCCAGGTCCAGTCGGCCACCTCGGGCAGGTCCGTGCCGTACTCGCGGATCCAGGCGTGGTGACGGGTACGGGCGTCCGCCATCGCCTGGCGTACCGCCACGGCACGGACGTCGAGGCCGGGCACCCGGTCGATGACATCCATGACCAGCCGGTAGCGGTCCAGGTCGTTGCGGACCACCATGTCGAAGGGTGTGGTGGTGGTCCCCTCCTCCTTGTAACCCCGCACATGCAGCTGCTCATGGCCCGCGCGCCGGTAGGCCAGCCGGTGGACGAGCCACGGGTAGCCGTGGTAGGCGAAGATCACCGGAGAGTTCCGGGTGAACACCGCGTCGTACTCCGAGTCCGGCATTCCGTGCGGGTGCGCCTCACGGGGCAGCAGCCGCGCCATGTCGACCACGTTGACCACCCGTACCGCCAGTTCCGGCAGGTGCCGACGGAGCAGATCGGCCGCCGCCAGTGTCTCCAGCGTGGGTACGTCACCGGCGCAGGCGAGCACCACGTCGGGTTCCCGGCTGCCGTCCTCCGTGCCCGCCCACTCCCACACACCGGCGCCGCGGGCGCAGTGCACGCGGGCCTCGTCGAGGGTCAGCCAGTCGAAGCTCGGCTGTTTGCCGGCCACGATCACGTTGACGTAGTCACGGCTGCGCAGCACGTGGTCGGCGACGGAGAGCAGGGTGTTGGCGTCCGGTGGCAGATAGACGCGGACGACTTCGGGGCTCTTGTCGAGGACGTGGTCGACGAAGCCGGGGTCCTGATGGGAGAAGCCGTTGTGGTCCTGGCGCCAGACGTGCGAGGTGAGCAGGTAGTTGAGCGAGGCGATGGGGCGGCGCCAGGCCAGCCGGCGGGAGGTCCTGAGCCACTTGATGTGCTGGTTGACCATCGAGTCGACGATATGGGCGAACGCCTCGTAGCAGGAGAAGAGTCCGTGCCGGCCGGTGAGGAGATAGCCCTCCAGCCAGCCCTGGCACAGATGCTCGGAGAGGACTTCCATGACGCGTCCGTCGCGGGAGAGGTGTTCGTCGGTCGGCAGGGTCCGCTCCTGCCACGCCTTGCCGGTGGCCGCGTAGAGGGCGTCGAGCCGGTTCGAGGCGGTTTCGTCGGGACCCACAACCCGGAAGTCACGGCGCTCGGCGGTGGCGGCCATGACGGCCTCCAGCAGGCCGCCCAGCACCCGGGTCGGCTCATGCAGCACGGTGCCGGGCTTGGCGACCTCGACCGCGTGGTCCTCCAGCGGCGGGATGGGCAGATCCCGCAGGAGCAGACCGCCGTTGGCATACGGGCTCGCGCCGAGCCGGGCCGTGCCCGCGGGCACGCAGTCGAGCACCTGCGGACCGGGACGGCCCGCCGTGTCGAAGAGTTCCTCCGGCCGGTACGAGCGCATCCACGCCTCCAGCTGCCGCAGATGGCCGGGGCTGTCCCGGACACCGGGCAGCGGTACCTGGTGGGCGCGCCAGGTTCCTTCGACCGGCACGCCGTCGACCTCGGCCGGGCCGGTCCAGCCCTTGGGGGTGCGCAGCACGATCACCGGCCAGTGCGGGCGCTCGATGGTGCCGCCGGTCCGGGCCGCGGCCTGGAGTTCCCGGATGCGGTCGACGGCGCGGTCCATCGCGGCGGCCATCGCCCGGTGGACGGTGAGGGGGGCGTCGCCGCCGACGTACAGGGGGTCGTGCCCGTAGCCGCGCAGCAGGGCGTCGAGTTCCGGCTCCGGGAGGCGGGCGAGCACCGTCGGGTTGGCGATCTTGTAGCCGTTGAGATGGAGGATCGGGAGGACGGCTCCGTCGTGCACGGGGTCGAGGAACTTGTTGGAGTGCCAGGAGGCGGCGAGCGGCCCGGTCTCGGCCTCGCCGTCGCCGATGACGCAGGTGACGAGCAGGTCCGGGTGGTCGAGGGCGGCACCGTAGGCATGAGTGAGGGCGTGGCCGAGTTCGCCGCCCTCGTGGATGGAGCCCGGGGTCTCCGGCGCCACATGGCTGGGTACCCCGCCGGGGAAGGAGAACTGCTTGAACAGCAGCCCCATCCCGTGGGCGTCGCGGCTGACATCGGGGTACGTCTCCGAATAGCTGCCCTCCAGCCACGAGTTGGCGAGGACTGCGGGTCCGCCGTGTCCGGGGCCCCAGACGCACAGCGCGTCGATGCCGCGGACCTTGATGACGCGGTTGAGATGGGTGTGGACCAGATTGAGTCCGGGCGAGGTACCCCAGTGGCCGAGCAGGCGGGGTTTGATGTGCTCCCGGGCGAGCGGCCGGCTCAGGAGCGGGTTGGCCATGAGGTAGATCTGTCCGACGGTCAGGTAGTTCGCGGCCCGCCAGTACGCGTCGAGCGCGGCGATCTCTTCGTCGGAGGGGCCGGGCGTCGCCGACGGGTGGGCGGCGTGGCTCATGTACGTCTCCTAGGACGAGGCGCCGACGGGCTCGGGGCCGTACCAGACGGTGGTCGCGTTGCAGAATTCACGGATGCCGTGCCCGGCGAGCTCACGTCCGTAGCCGGAGCGCTTGACACCGCCGAAGGGCAGCGCGGGATGGGACGCGGTCATGCCGTTGAAGAAGACTCCGCCCGCCTGCAGATCGCGTACGCAGCGGTGGGCCTCGTCGGCGTCGCGGGTCCATACGTTGGAGCTGAGGCCGAAGGGACTGTCGTTGGCGAGCGCCACGGCTTCGTCGAGTCCTTCGACGCGGTAGAGCGTGGCGACGGGGCCGAACGTCTCCTCTCGGTGGATGCGCATCGCGGGCGTGATCCCGGTGAGGACGGTGGGGGCGTAGAACCAGCCGCGCTCCAGCTCCGGCCCCAGGCCGTCGGGCCGGCCGCCCCCGCACAGCACCTGCGCGCCCTGCCGTACCGCGTCGTCGACCAGTTCCTCCAGGTCGGCGCGCCCCTGCTCGCTGGAGAGGGGGCCGACGTCGGTGGATTCCCGCAGCGGATCGCCGACCGTCAGATCACGCATGCCCACGGTGAACCGCTCTGCGAACTCGTCGTACACCTCCGCGTGCACGATGAACCGTTTGGCGGCGATGCAGGACTGGCCGTTGTTCTGCACCCGGGCGGTCACGGCCGTGCGGGCGGCCCTGGCGACGTCCGCCGACGGCAGGACGAGATACGGGTCGCTGCCGCCCAGTTCCAGGACCGTGTGCTTCACCTCGTCGCCCGCGATCGCCGCGACCGAGCGGCCGGCCGGCTCACTGCCGGTGAGGGTGGCGGCGGCGACCCTGGGGTCGCGCAGGATCGACTCGACCGCCCCGGATCCGACCAGCAGGGTCTGGAAGCATCCCTCCGGGAACCCCGCCCGGCGGAACAGGAACTCCAGGTACATCGCCGTCTGCGGGACGTTGGACGCGTGCTTGAGCAGCCCGACGTTCCCGGCCATCAGCGCGGGGGCGGCGAACCGCACGACCTGCCAGAGCGGGAAGTTCCACGGCATCACGGCGAGGACGGCGCCCAGTGGGCGGTAGTGGACATAGGCCCGGGAGGCACCGGAGTCCTTCACATCGGCGTCCGAGGGATGCTCGTCCGCGAGGAGTTCCTCGGCGTGGTCCGCGTACCAGCGCATCGCCCTCGCGCACTTGTGGGCCTCCGCACGGGCCGCCTTGACGGGTTTGCCCATTTCGGTGGTCATGGTGCGCGCGATGTCCTGCTGGTCGTCGTCGAGCAGTCCGGCGGCCAGGTTCAGCAGCCGGGCCCGTTCGTCGAATCCGGTGGTGCGGTACTGCCGGAACGCGGTGACGGCGGCGTCGAGCTTCCGCTCGATCTCCGCCGCTCCCAGCGCGTCGAACGTTCTGAGGGTCTCGCCGTTCGCGGGGTTGACCGTCGCGATGGGCATGACAGTGGTCTCCTTGCCTCGGTACTTCGACCGTGCCGCGCTCTGCGCCGTGCCGCAACGCGGGCCCTGTCGGGCGGATACCCGACCGGCGCGGACCATGCGTGCGATCTGCACGCCGTCCGCGCCGGGAGGGCGAAGCGTTCAGCGGGTACGGAAGCAGGCGGTGCCTCTCCCGGTGGCCCGCTTCAGGCGAGAGCGGGCACCGCGCCGGACGCCGTGGTGGTCTCCGGGACGGCGTCCGGGACCGCGACGGGCGGACGGCGGGACTCGCGCACACCGGGCAGCGGCGCCGACGGCACCAGGTCGACGGTGCGCGGCTCCTTCGCGTACCGGGTGAACCAGACCACTTTGCCCTCGGCGGTGCGGCAGGTACCCCAGCTGTCGCTCAGCGCCATCACGCGGCTGAGACCACCGCCGCCGGTGCTGAGCAGTCGCGGCATCTCGGAGCCGTCGTCAGCGACGGAGACCGTGAGATGCCGCCCGGACCAGCGGAGTTCGACGACGCAGTTGTTGTCGTCACCGACATGCCGGTGGACATTGGTCAGCAGCTCCTCCACACCCCGGCACACCGGCCGGATGTGAAGTTCGAGACTCCAGTGGCGGAGGTGTGCGGCGATTATTCGCCGCAGCTGGGAAACACGCTCTGCCGAAACCTGGAGTTCGACCAGATAGTGCCGGTCGAGTTGAACGGTCATCGTCGAGGCTCCTCACATCGAGGCCCACTGACTTCGCCTCATTGCACCAACGCCCCCTGAACACGAAGAGTGAGCGGATGTCACTGTTAGGTCACTCCACAGAGTGACCCGGCAGAGCCGGTTGCGCAACACAGGGCAGGACGGTCCGGCCGTTCGGGCGAATCGGTCCAGGTCACAGGAGGTAGGGCAACAGTGTGTCCGGGGTGAGCGGAAGGTTGCGCAGCCGGACGCCGGTGGCATGCCGGACGGCGTTGCCGACGGCCGCCGCGGCACCGACGATGCCGATCTCGCCGATGCCCTTGCTGCCCATCGGGTTGAGATGCGGGTCCTCCTCATCGATCCAGTGCACCTCGATCTGCGGCACGTCGGCGCAGACCGGCACGTGGTAGGAGGCCAGATCGCTCTCGGTGAAGTCGCCGAAGACGGGGTCCATGGTGCTGCCCTCGGTCAGGGCCATGCCGATTCCCATGGTCATTCCACCGGTGAACTGGGAGCGCGCGGTCCGGGGGTTGAGGATGCGTCCGGCGGCGAAGACACCCAGCATCCGGCGCACCCGCACTTCTCCGGTGCGGGAGTCGACGGCGACCTCGGCAAAGTGTGCTCCGAACGCGTGGCGTGCGTACGGGGAAGCCGTGGAGGTCTCCTGCTCGGTGTCCGCGAGGACCGTCAGCCCCTCGGCGGGAAGGGGGCCGGGACGCTCGCTCAGCTGCCGCAGGAGGGCGGTGGCCGCCTTGTGCACGGCCCAGCCCCAGGAGGCCGTGCCCGAGGAGCCTCCGGCCAGTGGGGCGTCGGGCAGTTCGCTGCTGCCGATGTCGATCCGGACGTTCTCCACCGGGGTGTCCAGCACGGAGGCCGCGATCTGCGCGAGCACGGTACGGGCGCCGGTGCCGATGTCGGTGGCGTTCACCCGGACGCGGTACGAGCCGTCGGGTGCCGCGTGCGCCGAGGCGCTGGAGGCCCCGATGTACACGGGGTAGGTGGCGGAGGCGACCCCCGTGCCGAGCAGCAGCGGCCCCTCCTCGCGGACCGCGGGGCGCGGATCGCGGTCGTACCAGCCGAAGCGCGCGGCCCCCTCCTCCAGGCAGGCCGCCAGGCCGCGGCTGCTGAACACGCGGCCGGAGTCGGGTTCGTGCACCGGATCGTTGCGCAGGCGCAGCTCGACGGGGTCCATGCCGAGAGCCGCGGCGAGTTCGTCCATGGCGGATTCCAGCGCGTAGAGGCCCGGGGCCTCGCCCGGTGCGCGCATCCAGGAAGGGCTCGGCACGTCCAGGGCGGTCACCCGGTGGGCGGTGCGGCTGTGGCCCGATCCGTACATGACGCGGGTCGGTACGGCCGCCTGCTCCACGAACTCCTTGAGGGTGGAGGTGTGAGTGATGACCTCGTGGATGACCGAGGTGAGGGTGCCGTCGAGTTCCGCGCCCAGCCGGACGCGCTGCAGGGTGGGGGCACGGTGGCCGACCACTGCGGCCAACTGACGACGGGGCAGGGCGATCTTGACGGGGTGTCCGGTGTGTCGTGCGGCCATGGCGGCGAGGACGGTCTGCGGGCGTGGGGTGCCCTTGGAGCCGAAGCCGCCGCCGACGTGCTCGGAGACCACGGTGACCTGCTGCGGCCGGAGTCCGAACGCGGCGGCGAGGCTGTCGCGGACCTTGGTGGAGCCCTGACTGGAGTCGTGGACGGTCAGTTGCCCGTCCTCGGTCCACCGGGCGGTCGCGGCGTGCGGCTCCATGGGGTGGTTGTGCAGGGCGCCGACGGTGTAGGTGGCATCGACCTGCACGGGAGCCGTGACGAAGCCCCGGTCGGCGTCGCCGCGTTCACGGACTGCGGGATAGTCCCCGTTGACGATCTCCGGCGTGTACAGGCCGGGGTGGTCCTCGGACAGCACGACATCGTGCCCCGTGGGCTCGTAGTCGATGCGCAGCGCCGCGGCCCCGGCGCGGGCGTGTTCGAGCGTGTCGGCCACCACGAGCGCGATGTGCCAGCCCCGGTGCGGGACCCGGTCGTCCTGGAGGAGGGCGAGGATCGGGTCGTCGGGCTGTTTCAGCGCCGGGGCGTTGTCGTGGCTGAGGACGGCGCGCACCCCTGGCAGGGCCAGTGCCGCGTCGGTGTGGATGGCGCCGACGCGGCCGCGGGCGATCGTGGCGGGGACGGGCCAGCCGTACAGACAGCCCTCAGGGGTGTGCTCGGCGGCGTAGCGGGCGGTGCCCGTGACCTTGTCCCGGCCCTCGCGGCGTGGGACGGGGGTGCCCAGTGGTGAAGGTGCCTGGCTCATGACGGGGTCCTCACGTCTGCGGGTCGTGTCTGTGGTTGCTCAGCTGTCGGCGGCGAGTTCGGCCAGTGCGCCGACGGCCAGATTGCGGGCGAGTCCCACCTTGAAGGCGTTGTCGCGCAGCGGCCGGGCCGCGGCGAGTTCGGCGTCAACGGCCCGTGCGAAGGTCTCGTCGGTGGCCGGTGCGCCCCGCAGTACGTCCTCCGCGGCGTGTGCGCGCCAGGGTCGGTGGGCGAGTCCGCCGAAGGCCAGCGCAGCGTGTTCGATCCGGCCGTCGCGGACGCCGAGCACCGCTGCGACGGAGGCGAGGGCGAAGGCGAACGAGGCGCGGTCGCGGGCCTTGCGGTAGAGGGAGCCGGCGCCGTCCGGGCGCGGCGGCAGGACCACCTCGGTGATGAGCTCGCCTGCCCGGATCTCGGTGTCCTGCTGGGGGGTGTCGCCCGGCAGCCGGTGGAATTCGGTGGCGGGTACGGTCCGTTCGCCGTCCGGTCCGTGCAGCTGGAAGGTGGCGTCGAGGGCGGACAGGGCGACGGCCATGTCGGACGGGTGGGTGGCGACGCAGTGCTCGGAGTGGCCGAGCACGGCGAGATCCCGGTGGGCGCCTTCGCGGGCGGGGCACCCGCTGCCGGGCTCCCGCTTGTTGCACGGTTTGGCGGTGTCCTGGAAGTAGGGGCAGCGGGTGCGCTGCAGCAGATTGCCGCCGGTCGTGGCGGTGTTGCGGAGCTGCCCGGAGGCGCCCGACAGCAGTGCCTGCGACAGGGCGGGGTAGCGGGTGCGCACCGCGGGATGGGCGGCCAGGTCGCTGTTGCGTACGGTGGCGCCGATGCGCAGGCCGCCGTCGTCGGTGTCGGTCACCCGGTCCAGGGGCAGTCGGCTGATGTCGACGAGCAGCGTGGGGGTCTCCACGCCGAGCTTCATCAGGTCGACGAGGTTGGTGCCGCCGCCGAGGAACGCGGCGGCGGGGTGGGCGGAGCCCTCACGGACCGCTTCGGCGGCGGACCGGGCACTGAGATAGGCGAAGGGTTTCACGGCGCCACGTCCTCGATCGCCTCGACGATGCGGGGGTAGGCGCCGCAGCGGCAGAGGTTGCCGCTCATCCGCTCGCGGATCTCGGGGGCGTCGAGCGGCGCCGGGGTGGATACGGGGGCGGTGCGTGCGGTGACGTGGGACGGGAAGCCGTCCGCCACCTCGCCGAGCAGGCCGACGGCCGAGCAGATCTGGCCGGGTGTGCAGTAGCCGCACTGCAGGGCGTCGCGGTCCAGGAAGGCTTCCTGGACGGGGTGGAGGCGCTCGCCGTCGGCGAGGCCCTCGACGGTGGTGATGCGGGCGCCGTCGTGGGCGACGGCGAGCAGCAGGCAGCTGTTGGCGCGCCGCCCGTCGACGATGACGGTGCACGCCCCGCACTGTCCGTGGTCGCAGCCCTTCTTCGCACCCGTGAGGTCCAGGTGCTCGCGCAGGGCGTCCAGGACCGTGGTGCGGTGATCGAGCGTCAGGGTCCGCTCGGTTCCATTGATGTGCAGCGTCAGGGTGGAACGGTCGGCGGTCGCTCCCGGCTGTCGCGCGCCGTCGTCCCGCCCGTGTGAGGGGTCCACTCACTCGCACCTTTCAGAGGTGGCCTTTTGTCCGTTTTCTACCAGACAGGCAGTCGCTTCCCGCCTCATTGCTCCGTCGCCGGGCCGTGGCCCTCGGCCTATCGGCTCCGCAGTCGCAGGCGCACTTCCTCCTCCTGGTCCCCGGAGACCGTCCCGACGACCCGTACGTCGAAGGCGTGGGCCAGGCTCCTGCGGAGCCGTTCGACCGCCCAGTAGCCGCCCTGCACATCGATCGATACGGGCGCACCGAGCGAGAGCGGTCCCGAGACCACCCTCTCCTCGGTGACATCGACGGTCGCCACCCACGCGGTGGGACGCCTCTCCGCGAGTTTTCTCGGTACGTCGACCGAAGCACGATCGGTGGTGAAAGCGGCCCTCAACGCGTCGAAGACCATCCGCGCGTCGCCCGTGTCGCACCCGCTGATGACGACCGTGACCTCCTGACCGTGCAGGGTCTCCTCCGAGTGCCTCTCCTTGGCGCTGTTCACCGCGGCTCCTTCCGCTCGGCGTGGTGTGACGGTCCCCGCGCCGGGGACCGCAGATGCGGCGCGCGGACACAGCAGGCCGAGTACCGGTGGACCGGCCATCGAGCGAGCGGAGTCGGCACTCCCATCGCCTCCCTCCGGCAATCCGAGGATCATCCGCAGCCCCGCCGGCGTTGCGGGGATCATCTCCAGGCTCACCCCGCGGCCGGTCGACGGCGACACGAAGCCGTCGACCGGCCGAGGAGCCGGGAGCAGCCGGATGGCAACACCGGTCGCTCTCGTGCGACCAAAACTCTTTCAGCTATATATCCACTTAAAATATGAATTCATGACCATTATCGAGTGATGCCTCTGCCTCGGGGTATCCGGGAGGCATGGACGTATCGAACGGAGACCTCGGTTCACTGGCCCTCGACCTCGCCGAAGGGCGGGGCGCGACCGGGGCGGTGATGGGCGTTGTCGGAGTACTGCTGGTGGCCATGCTGATCGGTGCCGTCTGGCTGGGCAGGCGGCGGCGCGCCCAGGAACTGCCTCCGCCCCGGCCCGAGGAGCAGCCGCCGCGGCCGGACCACCGCAGCCACATCGAGCAGCGCGATGTGCACGGCGACGACAGCTTCCCGCCCGACAGAAGCGGCCTGTCCCCCTATGAGCTCGGCGACCACGGAAGCGAGACCATCCGTCGCGACAGCGACGAGCAGCGTTGACTGACCTGCCGGGGGGCCCGGCCGTCTGCCGCGTGTTGCGGGAGCGACCGCCCGCGGTGAGGCTGGTGAGGGCCGACGGCCGTCGGCACACGCGGGCCGCAGAACGGATGAAGGCAGTAGGACCATGACCGGAAGCCATCCTGGAGCGGTGTCGATGCCGGCTCCGCTGACCGGATCCGCAGCGCCCTGCTGGGTCAATCTCATGACCCGCGACCTGGAATCGGCGCAGGCGTTCTACGCCGCCGTGCTGGGCTGGTCCTTCCGGCCCGGCAAGCTGGGGCAGGAGTTCTCCGTAGCCCGCCGCGACGACGTGCCGGTCGCCGGCATCGGGGCGGTGGCGACCGCGTACCGGGTGGCCGTTGCCTGGACCCCCTATTTCGCGGTTGCCGACGCGGACGCGGCCGCCTCGCGCATCCGTGAGCGCAGCGGGACGGTCGCGGTGGGGCCGCTGGCGCTCGGCAAGGGGCGCGGCGCGCTGGCCGCGGACCGTGACGGTGCGGTGTTCGGCATCTGGGAGCGGACCGAGCCCGCGACCTCGCCACGCGCGCCGGACGATCATTCGCACGCCTGGCTGCGGCTGCACACCAGGAACGCCTTCGACGCCGCGATCTTCTACGGCGGGGTGCTCGACTGGGCGAGCGGGCGCCCCGGTTGCTGCGAGGTGTCGTACGAGACGGACGAGGTCATCGTCGACTGCGACGGTCGGCAGCTCGCCCGGATCAGCTCCGGCGCGGTGGAGGCCGCGCCGGATCCGCTGGTCCGCCCGCACTGGCAGGTCTATTTCCCCGTCACGGACCTGGCGGCCACGGTCGAGGCGGCGCGGCGCAACGGCGGCTGCCTGGTCGAGCAGGGTGCGCTGGAGCAGGGCGGCGAGGCGACCCTGCTGGACCCGGACGGCGGGCTGTTCACGGTCACCGACGTCCGGGGCCCCGTCGTGAGCGGGTCCGAGTGAACGGACCGACGTGTGCGGCGGTCATTTTCGGCGTTCGTGCGAGGAGCGGGCCATCGCCCACGCCGGGAACACCAACCAGCAGACCAGGAACCACAGCGCCATGCCGCCGACCAGCCACAGGGCGAGGGAGCCGTGCAGGGCCACCCGCAGGATGAGCAGCAGCGCGGAACACATGGTGCAGAACAGCAGGACCAGTCCGAGCAGCGTCAGCCGTGAGGCCCAGGTGACCGTCTGCGGCTTGAGCCGTCGTCCGGAGAGCAGACGGTGGTAGGACACGGGCCCGATCAGGGCGGCGGCGGTGGCGGTACCCAGCATCACGGTCACCACGTAGATGGTCCGGTCGGTGTCCGACAGCTCGGCGAAGCGCGGCTGGAAGACGACTGCGAGCAGGAAGCCGAACAGGATCTGGACGCCGGTCTGGGCAACCCGCAGTTCCTGGAGCAGTTCGGTCCACTGCCGGTCCGCCCGCCCCTCGGGCGTCTCGTGGCGGCCCGTGTCGCGGGGCCCGCCGCCGGGGAAGCGAGCTGTCGAGGTCACCGTATGCCTCCGTCCCGATACGCAAAGCGCCTCGCCTTCCCCCTCCCCACCGTAAACCTCGCGGCGGGCACCGCGGGGTCTCGACGACCGGCACTGCCCCGCCTAGAATTTTGAGTACGGCATCGCGCGTCGGTCACCGACCGGGTGAGGCGTGGAGGTGCCCGTGAGATGCCCGTTGGAGGCATTCCACAGTGTCAGTCGAGTTGAATCACACCATCATCCACGCCCGGGACAACCGGGAGTCCGCCGAGTTCCTGGCGGACATACTGGGCCTGCAAGTCGGCGCGGAATGGGGCCCGTTCATACCGGTCGCCACCGCGAACGGGGTCACCCTGGACTTCGCGGCCATCCCCGAAGCGTCGATCGTCATGCAGCACTACGCCTTCCTCGTCTCGGAGCCGGAGTTCGACACGGCGTACGCCCGCATCAAGAAGCTCGGGATCACGTACTACGCGGATCCGCATCAGAAGCATCCGGGCGAGATCAACCACAACCACGGCGGCCGAGGCATCTACTTCCTCGATCCCGTCGGTCACGCCATGGAGATCATCACGCGTCCGTACGGAAGCTGACCCCGCAGTACGACATCAGGGAAACGAGGGCCGGCCGGGATCCACGCGGTCCCGGCCGGTCCCCTGCGGGTCGGATCAGGCGATCGGCAGCACCAGTTCGGGCCGGTCCCACATCACGGCCGGAGGGTTGGCCGCAAGGGTGCCGGTGCGCCGGGCACCGACGCTCCGGTAGAAGCCCTCGGCGGGCGGGTGCGAGACGATGCGGACGCCGGTCAGACCGGTTCGCCGCGCCTCGTCACGCAGGTGCCCGATCAGCAGCCGCCCGATGCCGAGTCCCTGCGCGGCGTCGGCGACGAACATGAGGTCGAGCTCCGGCGGGGCAAGGATCAACGAGTAGAACCCGAGGAGCCGGTCCGTGCGGTCCTCCACGGCCGCGAAGACCCGGTGGGTCTCGATGTAGTCGGGTCCCACCCGATATCCGGCGACCATGGCGGCGTAGGGCCCCTCATAGGCGCGGGAGCTCCGGACCAGCCGGGTGAGCCGCTTGGCGTCCCGCGCCGTCGCCCGTCTGATCGTCACGGCCTCGCGGCGTGTCCCGCCATGCGTAATGCTCGCTGTCATGCAAGGAGTATTACGTATCCGGTTGCGGGACGTCCGCGTCCCGATCCGCGGCTCCGGCGGCCACCTCCCGATCCGCGACCC
This sequence comes from Streptomyces sp. NPDC047515, assembly GCF_040643055.1. Lineage (NCBI taxonomy): Bacteria > Bacillati > Actinomycetota > Actinomycetes > Kitasatosporales > Streptomycetaceae > Streptomyces > Streptomyces sp. NPDC047515. The sequence goes on from NZ_JBEYTM010000040.1 coordinate 12,393, forward strand.
TGGGGCTACGACGGGCGGTGCGCCGCGCGCCACTCCTCGACGACCGCGTCGATGTCGAACGACCGGAGGTTCAGCAGCGGCCCCGGCGGCGGCCGTCTGACGGCCGCCCGGATCTTCTCGTTGACCTCGGTCAGCATGCGCCGCACCTCGGCCTCCGTCCGTGCCCCGGACACCGCTTCGGCCACGTCCTCCGCCTCTTTGCGCAGCGCCAGGGCCGGCGGGAGCACGGAGACTCCCTCCCGCTGCATCTTCCGCTTGATCCACCAGGTCTCGTCATAGGGAGCGTCGAGACCGTCGAGCGGCTTGCCGAAACCCGGCAACTGCGAGAATTCGCCGCGCTGCTCGGCCTCGCGGATCTGCTTGTCCACCCATGATTCGAAGCTGACGCCCGCAGGCTTGCGTTCGGTCAACGTACGCCCCTCTCGGAGATGCGTGATCCGTCACCTTCACCATACCCAGGGCCACAGGAGCGCCCGCCGCACTGCGGCCGTCGTGCCACAACGGGCGGCGGCGCGGCGGCTCTTCGGAGGTCCGGGGCACTCCCCCGCACCGTTTCAGTGCGCGTGCGCTCCGGACTTTCCGGTTCAGCTCCCCTGGGGGCCGATGGCGCCCTTCTCCGGTGCCGACACCCGCACGGTGAACGCCGCGGCACGGACCTTCCCTTCGTGCCGGAAGTCGAGGAAGAGCCGGTACGTACCCGCGCTGGGTGCCGTCGCCGTGAAGGACACCGCGGGGCCGGGGCCGCCCTCGTTCGGGTGGACGTGCAGATAAGCCAGATCACCCGAGCGCAGGGCGACCAGGTGCCCGTACGCCCCGAGGTAGGGCTGCAGATCGGTGACGGGCCGGCCGTTGCGGCTGACGGTCAGCTTCAGTTCACCACCCCGGCCGGCGCGGAGTGCGCCGTCGAGAGCGACGCGGTAGCCGTCCACCTCGGCTGTGGCGCGCGGGGCCGGCAGCGCCGCGGGGCGGTAGGTGCCGGAGACGGCCAAGTCCGCTCCGAGCGTGAGGTTCTCGGCGCCTTCGGCGGCGGGGGTGAAGTCGGCGAACGCCCGGTATCCGCCGGCCTTGGGCAGGTCGACAGGGGTCGCCCAGGTACCGTCGGCCGACCGGACCGGATGAAGGTGCCGGAATTCGGTGAGGTCGCTCGAAGCGAGAATGAAGTGCAGTTCCTTGCCGTGCTCGCGGCGGTAGTCGGTGACCTTGCGACCGTGGTCGTCCTTGACCGCGAACCGGATCTCGGTCCGGGCCCCGGCTCGTATCGTGGGCGTTTCGAGGGCCAGAGTGTAGCCGCCGTCGGTGATCTGCAGCCCGCCGGCCGCATGGCCCGAGGCCCCTTTCCCTCCGCCCGCCTCCCCCTCACCGTGCCCGGCGTGCCGCTGCGCCGGGCGGTCCTCCGCCGCCACCAGCGGGTCCAGGCCCCGACCCGCGCCGTACGCGGTCCCGAAGGTCGCGGCGAGCGCGGCGGCGAAGGCGGCGATCCTCAGTGCGTCGTTCATGACGGTGTCCTCCATCGGGTCCGTCAGGAGGCAGCGCCCCCCGATAGACTCCAACATACCCCCTAGGGGTATCAAGTCAACCCGGGAGTACGCCATCGTCCACCGCTCTCGCGAGGAACCGGCCGAGCACATCGGCCAGGGACGGGAGTCCCGGCGTTCGGCTCAGGCCGACACGACGAGGCCGCCCCGCAGGCGCTCCACCACGGCCTGCGGGATCCTCAGACCGTCACGCACATACCCGTCGAGGCCGCCCCACCTCTCGTCCATGGCATCGAGCGCCATGTCGAGATAACGGGGACGGACCTCGGTGATCGCGGACGCGATCTCCGGATCACCGCCCGCGTCGAGAAAACCCTGTACGTACGGCGCGTAGGCGACCCGTACGACCGGATTCACGGCGAGGAACTCGGACCTCACCACGTCCCGTGACGCACCGAGCAGCATCAGCAGCAGCGCGGTGGCCCAACCGGTCCGGTCCTTGCCCGCAGTGCAGTGGAAGAGCACCGGGCGAGCGCGGTCGTCGGCGGCCGTCTCGATGAAGGCCCGGTACGCTGCGGCGGCCCCCGGTGAGAGCACCATCTGCCGGTAGGTCTCGGCGAACATCTCCTCCGCCTTCCCGCTCCCCAGCAACTGCGCCGCCGCCACCGGGTCGGCGAGCAGCGCGCGCAGCCGGGCAGGGGCCACACCCGGGTTGTCGCCGAGCACATCGGCGACGAAGAGCCGGGCACCGGGAGGCAGCCGGTCGGGAGCCGCCGCACGCTCGTCGGCGGTGCGCAGATCGACGACGGTGCGGATGCCGAGCGCGGCCACCACCCTGTCCTGCGCCGCGTCCAGCCCGCTGAGCTGACCGGAGCGCAGCACCACGCCCGGCCGGAACCGATGCCCCGTTCCCAGGGCGATACCGCCCAGATCGCGCAGATTGATGACGGTGGATGCCGCGACTGCCCTGGCGGTCTGCACGATGAACTTCCCCTTTTCCCGACACGAGGGCGAATTGATTCGATCCAACCCGCTCAAACGTCGCACGCGGTCAGGAATTCGACAAAGTAAAACGCCGCACGGGCGCCGATCGGGGACCTCGCGGCGGACGGGGGAATACGAAATCGCCACCACTCCCCTCCAGATCAGGAACGCCAGGACAGGAACCCCAGGTCAGGAACCCCCAGGTCAGGAACACGACGCATTCGATGGGCCGTGTTCGCGGACATCCCGTTCGACGAGGACCGGTGGTGTGTGCGCGACAGCTCCGACGGCCATTGAATTTCCAGTCGACCGATTCCTCACCGCGGTCCGATCGCGACGGTCCACCGGAATCCTTCGCGCGGATCCAGATCGCCTTGCAGGCGAGCGCTTCGGCGTACGCCCGCGCGAGGGCGTCAGTGAGCCTCTTTCATCCTGTGCTGGCGGGTGAAACGGGCTGCTCGGAGCGCGTGGTGACGGGTCAGGGCCTCTCGTCGTTGGCGTGGTGATCTCACTCAGCACACCGGCGATCGAAGAGGCCCTGTTGGTTGCGTATCCTGCCATGCTCGACGTCCCGCATGGGCTCGTAGAGCATGTCTCCTGGTTGCTCTACGAGCGACGCCGGCTCTGCAACACCCGCTGGCGGAAGCTCGGTTGCTTCAAGCAGGCGCTGCTCACGCTCGTCCACCTGCGGAAGAACGAGACGTTCGCGCAGCTCGGTGCCGGGTTCGGGATATCCCAGACCACCGCCTGGCGCTACGTCGATGAGACCTTGGACGTCCTGGCTTCCTGGGCACCCGGCCTCCACGAAGCTCTCACCGGCCTCGGTGAGGGCGATCATGTCATCGTCGACGGGACCCTGATCCCCAGCGACCGGATCCGCGCGGACGAGCCCTACTACTCGCAAAAGCACCGCAAGCACGGCATGAACGTGCAGGTCATCGCCAGGCCCGACGGCACCCCGCTGTGGTTCTCCCGCGCGACGCCGGGCCGAACCCATGATCTGACCGCGGCCCGGGCCCACGGCATCGTCCAAGCCTGTCTCACCCGGCAGATCCTCGTTCTCGCAGACCGCGCCTACCAAGGTGCCGGCGCCACCGTCCGCACTCCCGGGCCACGGGCGCGTCCTCCCCGGGCGGATGGACTGCCAGAGGCATGACATCGGCCGTTCGGCGCCGCCCCGGTGGTGAACACCGGCGGACGCACGGTCGATCGAATCACAGAGCGACGACGGTGACCTCGGTCGCCTTGACGCTGGTCCACACGGCCGTCCCCTCACTGAGCCCCAGTTCGGTCGCCGCCTCGGGGGTGATCTCGGCGACCAGGTCCGGAACCTCGTCCGACACGATCACCATCCGGAGGCGGCTGCCCACGGCGGTGAGCTCACGGACCGTGCCGGGCCACACGTTGCGGGGGCTTCCGACGGGCCTGTCGTGGTGCACGGAGACCGCTTCCGGCGCAATGATCGCGAGGGCGGCCGCCCCTTCGCCGAGAGAGTCCGCGACGACCAGCCGGCCGCCGTCGGCGAGGGCGAGGGTGCCGTCGGGGGCGGCGGTGCCGGGCCAGGCGTTGCGGCCGAGCATCCGGGCGACCCAGGGCGAGCGCGGATGCCGGGTCACCTCGGCCGGCGCGGCGTCCTGAAGGGTGCGGCCTTCGTCGAGCACGAGGACCCGGTCGGCCAGGGACACCGCTTCGACGGGGTCGTGGGTGACGATCAGGCAGACCCCGCCGAACCCGGCGAGATGGGTGCGCAGGGTGTGCCGGACATGGGCCCGGCTGGTCTGGTCGAGGGCGGCGAGCGGCTCGTCGAGCAGCAGCAGCCAGGGGCGGGCGGCGAGCGCACGGGCCAGGGCCACGCGCTGGGCCTGGCCGCCCGAGAGCTGGGCCGGCCTGCGGTGGGCGAGATGCCCGACGCCCAGCCGGTCCAGCCACTGCCGCGCCTCGCGGCGGGCCTCGGCCCGGGGGACGCCATGGGCCCGCAGCCCGTACGCCGTGTTCGTCAGTGCGCTCAGATGCGGAAAGAGCGCGCCGTTCTGCGGCACCCAGGCGACCTGACGACGGTGCGGGGGCAATACGGTGACGTCGGTGTCGCCGAGGCGCAGCCGGGCCCGGGCACGCGGGGTGAGGCCGAGGAGCGCGCGCAGCAGGGTCGTCTTGCCCGCACCATTGGGTCCGACGACGGCGATCGTGGTGCCGGGTGCCGCGTCGAGGGTCAGCCGGTTGAAGCCGGTGACCTCGGCGTGCAGCGAGCGGCGTTCCTGCGGGACCGGGGGCGTTGCGTGGCCCGTGCGGGCGGCCGGCGTGCCGGCTCCGTCCGTGTCGTCCGCGCCGTCCGGGGCGGGTTCGGCGTCGCGCGAGCGGTCGCGCGGGGCGCCGGTCCAGCGTCCGCGCAGCCCGACGAGTACGGCCATGGCGATGGCGAGCAGCAGGAGGGAGACGGAGGTGGCGGCCTCCGGGGAGTCCTGGAGCAGCAGGTAGACCTGGAGGGGCAGCGTCTGGGTGGTACCGGGCAGGTTGCCCGCGAAGGTGATGGTCGCGCCGAACTCGCCGAGTGCCCGCGCCCAGGTGAGTGCGGCCCCGGCTGCGAGGCCGGGGGCGACCATCGGGAGGGTCACGGTGAAGAACACCCGGGCCGGTGAGGCCCCCAGGGAGGCGGCGGTCTCCTCGTACGAGGGCCGCAGCCCGGCCAGCGCCCCTTCGAGGCTGATCACGAGGAACGGCATCGCGACGAAGGTCGCCGCGACCACCGCGCCCGAGGTATGGAACGGCAGCGTGATCCCGAAGGTCTCCTCCAGCCAGGGGCCGAGCAGGCCCCGGCGGCCGAAGCCGAGGAGGAGCGCCACGCCTCCGACTGTGGGCGGCAGCACCATCGGCAGGAGGACCAGCGAGCGCACGAGCGCCTTGCCGGGGAAGTCGACCCGGGCCAGCAGCCAGGCCAGGGGCACCCCGAGCAGGAGTGAGAGGCCCAGGGCCCAGAACGAGACGAGCAGGGACAGCCTGAGCGCCTGTGTGACGCCCGGACTGGTGAGGTGGGTGCCCAGGTCCGTCCAGGAGGTACGCGCGAGGATGCCGATCAACGGCATCAGCAGGAACGCGACGGCGAGCAGCGCGGGGAGCGCCAGGGCGACAGGGGTACGCGCGCCGGGCACACGGCTGCGGAGTGCTCTCATCGGAGGTTCCCGGGATCGGTCGGTGGGTGCGGGACTGGCTCGACCGCACGAGGGCTGCCCGGTCCCCCCCGTCCCGGGCAGCGCTCGTGCGGTGCGTACGGTGCTCCGGCTACGGCTGCTGGAAGCCCGCGGCCTGCAGGATCTTCTGCGCCTCGGGAGAGCTGAGCCACTTCACGAACGCCGTGGCGGCCTCGGAGTTCTTGGACTGCCGCAGCGTGGCGGCCGGGTAGGAGGCCACCGCGTTCTGCGTGTCGGGGATGTCGACGGCGTCGACCTTGTCGGTGGCCGTGGCCGCGTCCGTCTTGTAGACGATGCCCGCATCGGCCTCGCCGAGCTCGACCTTGCTGAGGACGGCGCGGACGTTGGGTTCCTGGGAGACCGGCTTGACGGTGAGCTTCTGGGCGTCGAGGACCTGCTGGCTGTAGCGGCCGACGGGCACCTCGGGGGCGGCCAGGACGACCTTCAGCTTGGGGTTCGTCAGGTCCTTCAGGTTCGCGATCTTCTCCGGGTTGCCCTCCCCGGTGGCGATGACGAGACGGTTCTTGGCAATGACGGTGGGGGTGCCGGTGTCGGACTTCAGCCCGTCCATCGTCTTGGTGTCGGCGGTGACCAGGGCATCGGCGGGGGCGCCCTGCTTCACCTGCGCGGCGAGTTCCTGGGACCCGGCGAAGGAGAGCGTCACCTTCGTACCCGGGTGCTCCTTCTCGTACGCGGCGCCCGCGGTCTTGAACACATCGGTGAGCGAGGCCGCGGCCAGCACCGTGAGCCGGGCCTCGGGGGCGCCGGAGGACGAAGCGGACTTGCCGCCGGAGTCCTTCTTGTTGTCGTCACCGCCGCCGCAGGCGGCGAGCGGGACGAGCAGCGCTGCGGTCACGATCGCGGCGGCGGCGCGGCGTCTGGTGAAGGTGGTCGTCATGTTGCCGAAGGCTCCTTGAGGGTGATGCACGTCGCAGGTGATGCGCGATCAGGTGCGGTCGATGTACACGCTGGTGGACTTCACACGAGCGGTGGCCCGCATGCCGACCTCCAGTCCGAGCTCCTCGACGGCCTCCCGGGTGAGCAGCGACACCAACCGGTGCGGGCCTGCCTGGATCTCGACCTGGGCCGCGACATCGCCGAGCTTCAGTCCGGTGACGATGCCCGGAAAGGAGTTACGGGCCGAGGTGTACGAGGCATCCTCCTCGCCCCCGCCGCCTTGGCCGATCTCGATGGAGAACGCGGCCAGATCGCGGCCGTCGATGAGCCTGCGGCCGCCTTCGTCGCGATGGGTCGCGACCCTTCCGGCGTCCGCCCAGCGGCGGGCCGTGTCGGGGCTGACCCCCAGGAGACGCGCCGCCTGCCCGATTGTGTAGGACTGCATGTGCGACAAGATATTCGGATTGCTCTCGCACCTGCAATCCATTCTGGTGATATGTGGAGCAAATGCCAGTCCGCTTGGAGGAAGCGCCAAGCCTCGGATCGACGTCGACTGCACGACCGTGTGTGAAGAGTCGAGTGCTCTCGGAGAGGGCAAGGTCACAGACGGAGCCCCTGCTGCTCGTCTGTGACCTGCCCTAGCATCTGGGCATGACGGTCCAGCCTGCCGACGGGCTTTCGTTGGCCGCCGATTTCCCTCAACCCACCCATGAGCAGTGGCAGAGCCTCGTCGAAGGCGTGCTGCGCAAGTCGGGCAAGGATGTTGCGGGTTCGGCCGCCGAGGAAGCGCTGTCCACCACGGTGGAGGACGGGCTCATCACCCGCCCTCTGTACACCTCGCGCGACAGCGCTCCCGATGCCGGACATCCGGGCTTCGCCCCCTTCACCCGCGGCGGCACGGCCGAGGGCAACGCGGCGGGCGGCTGGGACGTACGACAGCGGCACGCCCTGGCGGATCCTGCGCGTCTCAATGAGGCGGTGCTCAAGGATCTGGAGAACGGTGTCACCTCGCTGTGGCTGACCGTGGGCGGTACCGGAGGCGTGCCGGTGTCCGCTCTGGCGAGGGCGCTGGACGGCGTCCACCTCGATCTGGCTCCCGTGGTGCTCGACGCCGGCGCTCATGTCGACGCGGCGGCGACGGAGTTGCTGCGGCTGCATGCCGAGCGGGGCGTCGATGCACGGGACGCCCGCGGCAACCTCGGCGCCGACCCGCTCGGGCTGGCCGCCCGCAACGGTGCCGCAGCGGATCTGACGGCCGCCGTCCACTGGGCGCGGCGGTGCGCACGGGAGTGCCCCGGAATGCGGGCCCTGACCGTCGACGCGCTGCCGTACCACGAGGCCGGCGGATCGGCCGCCGAGGAGCTGGGCGCTTCGCTGGCGACCGGTGTCGCCTATCTGCGGGCGCTCACACAGGCCGGTCTCACGGTCGAAGAGGCCTGTGCCCAGCTGGAGTTCCGGTACGCGGCGACCACCGATCAGTTCCTGAGCGTCGCCAAGCTGCGGGCCGCGCGGCGGTTGTGGGCCCGGGTGGCCGAGGTGTGCGGGGCCGCCGCCGCGGGGGCGCAGCGCCAGCACGCGGTGACGTCCTCGGTGATGATGACGCGGCGCGACCCCTGGGTGAACATGCTGCGGACGACACTGGCATGTCTGGGAGCGGGTGTCGGCGGGGCCGACTCCGTCACGGTGCTGCCCTTCGATCACGCCCTGGGTCTGCCGGACGCGTTCGCCCGGCGCATCGCCCGCAACACATCGGCCATCCTGCTGGAGGAGTCGCATCTGGCCCGGGTGATCGACCCGGCGGGCGGTTCCTGGTACGTGGAACGGCTCACCGCCGAACTCGCCGACGCCGCCTGGGCGTTCTTCCAGGAGATCGAGCGGTCGGGCGGCCAGGCGGCCGCCCTGGGTTCAGGGATGATCGGCGAGCGTCTCGCGGCGACCTGGGCGGCGCGGGCCAAGGATCTGGCGCGGCGCAAGGAGCCGGTCACCGGGGTCAGTGAGTTCCCGCAGCCGGCGGAGCGCCCGCTGGAGCGCGAGGCCGCCCCCGTCGAGATGTCCGCCACGGCATCGGGCGGTCTGCCCAGGGTCCGCCGCGACGAGGCGTTCGAGGCGCTGCGCGCCCGGTCGGACGCGCATCTCGCGGCGACCGGGCAGCGACCCAGGGTGTTCCTGGCCGCGCTCGGCCCGGCCGCGGCCCACACCGCGCGGGCGTCCTTCGCCTCGAACCTGTTCCAGGCGGGCGGGATCGAACCGGTCCACGACCCGGTCTCCGTCGACGCGGCCACGGCGGCCGACGCGTTCCGGGCGAGCGGGGCCGCCGTGGCGTGCCTGTGCTCCGGCGACGCGCTCTACGCCGAGCAGGCCGGGGCGGTCGCCGAGGCACTGCGCTCGGCCGGTGCCCACCGGGTGTTCCTCGCCGGCCGGCCCGGGGAGTACGCCGGTGTCGACGAGTACGTCTTCGCGGGCTCCGATGTGGTGGCCGTGCTCTCTTCCGTCCTCGACCGTATGGGTGTGGCGTGATGCGTATCCCTGACTTCTCCGACATCGAACTCGGACCGGGCGACGCCGCCGAAGTGTCCGAGGACCAGTGGCGCGCCGCCGTGAAGGAGTCCTCCGGCCGTTCCGACGACGACCTGCTGTGGGAGACCCCGGAAGGCATCATGGTCAAGCCGCTGTACACCGGGCGCGACCTGGAGGGGCTCGACTTCCTCGGTACCTATCCGGGTATCGCCCCGTATCTGCGGGGCCCGTATCCGACGATGTACGTCAACCAGCCCTGGACGATCCGGCAGTACGCCGGGTTCTCCACGGCCGAGGAGTCCAACGCCTTCTACCGCCGCAACCTCGCTGCCGGGCAGAAGGGTCTCTCGGTCGCCTTCGACCTGCCGACCCACCGCGGCTACGACAGCGACCACCCGCGGGTGACCGGCGACGTCGGCATGGCGGGCGTGGCCATCGACTCGATCTACGACATGCGTCAGCTCTTCGACGGCATCCCGCTGGACCGGATGTCGGTGTCGATGACGATGAACGGCGCGGTGCTCCCCGTCCTCGCGCTGTACATCGTGGCCGCCGAGGAGCAGGGCGTCGGGCCCGAGAAGCTGGCCGGGACCATTCAGAACGACATTCTGAAGGAGTTCATGGTCCGCAACACGTACATCTATCCACCGAAGCCCTCGATGCGGATCATTTCCGACATCTTCGCCTACACCTCGCAGAAGATGCCGCGCTACAACTCGATCTCCATCTCCGGCTATCACATCCAGGAGGCGGGTGCGACCGCCGACCTGGAGCTGGCGTACACCCTCGCGGACGGGGTGGAGTATCTGCGCGCCGGGCGGGATGCCGGGCTGGACGTGGACGCCTTCGCGCCGCGTCTGTCGTTCTTCTGGGCGATCGGCATGAACTTCTTCATGGAGATCGCGAAGTTGCGGGCGGCCCGGCTGCTGTGGGCCAAGCTGGTCGGGGAGTTCGAACCGAAGAACGCCAAGTCGCTCTCCCTGCGCACGCATTCGCAGACGTCGGGATGGTCGCTGACCGCGCAGGACGTGTTCAACAACGTCACCCGGACCTGTGTGGAGGCGATGGCCGCCACTCAAGGACACACCCAGTCACTGCACACCAACGCGCTCGACGAGGCACTCGCCCTGCCGACGGATTTCTCCGCCCGGATCGCCCGGAACACCCAGCTGCTGCTCCAGCAGGAATCGGGGACCGGCAGGGTGATCGACCCGTGGGGCGGCAGCGCCTACGTGGAGCGGCTGACGTACGACCTGGCGCGCCGGGCCTGGCAGCACATCCGGGAGGTCGAGGCGGCGGGCGGCATGGCTCAGGCCATCGACGCGGGCATCCCGAAGCTCCGGGTCGAGGAGGCCGCGGCCCGTACCCAGGCGCGGATCGACTCCGGCCGCCAGCCGGTGATCGGGGTCAACAAGTACCGGGTGGAGACCGACGAGCAGATCGATGTGCTCAAGGTCGACAACTCCTCGGTGCGCACCCGGCAGATCGAGAAACTGCGCCGGCTGCGCGAGGAGCGCGACGAGCAGGCCTGCCGGGCGGCCCTGCGGGCGCTGACGGCTGCGGCCGAGCGGGCCCCCGGCCCCGGCCTCGAAGGCAATCTGCTGGCACTCGCCGTCGAAGCGGCACGTGCGATGGCGACCGTGGGCGAGATCTCGGACGCCCTGGAGAAGGTGTACGGGAGGCATGCGGGCCAGATCCGTACGATCTCCGGTGTGTATCGCAACGAGGCAGGCGAGTCCCCCTCCGTGGACCGCACCCGGGCACTGGTGGACCGGTTCGAGGAGGCCGAGGGGCGGCGTCCGCGTATTCTCGTCGCCAAGATGGGGCAGGACGGCCACGACCGCGGCCAGAAGGTCATCTCGACGGCCTTCGCCGACCTGGGCTTCGACGTCGACGTCGGCCCGCTGTTCCAGACGCCGGCCGAGGTGGCACGGCAGGCGGTGGAGGCGGACGTGCACATCGTGGGCGTCTCCTCACTGGCCGCCGGACACCTCACCCTCGTACCGGCGCTCCGCGAGGAACTGGCCGCCGAGGGCCGCGACGACATCATGATCGTAGTGGGCGGGGTGATTCCGCCGCAGGACGTCGAGGCACTGCACGAGGCTGGGGCGACGGCCGTGTTCCCGCCCGGCACGGTGATTCCGGATGCCGCGCACGACCTGGTGACGCGGCTCGGTGCCGCGCTCGGCCACGAGTTGTGAGCAGCTGATCCGATGCCAGTGAAGATCGACATCGACAGCTATGCGAAAGAGGTCCTCGACGGGAAGCGGGCGTACATCGCCCGCGCCATCACGCTCGTCGAGTCCACCCGCCCCGATCACCGGGCGCTGGCCCAGCGGTTGCTTCGTGCCTTGCTCCCGCACGCCGGCAACGCCCGGCGCATCGGCATCAGTGGCGTCCCGGGAGTCGGTAAGTCCACGTTCATCGACGCCCTCGGCACGATGCTCACCGGGCTCGGCCACCGCGTCGCGGTGCTGGCCGTCGATCCCTCCTCCAGCCGTACCGGCGGCTCCATCCTGGGCGACAAGACCAGGATGGAGCGCCTCGCGGTGGACCCTGCCGCATTCGTCCGTCCCTCCCCCACCGCCGGAACGCTCGGCGGGGTGGCCAGGGCGACCCGGGAGTCCATCGTGGTGATGGAGGCGGCGGGATACGACGTGGTGCTGGTCGAGACGGTCGGCGTCGGCCAGTCGGAGACGGCGGTGGCCCATATGGTCGACACGTTCCTGCTGCTGACGCTGGCCCGTACCGGCGATCAGCTCCAGGGCATCAAGAAGGGGGTTCTGGAGCTGGCGGACGCGATCGCGGTCAACAAGGCGGACGGCCCGCACGAGCGCGACGCGCGCGCGGCCGCGCGTGAACTGGCGGGCGCGCTACGGCTGATGCACCCGGCGGACGCGGCCTGGACGCCCCCGGTGCTCACCTGCAGCGCCCGCGAGTCGACCGGTCTCGACACGCTGTGGGAGCGGCTGGAGCAGCATCGCGGGCTGCTCGAATCGACCGGCCGGCTCGCCGTCAAACGGCGTGACCAGCAGGTCGACTGGACCTGGACGATGGTGCGGGACGAGCTGCTGGAGAGCCTGCGCGGCCACCCAGGGGTGCGTTCCCTCGCTCCGGATCTGGAACAGCGGGTACGGGACGGGGAGTTGACAGCCACGCTGGCGGCCGAGCAGATCCTGGCCGCGTTCCATGGCTCGATCCCGGCGGCGGAGGCCGGTGGTCCGGCGGATCAGGGCCTCTCGCTCGGATCACGCGGGGTTGGCGAGCCGCGGTCGTCGATCCGGCCCGATCCGAACGAGAGACCGTAGGCACCAGGGTCCGTCCGGCGGGCCGTCGATGCCGTCAATGCTCTCAAGGACTTTCGGGCGGTGGCCACGCGGTACGACGAACGTGCTCATGTCGTCCAGGGCACCGCGACCGGCACGGCGATCCGGCTTCGGCTCCGGGGGTAAATCCATTATCGCGGTCCGCTGAGGTGCCTGTCACCGTTCTCCGGAATGATCTTTGCATCCGAAATGCGCCCTTAGGGTTGCGCGAGAAGAGCACAACGCACTGATTCGACCCAGGAGTTGAGAGTGGCACACGACGTTACCGCGCTGGCGGATGAGCTCACGGCCATGGCTGCGGCCGATCACCGGTCCTCAGTCCAGGCGCACAGCGAGGACCCCGCCGAGCAGCTGGCGTGGCGCCGGCTGACCGCGCGGCACGGTGACCGACTCAGTGAGATCATGGAGGAGTACGGCTGGCCGACGGCAGAACTGATCGGCGAGGAGGCCGCCCGCGCGGTGTGGCTGATCGCCCAGCACGCCGACCGACAGCTCGACGTTCAGCGACGCGCGCTCCAGCTGATGCAGCAGGCGGTTTCGGCAGGCTCGGCCGGCCCGCGCGAGCTGGCCTTTCTGCACGACCGCACGCTGGTCAACGAAGGCCGCAAGCAGATCTATGGCACCCAGATCGCCGGTGTGAAGGACGGCTCGCCGGTTCCGTGGCCCTGCGAAGAGCCCGATCGCATGGACGACCTCCGCGCGGAAGTCGGTATCGAGCCCTTCGACGAGTACGTTGCCAAGTTCGCGACGGCCTGACGCCCCAGTCATGTCCGGCGGATCATGCCCCGAGGCTCACCTGTCCCGGGCATGATCCGCAGGACGACGGCATTGGTCAGACACGGCCTACAGACCGAGCTGGTCCTCGACCGACTTGCGCGTCGGCGCCTGGCCGAGTGCGTCGTTGACGCTCCGCGCATGCGCGTGTCGCTGCCCGCGGTGTGCGCCGGCGGCCCGTGGAGAGCCGGGTGGTGTTCGCGGGCCTGCAAAACGGACTGCGCCTTCGTCCATCGCGCGAGGCCGTGCCCCCGGTGTTCAGCGAGGACTCCGGTGCCGTAGTGCTGATCGTCGCCCTGTCCGTCGCCGGGGACGACCAGTTCGGTGAAGCCCACGACCGTGAAGCCGGACTCGTCGACGGCGGCAACGGCGTGGAGCAGCTCGCCACCTGCCGCGACGGCGGCCGCCGCGGCCCGGACCCGCGCCACGTCCCAGACCGACCGAGCCGTACTCGGTGTCGTCCATGGGCATGTCGTCCATGGCGCGGCGCGATGCGGCGAACGTCGGCGCGAGGTCGTCGGGGACGGCGCCGTCCCAGGACACCAGGCGACAGCCCGGATGCGGCCGTCCGACGATCCTGCGGGAGCCGCGGTGCCGGTCTCAGCCGACGGAAGGCGGGCGCAGGTCAGGGTGAGGACCTTGCGCAGCCCCCGGCCCGCAGAAAATGATCACCGGAGGAATCTTCTCCGCGCCGAGGGCGCCGGGCAGGACGGGTGAGCGGGCGCGCGGCCCGGAGGACCACATCGCCCTGCGCGGGCCACGGCAACCGGGTACCGCGGCCGTCGCCGCCGACCTGGCGCGCACACCGTGGTACGGTGCAGTTGGTACATGTGTACGTCTCGGTTCGAGACACCGGTGCCGATATCTTCTCGTGGAGCTGCGCCCGTCCTTCTCCGACCGGCGATCCGGCTTTCCCGCACCACTTCTTCCAGTTCGGTACGGATCCTCTCCGTCCGGGCTTTCCCGCCCGTCGTCCGGGGCGTGCCGCCTTCCGCCCCCGTGCCGTCCGGGCCCCTTTCATTCGCCATGTCCGCGAAAGGACCACCCGCATGACCAGCACCCTCGAACTCCCCATCGACCAAAAGGAATTGCCCACCAAGGCTCTCGGCCTCCTCGACCTCACCCAACAGGGGCACGGCACACTGCGCATCCAGGGCGACCGCTCCTCCCCCAGCGACGTGCAGGTCCCCGCCGCTCTGATCCGCCGCCACGGCCTGCGCAAGGGCGATGTCGTCGAGGGCCTCTGCGAGCGACCCCGCGCCCTGTCCGGGATCGTACGGGTCAACGGCCTCTCCCCGCAGGCGCTGCGCGGCCGGCCCCATTTCCGCGATCTGACCCCGCTCCACCCCCGGCAGCGGCTGCGCCTGGAAACGCCGTCCGGCGGTCCGGCGACGCGCCTGGTCGATCTGGTGTCCCCGATCGGCAAGGGGCAGCGCGGACTCGTCGTCGCGCCACCCAGAACCGGCAAGACGGTGCTGCTGCAACAGATCGCGGCAGCCGTCGCCGCCAACCACCCCGAGTGCCATCTGATGGTGGTACTGCTCGACGAACGCCCCGAGGAGGTCACGGACATGCGCCGGTCCGTACGGGGCGAGGTGCTCGCCTCGACGTTCGACCGGCCGGCGAAGGAACACATCCTGCTCGCCGAACTCGCGGTCGAGCGCGCCAAGCGTCTGGTCGAACAGGGCCGGGACGTCGTCGTCCTGCTCGACTCCCTCACCCGGCTGTGCCGCGCCCACAACAACGCGTCCGGCGCGGGCGGACGCACCCTCAGCGGCGGCGTCGACGCTGCCGCGCTGCTCGGTCCCAAGCGGCTCTTCGGGGCCGCGCGCCTTGCCGAGGAGGGCGGCTCCCTCACCATCCTGGCCACCGCTCTGGTGGAGACCGGCTCCCGCGCCGACGACTACTTCTTCGAAGAGCTGAAGAGCACCGGCAACATGGAGCTCCGGCTCGACCGTTCGCTGGCCGACAGACGGATCCACCCGGCCGTCAACATTCCGGCGTCCGGCACTCGACGTGATGAACTCCTGGTAACGGAGGCCGAGTTGCGGACGGTGCGCGGACTGCGGCGCGCACTGCACTCCAGGGATCCGCAGACCGCGCTCGAAACGCTGCTGGACCGGATCCGGCGCACCCCTGACAACGCGGCCTTCCTCCGTACGGTCCACCTCACCGTTCCCGATGCCTGAGCCTGTCCGATCGCGGCGGGACGGCGCAATAGCATGGACCGCTCCTGCACGATCCGCCCCCAACGAGCACAGGAAGAGCAGGCACATGGAATTCCGCCGACTCGGCCGCAGCGGTCTGACCATCAGCGAGATCGCCTACGGCAATTGGCTCACCCATGGCTCCCAGGTGGAGGAGGACGCGGCGGTCGCCTGTATCCGCGCGGCCCTCGACGCCGGGATCACCACCTTCGACACCGCGGACGTATACGCCGAGACGCGGGCCGAGGCCGTGCTGGGCCGAGCGCTCAAGAGCGAGCGCCGCGCGGGACTTGAGGTGTTCACCAAGGTGTACTTCCCGACCGGTCCCGGCCACAACGACCGGGGGCTCGGACGCAAGCACATCATGGAGTCCATCAACAACTCGCTGCGCCGCCTGCAGACGGATTACGTGGACCTCTACCAGGCACACCGCTACGACCACTCGACCCCGCTGGAAGAGACCATGGAGGCGTTCGCCGACGTCGTCCGCTCCGGCAAGGCCCTCTACATCGGCGTCTCCGAGTGGACGGCCGACCAGCTCCGTGCCGGACACGGTCTGGCCCGTGAGCTGCAGGTGCCGCTGATCTCCAACCAGCCGCAGTACTCGGCACTGTGGCGGGTCATCGAGAGTGAGGTGGTACCCGCTTCGGAGGAACTGGGCATCGGGCAGATCGTCTGGTCACCGATCGCTCAGGGCGCCCTCACGGGCAAGTACAAGCCCGGCGCACCGCTCCCGGCCGGCTCTCGGGCGACGGATGAGAAGGGCGGGGCGAACATGGTCGCCGGCTGGCTGCGCGACGAGGTGCTGGAGCGCGTCCAGCAGCTGCGGCCGCTCGCCGACCAGGCCGGTCTGAGCCTGGCCCAGCTCGCGGTCGCGTGGGTGCTGCAGAATCCGAATGTCTCCGCCGCCATCATCGGCGCCTCCCGGCCCGAGCAGGTGACGGAGAACGCCGCGGCGGCGGGTGTGACACTCGACGCGGAGCTGCTGAAGAGCATGGACGACATCCTGTCCCC
Source organism: Streptomyces sp. NPDC047515 (assembly GCF_040643055.1). NCBI lineage: Bacteria > Bacillati > Actinomycetota > Actinomycetes > Kitasatosporales > Streptomycetaceae > Streptomyces > Streptomyces sp. NPDC047515. The sequence goes on from NZ_JBEYTM010000040.1 coordinate 28,772, forward strand.
GGTGGCGGAACGGGACTCCGGTCTGACGGCCGGTCACGAGAGCAACAGCTGACTCGACCGTCCGCGACCAGGGGCAGGGCCCTCCGGACAGCGGGCCCTGCCCCTTCTCGTCACTCTTTCCGGGCCGTGCGCGGATCACTGCTCCGAGCCGTGGACGGGGTCAGACACCGGTGTGCAGCGATGCGGTGTGCTCGCGGACCTGTGCCGGTGTGAGATAGGAGTCCGTGTACTCGAAGTCACGCAGCTTGGCCGGCTTGCGGGCCTGGAAGCCGGTGCGCACGAAGTCGTCACCTGCGATGGCGTTGAGCATCCAGTTGGTCATGACCCGCGCCTTGGCCACATTGGTCCGCAGCGCCGTCCAGTGGTAGCCACGGGCGACGGCCTGTGCCAGGACTCCGTGCATTTCGAGGCCGACCGGCTTGGATACCGCGTCCTTGCCTCCGAGGTCCACGACCAGGCCGAGGTCCCTGTGCACATACGGCTTCAGCGGCTGGTGACGGAGCGTGGCGATGAGGTTGTCGGCGAGCGTGCGACCCTGGCGCATGGCGTGCTGCGCGGTGGGCGGGCAGACCGCCCCGGGGTCCTTGCTCAGGTCCGGTACGGCCGCGACGTCGCCGAGCGCGAACATGCCGTCGTAGCCCGGCAGGCTCATCTCGGGCGTGACCGCGAGCCGTCCGCGTACCGTCTCCGCGTCGAAGGTGGAGACCAGTGGACTCGCGGTGACGCCCGCCGTCCAGATCAGCGTGCGGCAGGGCACCACCCGGCCGTCGGTGAAGGTCACCTGCTCCGGCCCGGCCTCGGCGACGGAGACCCCGAGCGACACCTCGATGCCGCGTGCGCGCAGCACCTCCAGGGCGCTCCAGCCGAGTCTGTCGCCCAGCTCGGGCATGAGTTTCGGGGCGATGTCGATGAGGTGCCACTTGATCAGCCTGGGGTCGAGCCTCGGGTAGTGCCTGACCGCGTTGGTGGTGAGGCGCTGCAGACAGGCAGCCGTCTCGGTGCCCGCGTATCCGCCGCCGACCACCACGAACTGGAGCCGTGAAGCCCGCTCGTGCTCGTCGTGACTGGCATCCGCGAGATCGAGCTGGGCGATCACGTGGTCCCGTACGTACGCGGCCTCGGCGAGCGTCTTCATGCCCCGGGCGTTGTCGAGCAGGCCGGGGATGTCGAAGGTACGGGTGACACTGCCGGGGCTGAGCACGATGTAGTCGTAGGGCTCGTAGACGACCTCGTCGGTGATCTTGCGGATGACGCAGACCTTCGCCTTGGGGTCCACTCCGACGGCACCGCCCGGGATGATCCGGGTGCGGTGCTTGCGGCTCCGTCGCAGCGACACCGCGACCGACTGCGGGGTGAGCACTCCTGCCGCCACCTGGGGCAGCAGAGGCAGATAGAGCTGGTACGAGAACGGGGCGACGAGCGTGATGTGCGCCTCGCCCGGGGCGAGCCCGCGCTCCAGACGGCGCACGCACTCCACCCCGGCGAATCCGGCGCCGACAACGAGGATCCTGGGTCGTGCCACGGTGTTCGTCCCTTCTCGGGCATGCGCGGTCGTCCGTTCGCCTGCCCCGTCGCACGCGCCCGTCATCTCTCATCTTCACGAGCCGCGGCCGACTTCGCCTGCTGGGGACGACGGACGGACGACACCCCCGGGTCAGCGGGCGAGCAGGGCGACCGCCGTGCAGGTGCCGCCCACCACGCAGACGAGCACGACGCCGACCGCGACACAGCGGGCCCTGAGCTCGCGGTAGCGCGCGTCATATTCGCCGCGCAGTTGGACGGCGCGGACGGAGATCCGCCAGAGCATGGCCCGCGATGTGGTGACACGGTCCGCGATATAGACCCGCTCCACCTCCTCGCGCTGTGCCGTGGTGAGCCAGGGCAGCTCGTCGGCGAAGCGGTCCGCCTGCCGTCGGGCCTCCTCGACCTCGGCGTTCCACAGCAGATAGCCCTCCAGCTGTGCCAGACCGCGCGCACAGTCCTTGTCCGGGTCCACTCGCTCCTCCTCTCCCGGGACCGCCCTGCTCATGCCCCGCTGTCCCCCGGGGCCGCGGTCGTGCCGGTGCCGGGACGGTTGATCGCTTCGTCGAGGGCGCGGACCGAGGGGTGGTGCAGGTCGAACGCCGGGGATTCGGAACGGATCCGCGGCAGGGTGAGGAAGTTGTGCCGCGGCGGCGGGCAGGAGGTCGCCCACTCCAGCGAACGGCCGTAGCCCCACGGGTCGTCGACCCCGACGTTCTTGCCGTACTTGGCGGTCTTCCACACGTTGTAGAAGAACGGCAGCATCGACAGACCGAGCAGGAACGCGGAGATCGTCGAGACCGTGTTCAGCGCGGTGAAGCCGTCCGAGGCGAGGTAGTCCGCGTAACGACGCGGCATGCCCTCGGCACCCAGCCAGTGCTGCACCAGGAATGTGCCGTGGAAGCCCACGAACAGCGTCCAGAACGTGATCTTGCCGAGCCGCTCGTCCAGCATCTTGCCGGTGAACTTCGGCCACCAGAAATGGAATCCGGCGAACATCGCGAAGACCACGGTCCCGAAGACGACGTAGTGGAAGTGCGCGACGACGAAGTACGAGTCCGAGACGTGGAAGTCCAACGGGGGCGACGCCAGGATCACACCGGTCAGACCACCGAAGAGGAACGTGACCAGGAAGCCGACGGCCCAGAGCATCGGTGTCTCGAAGGACAACGACCCCTTCCACATCGTGCCGATCCAGTTGAAGAACTTCACACCGGTCGGTACCGCGATGAGGAATGTCATGAACGAGAAGAACGGCAACAGCACACCGCCGGTGACGAACATGTGGTGTGCCCACACGGTCGCCGAGAGACCCGCGATGGCGATCGTCGCACTGATCAGACCGATGTAGCCGAAGATCGGTTTGCGGCTGAAGACCGGGATGATCTCACTGACGATCCCGAAGAACGGCAGAGCGATGATGTACACCTCCGGATGGCCGAAGAACCAGAAGAGGTGTTGCCAGAGCAATGCGCCGCCATTGGCCGCATCGAACACATGCGCACCGAACTTGCGGTCCGCCTCCAGCACCAGCAGGGCTGCCGCGAGGACGGGGAAGGCCAGCAGGACGAGTACGGCGGTCAGCAGGACGGTCCAGACGAAGATCGGCATGCGGAACATCGTCATGCCGGGAGCGCGCATGCCGATGATCGTGGTGATGAAGTTGACCGAACCCAGGATCGTGCCGAAGCCGGAGAAGGCCAGACCCATGATCCACATATCGCTGCCGATGCCCGGTGAGCGGACCGCGTCGGTCAGTGGGGAATAGGCGAACCAGCCGAAGTCGGCCGCGCCCTGCGGGGTGAGGAACCCGGCCACCACGATGAGCGAGCCGAAGAGGTACAGCCAGTACGCCAACATGTTCAGCCGCGGGAACGCCACGTCGGGCGCACCGATCTGCAGCGGCATGATCCAGTTCGTGAAGCCGGCGAACAGCGGTGTCGCGAACATCAGCAGCATGATCGTGCCGTGAATCGTGAACGCCTGGTTGAACTGCTCGGGCGAAACGATCTGGATCCCGGGACGGGCCAGCTCGGCTCGCATGACCAGAGCCAGCACACCACCGACGATGAAGAAGGCGAACGACGTGACCAGGTAGAGCGTGCCGATCGTCTTGTGATCGGTGGTGGTCAGCCACTTGATGACGACGTTGCCCGGTTCCTTGGCGCGTACCGGAAGCTCGTTCGCGTACGCCTCGTCTTCCTCCGCTGCCCCTGATGTGCCCGTCGTCGTCACTGGGACGCTCCTTCGATCTCATTCGCGGGTGGACTGGACACCCGGCAGGGGCGCCGACTCCACCAGGACGGCCGACAGGCCGGTCCCGCGCGCGTCACGCCAGATTCCAGGTGCAGCAAATCAGCCGCGGGGCCACTATGTGCGGCCCGGCGCCCGCCGTCGCATGACTTTCACTCGTCAGGGCGTCCTCGGCCGACGGCCCGACCCGCCCGCACACCGTCGACGCCGGTGCGGACTTCCGTACGAGCGACGGGCGACGCCGTGACCCGGGGTTCGGGCGCGGCGCCCTCATCCACTCAACCGGCAATGGCCGCAAAGCGGTTCATGTCATCGAGTCGCCGAATCCCTGCGGTGCGCCTCCAACTCCCCCACCGGAAGGCACCGTTGCCGCAGGAGACGGCGAACGCCCGGATCGGTGACCGGCTCCGGGCATCGCTGCTGCGCCGCTCAGGCCAGCCCGCCTGTGGCGCGTACGTTCTGACCTGTCATCCACCGGCCGTCGTGGCCGACCAGGAAGGCGACCACGTCGGCGACGTCCTCGGGTTCGCCCAGTCGGCCGAGAGGTGTCATTCCGGCGACTGCTTCGAGCGCCTCCGGCTCGTTGGCGCCGCGCAGCATGTCGGTGTCGGTCGCACCGGGTGAGACGGTGTTGACCGTGATCCCCCGGGCTCCGAGTTCGTGGGCCGCGACGGCGGTGAGCTGCTCGACCGCGCCCTTGCTGGCGGCATACGCGGAGATGCCGGGGCCCTGCCGCACGGTGTTGGCCGTGGAGATGTTCACGATGCGGCCGCCGTCACGCATCCGCCGGGCCGCGTGGCGGATCGTCATGAAGACCGCTCGGGTGTTGACCGCCATCACCTTGTCGAACACGTCCGGTCCGGTGTCCGCGATGAGGGACGGGGGGAGGCACAGCGCGGCGTTGTTCACCAGGATGTCCAGACCGCCCAGCCTCGCCTCGGCGGCCTCCATCAGCTGTTGCGGCCCGTCCGGATCGGCGAGATCGATACGGACGGCCGATGCTTCGCCGCCCTTGTCCCGCACGGCGCGGACGACCTCCGCGGCCGCTACGTCGCTGGTGGCGTAGTTGAAGACGACGTGCGCCTCGTCGCGGCACAGGCGCTCGACGATCGCGCGGCCGATGCCCCGAGATCCTCCGGTCACCACGGCCTTCCTGCCTGTCAGCACAGTCCGCCCCCTTCGAAAGCAGTTGATCCGGGTCAATCGAACCTACCGGCGGAACGGCTGCTCGTACGGGATTGCGCGGAGAACTTCCGGCACCGCCGAGCGCTCGCGGCGGCGGCCCGGCATCGAGGAACCGCCCCGGCCGGGCATGGTGCCGACCGGGGCGGGAGAGCTGAGGGGGCGGGCCTGGACGCGCCCCTTCCGCGGCTGTCGCGTCAGCCGATGGCGGCGATGGCCTGCGTGAACGTCGCCGACGGACGCATGACGGCCGCGGCCTTGGCCGGGTCGGGCTGGTAGTAGCCGCCGATGTCGGCCGGCGAGCCCTGGACCGCGATCAGCTCGTCGACGATGGTCTGCTCCTGCTCCTCCAGTGTCTTCGCGAGCGCGGCGAACGCCTGCGCGAGCTGCGCGTCGTCGGTCTGCCGCGCCAGCTCCTGGGCCCAGTAGAGGGACAGGTAGAAGTGGCTGCCGCGGTTGTCGATGCCACCCAGCTTGCGGCTCGGCGACCTGTCCTCGTTGAGGAAGGTGCCGGTCGCGCGGTCGAGGGTGTCCGCGAGGACCTGGGCACGCGCGTTGCCCGTGGTCGTGGCCAGGTGCTCGAAGCTGGCCGCGAGCGCGAAGAACTCACCGAGGCTGTCCCAGCGGAGGTAGTTCTCCTTGACAAGCTGCTGGACGTGCTTGGGTGCGGAGCCACCGGCACCGGTCTCGAACAGTCCGCCGCCGTTCATCAGCGGAACGACGGAGAGCATCTTCGCGCTCGTGCCCAGTTCGAGGATCGGGAACAGGTCGGTCAGGTAGTCACGCAGCACGTTGCCGGTCACCGAGATGGTGTCCTCGCCCCGGCGGATGCGCTCCAGCGAGAACGCGGTCGCCTTCTGCGGCGACATGATCTCGATCTGCAGACCGTCGGTGTCGTGCTCGGCGAGGTAGGTCTTGACCTTGGCGACGAGCTGCGTGTCGTGGGCGCGGTCCTCGTCGAGCCAGAAGACGGCCGGGGCGCCGGTGGCGCGGGCACGGGTGACGGCGAGCTTGACCCAGTCCCGGATCGGCAGGTCCTTGGTCTGGCACATGCGGAAGATGTCGCCCGCACCGACGACCTGCTCCAGCACGACGTCACCGTTGCCGTCGAGGACCCGCACCGTGCCCGTGGTGGGGATCTCGAAGGTCTTGTCGTGGCTGCCGTACTCCTCGGCCTTCTGCGCCATCAGGCCGACGTTCGGCACCGAGCCCATGGTCGACGGGTCGAAGGCGCCGTTGGCCTTGCAGTCGTCGATCACGACCTGGTAGACGCCCGCGTAGCTGCTGTCCGGCAGGACGGCAATCGTGTCGGCCTCCTTGCCGTCCGGGCCCCACATGTGGCCGGAGGTGCGGATCATGGCCGGCATGGACGCGTCGACGATGACGTCACTGGGAACGTGCAGGTTCGTGATGCCCTTGTCGGAGTCGACCATCGCCAGCGCCGGGCCGTCGGCGAGCTCGGCCTCGAAGGACGCCTTGATCGCGGCACCGTCGGGCAGCGCCTGGACGCCCTTGAGGATGCCGCCGAGCCCGTCGTTCGGGGTCAGGCCGGCCGCGGCGAGCGTGTCGCCGTACTCGGCGAAGGTCTTCGGGAAGAAGGCACGCACCACGTGCCCGAAGATGATCGGGTCGGAGACCTTCATCATCGTCGCCTTGAGGTGCACCGAGAACAGCACACCCTCGGCCTTGGCACGGGCGATCTGCGCGGTGAAGAACTCACGCAGGGCCGCGACGCGCATCACCGCCGCGTCGACGACCTCGCCGGCGAGCACCGGAACCGACTCGCGCAGAACGGTGGTGGTGCCGTCGTCCCCCGCGAGCTCGATGCGCAGCGAACCGGCCTCGGCGATGACCGTGGACTTCTCGGTGGAGCGGAAGTCGTCGACGCCCATGGTGGCGACGTCGGTCTTCGAATCGGCCGTCCAGGCGCCCATACGGTGCGGGTGCGTCTTGGCGTAGTTCTTGACCGAGGCGGGGGCGCGGCGGTCGGAGTTGCCCTCGCGCAGCACCGGGTTCACGGCGCTGCCCTTGACCTTGTCGTAGCGCGCGCGGACGTCCTTGTCCTCATCCGTCTGCGGATCGTCCGGGTAGTCCGGCAGTGCGTAACCCTGTGCCTGCAACTCCGCGACGGCAGCCTTCAGCTGCGGGATCGAAGCCGAGATGTTCGGCAGCTTGATGATGTTGGCCTCGGGCGTCTTGGCCAGGGCACCGAGCTCGGCGAGCGCGTCGTCGATGCGCTGGCTCTCCTGGAGGTACTCGGGGAAGACGGCGATGATGCGCCCGGCCAGCGAGATGTCGCGGCTCTCGACATTGACCCCGGCCGTCGAGGCGTACGCCTGGACCACGGGCAAGAACGAATAGGTCGCCAGGGCCGGAGCCTCGTCGGTGTGTGTGTAGATGATGGTCGAGTCAGTCACCCTGTGCTCCGCTCCACGTCTGCAACATTGCTTGACATCAAGATATCTCGTGATCGCCGGCGACTCGACAGGGCCCTGCCCCCTTGCCCGGCCGCGACCGCACGGGCTCCGGGTTCAGGGACGCCCCGACGGCGGGACCTGCTCCCCGGGCGACACCGGACCCGGCGGGGTGCCGTCGCCGAACGGGCGTCCGCCCAGCTCCTCCCGGTGGTGCGGGGTGAGCCAGCCCGACAGATCGGGGCCGACGGGCACGATGCCGGTGGGGTTGATGCCGGTGTGGACCCGGTAGTAGTGCTGCTTGATGTGATGGAAGTCGGCCGTGTCACCGAAACCGGGCGTCTGGTAGAGGTCCCTGGCGTACGCCCACAGAACGCGGTCCTCGGCCAGCTTCGAGCGGTTGCACTTGAAGTGTCCGTGGTAGACGGCGTCGAAGCGCACCAGGGTGGTGAACAGCCTGATGTCCGCCTCGGTGAGGGATTCGCCGAGGAGGTAGCGCCGGTCCGCGAGGCGTTCGGACACCTGGTCCAGGCGGCGGAACACGTCCTGGTACGCGGCCTCGTACTCGGACTGTTCCGCCGCGAACCCCGCGCGGTACACGCCGTTGTTCACATCGCGGTAGATGCCCTCCATGACCTCGTCGATCTCGTCACGCAGGCGTTCGGGATACAGGTCGGGCGCGCCCTGCCGGTGCAGCGCGGTCCATTCGGTCGCGAAGTCCAGCGTGATCTGCTGGTAGTCGTTGGTCACGAGCCTGCCGCTGGGTACGTCGACGATCGCGGGAACGCTGACCCCGCCGGGGTAGTCCGGCTCCCGGGCGTCGTACGCCTCGCTCAGGTATGTGATGCCGAGCACCGGATCCCGGCCGCCCTCGTCCAGGGTGAAGCGCCAGCTGCGGTCGTCCTGGATCGGATCGGCGATGGCCAGGGAGACGGCTCCCTCCAGCCCGAGGAGCCGACGCGACACCAGGGCACGGCTCGCCCACGGGCAGGCGCGGCTGACGACCAGCCGGTAGCGCCCGGCCTCGACGGGCCAGCCGTCCCGGCCGTCGGCGGTGATGCGGTCGGCGAAGTGGCTCCTGGACCGCTTGAATGCCTTGTGCCCGTAGGCCGCGTTGCCGTCGGCGCCCGAACCGGTGGCCGTACTGGTCTCGCTCCGCTTCATGGTGTTCTCCCTACGTTGGCGTTCTCCCCGCGGACGGTCTGCGGGCGGACCTGTGGACACGCATCCGGCTGCGGCGCTCTCCGTGCACATCCGCCAGCCCGATGATCAGGGCGACGACGACGAAGGCGACCGCGATAACGAGTCCGTGGTCGTACGCGATGGCCCACCCGTCCCCGCCCACTTGCGCGAAGAACATCGAACCGACCGCGGCGATCCCGATCGCCGAACCGACGCGCTGGGCGGTCTGGAGGGCTCCGCCGGCGCTGCCCGCACCCGCCACCGGAACTTCGGACAGGGTCAGTGTCTGGTTCGGGGCGATGACCAGGCCGCTGCCGAGACCCGCCAGCAGCAGCGGGGCCGCCATCGCCCACCCCACGCCCCGGCCGGGCACGAGGTGCGCGGCGAGCGCGGTGACCGCCAGCCCGAAGGCCACCGTCGCGAGCCCCGCGACGACGAGAGGCCGCCCGAACCGGCCGACGAGCCGGCCGCCGGGGCTTGCCGCGACCGCCGCGCCCACGGCGAAGGGGGTGATGGCGAGTCCCGCCTGCAGGGCGGAGTAGTGCAGGCCGCTCTGCAGGTAGAGCGTGGTGATGAAGAAGATCGAGGTGAATCCGGCGAAGTACAGCAGGATCAGCAGACAGCCCAGCCAGTAGGAGCGGACCCGGAACAGCGACAGGTCCACGACGGGCTGCGTGCCGCGCCTGCCGCACCAGGACTCCCACCCGACGAAGGCGGCGAGCAGCACAACGGCGCCCACGAGCAGCAGCCACTTCCGGTCTCCGGGCCACTGCTGCGACTGGACGAAGGGCAGCAGCAGAGCGAGCACACCCGTGCCGAGCAGGAGCACTCCGAGCGGGTCGAGGTCGCGCAGGCGTACCCGTCCGGCCGCGGGGGTGTCCGGGAGCAGGCGCCGGGCCAGCAGCAGGCAGGTGGCGCCGAGCGGCAGGTTGACGTAGAACACCCAGCGCCACCCCTCCCCGGCACCGGCCGCCTGGATCAGCAGCCCTCCCGACAGCGGGCCGACGGCGGTGGAGACACCGACCACCGTGCCGAACATGCCGAAGGCCCGGCCGCGCTCGTCACCGGAGAACATCTGCTGGATCAATGCCGAGATCTGGGGTGAGATCAAGCCCCCGGCGAGGCCCTGGACGAGCCGGGCGACCACCAGCCACAGGCTGGACTGCGCGACTCCGCAGGCCGCCGACGCCAGGGTGAACAGCGCCAGCCCGATCATGAACACCTCGCGGCGTCCGCGCGCGTCACCGAGCCGTCCTGCGGGGATGAGGAACAGGCCGAAGGCGAGGGAGTAGCCGGAGAGCACCCATTGCAGGTCGGACTCCGGCGTGTGGAGCCCCTCCCGGATCGACGGCAGGGCGACATTGACGATGGATACGTCGAGCAGGGTCATGAACCCGGCGATCAGACACACCGCGAGCGCCTGCCAGCGGCGTGGGTCCGGAGTACGAGGGCCCGAGGCGGGAGGGTCGTCCCACCCCGCAGCACCCCAGTGACCTGCGCTCTCTGCCATGGCTCGCACCCTAGGACCATGCGCCCCGATACTCATCCCGGCAGGGCCGCGGCAGCGGCTTTTCCGGCGTCCGTTCCAGCGGACGGAGGGCACAGGTCACGGCCGTGCCCCTGGGAAGAGAGGACACGGCCGAGGCGGTCCGCCAAGGCCCCTTGGACGGCGGCGTCCGGGAACGGGCCGTCCGGTCGCGGCTGCTCACAGCGGCGGCGCGGCCGCGTTCCTCGGTGCGCGGCGGACGGCTGGGCGCGACGACACCGGCCCTGAGCACCGTCCAGTCACACCCCCGGCAGGCGGTGTGCGGACCGCCACAGATAGACGGCCCGGGTCGCCGCCAGGCAGAGGCCGTAGTACCCGAGGAACGCCAGATACGCGGCCTGGCCGTTCCGTGTCATCGCGCCGCGTTCGTTGCGCGCGTCGGCGAGGTTGTCCATCCGCAACGCCGCGCCGAGTGCCGCCAGCACGATCAGCGGCACATAGACCAGCACCAGCAGCCGCGGGTGTCCGGCGCCGGCGACGGCCAGCACCAGCAGGGCGAGCAGCTGCACCGTCGGCACCGCCGCGCGCCGCCGGGAAGAGCTCGTCGCGCTGCTGCGTCGACGCGGTGCCAGGGTGGTCGAGGCACCGGCTCTGCGGATCCTCCCTCTGGAGGACGACGCGGCGCTGCGCCGGGCCACCGCGCGGTGCCTGAACGCGCCGCTCGACTACGTGGTGGCGACCACCGGGGTCGGCTGGCGCGGCTGGCTGAGTGCGGCCGACGGCTGAGGGTTCGGCGGGTGGCTGGCCGAGGTCTGCCGGGACGCGGTGGTGCTCACCCGTGGCCCGAAGGCGACCGGCGCGGTGCGCGCCGGAGGCCTGAGCGAGACCTTCTCCCCCGTCACCGAGGCCACCGACGAGCTGCTGACCTGGCTGCTCGCGCGCGATCTGCCCGGCAGGCGGATCGCCGTACAGGAGCACGGGGTCCCGCTGGACGCGTTCACCGCCGCGCTGAGCGAGCGAGGAGCCGAGGTGATCCCGATTCCGGTCTACCGCTGGGGTCCGCCCGACGATCCGTCGGCGTTGCGCCGCCCGGTCGAGCAGACGGTCCGCCGCGAACGGCACGCGCTCACCTTCACCCGTGCGCCCGCGATCACCGCATTCCTCGCCAGTGCGGACGAACTCGGTCTCCATGACGAGGTGTTGGGCGCGCTTCGGGAGGATGTGCTCCCGGTCTGCGTCGGTCCGGTCTGTGCCCGGCCACTGGAGGAAGCCGGAATCTGCGTGCTCTGCCCCGAGCGGGGCCGGCTCGGCGCCATGGTGCGGACCGTCGAGACGGCTCTGCCCGCCCGTGGCAGACGTGAAGTCCGCTCCGGCGCAAGCACATTGGTGCTTCAGGGAAACGCCGTGCTGATCGACGGCGAGTCGGCCGTTCAGCTCCCTCCGCTGCTCGCGGCGGTGTTGCGCGCGCCGGCCGAGCGGCCGGGGCGCGTACTCAGCCGGACCGAACTGCTGAGCCGTGTCTGGCTCACCGGCCAGGCCGACCAGCACGCGGTGGAGGCGGCCGTCGCCCGGTTGCGCGCGGCGCTGGGCGGGCACGCCCCGCTGGTGCGTACGGTGCCCAAGCGCGGATACGGTCTGGAGGCGGCGATATGACGGACGGGCCCACAGCCCCCACCCTGCTGGCCGTCGCCCACGGCACCCAGGACTCGGCAGGCATCGCCACCTACCGCGCCCTGCTCGACGAGATCCGCGCCCAGCGGCCCGACCTGACGGCCCGCCTCGCCTTCCTCGGCCTCGCCCCGCCGACGCCTGCCCAGGTGCTGGCCGACCTGCGCGGCCCGGTGGTTCTGGTTCCGCTGCTGCTCAGCACGGGCCATCACATCCGGGGCGACCTCCCCGCCGTACGGGCTGCCTCCCCGCACCTGGACATCCGGGTGGCCGCGGCGCTCGGTCCCGACCCGCTGCTCGCCGCGGCGCTCGGCGACCGACTCGCCGAAGCGGGCTGGTCCCCGGCACGATCGGGCTCGGATGCCGTCGTGCTCACGGCCGCCGGGTCCACCGATCCGGACGCCGTCGCGGACACCGTGCTGATGGCCGACCTGCTCAGGCAGCGGCTCGGATACCGGGTCATCCCCGCTTACCTGTCCGGGAATTCGCCGACGCCGGCCTACGCGGTGGGAGCCCTGCGCGCTGCGGGCCACCGGCGGGTGGCGGTCGCCCGCTATCTGATGGCTCCCGGCCACTTCGCCCGTCGGGCACGGGGAGCCGGCGCCTGTCTCACCTCCGGCCCGCTCGGCGAACACCCCGATGTGGCGCGGCTGGTCCTGAAACGCTTCGACGAAGTGTCCGGGTGCGCGGTGCGTCCTCGTGACGGAGCGGCCCCGGCCGGCCGCGAAGCCCGGGACGTCTCGACAGGTCCCCGTGCACGGCGCTGACCGATGGGTCTCCGGGCCGGACCGATGATCCCCCGGTCCGTCCGTTCGGCCGAGAGCTCCGGCCCCGGCAAGCCCGCCCCGTGGGTTCGGCATCACCGCGTGCCTTCCGGGCTGAGCGGCTCGGCGGTTCCACGATCACGGCTCGCGCCGGTACCGGAGACCGCGCTGAGCCGACCACCGGGTGCGCGGGCAGGTGCACGGGCGGCTGTACACGTACGGCCCGGCTGGGCTCGTACAACAAGCAGGTGGATGCCGTGCCCGCCGACCGCGCCTGCTGTCCGGATGGCCACCTCTGTGGCACGGTGAATGACGCTGCCGACCATCGGAGGCCGACGTGACCGTGCTCATCTGGATCGACGAGGGCACCTGGCGGGCCACGGTGGACGCCGCCCGCACCCACGTCCTGACCGGAGACGCGATCACCCTGCTGCACGTCACCGGCGACGACGTCGCCGAAGCGGCCCACGGCGCATTCGTCGGTCTGCTCGGCCGAGGCCACGCCGAGCGCGACCCCGGCGACCGGGTGGCGGCCCTGTCCGCGAGCGCCGCCGCCGCGCTCCTGGACGCGGCTGCCGAGCGTCTCGGCCGGCCCGCGACACGGCTCCGGGCCCACGGCCGTATCGAAAGGGAAGTCGTCCGCGCCGCCGAGGGTGCCGAGTTGCTCGTCTGCGCCCGCGACGGCGACCGCCGTCCGGGGCCTCGCAGCCTGGGACCCGCGACACGCTTCGTCGTCGACCACGCCTCCTGTCCCGTCCTGCTGGTCTGGCCCGACGTGCCGCCACCGCACCCGCCGTCCCATTGACAACTCGGCCTCGCAGGGCACTCGGACCCACCGCCCGTGCCCGTGGACCGATCGACGGACTGTCCGCTGCGAGCGGGGCCGGCGACACGGACACATCCGGTCACCCACTCCGATCCGGAAGTGGCCCGAAGTCGCACAACTCCGGCCCCCGGAACCGAAGATGCGGCAGTCACCTATCCAAGGAACGCCGCGGCGGTGGCCACGAACCAATCGGGATCGTCGAGCCACGGAAAGTGGCCGGCTCCGGGCTGAACGACGAACTCCGCGTCCGGGAAGAGCCCGGCGAATTCGGCCATCACACGCGGCGGGGCGCCCAGGTCCACTTCCCCGGCGAGCAGCAGCACCGGCGCCGCGAACCGTGCGAGAGCCGCGCGTGTGGCATCCGGGTCGAAAGCCCCTTCGGCGCCGAAGACGGCCGCGGCTTCCGCGTTCTTCTGTTCGTCCTCTGCGGCCTGATGGGCTCGGGACGCCTCGTCCCATCGCCCGTAGAAGAACGGCGCGACGGCCCGCCAGCGGTCGTCCGTCGCCTGGCCTGCGACGATCGCCTCCAGGGCCTCGAACGCCGGCCCGAACCACGGCTGGTCCTGCCTGAGCCGCGCGGTCTCGCGCCGGATGTCTCCGGTGATCGCGACGCCGACGGCCCGGGTACTCGGTGTGATCAATGCGAGCTTGCCGACGCGCTCCGGGTGGCGGCCCACGTACAACGCCGCCAGATTCGCACCCGCGGAGTGTCCGATCAGATCCATCGTTTCGAGGCCGAGGTGCTCGCGCAGGGCGTCCACGTCATCGACGAGTCGGTCGCAACGGCAGGAGGCGGAGTCCTCCGGAATCGCGGACTCGCCGGTGCCCCGGAGGTCCAGCATGACCAGCTGCCGGTGGGCCGAAAGGCCGCCGAGTTCCCCGAGGTACTGGGACGCCTGCATGGGCCCTCCGGGCAGGCAGACCACAGGAGCGCCGTTTCCATACACGTGGTACGCAAGTGTGGTTCCGTCATGGGCGGCGAGGGTAGGCATGGCGAGGAGCCTGCCAGCGGCTTTCGTATCGGGCAACCGGGTTTCCGTCGTGCTCGCAGGGCCCGGACGCGCCGACCTCGGCGCGTCACGCGTGACCCGGCCCCACGCTCCCTTGAGCCCCTCCGGCTTTCCACGGCAATGAACGGAGAGCGGCAAGGGGCGAAGGAGTTCCGACGGTCCCGGCCTCGTCAGTCCCGTGAGTTGCCGAAGAGGATGCGGTAGCCGACGAGCAGGACGAGGGAGCCGCCGATCGCCGCACCCCACGTGGTCAGGTCGAAGAAGTGGTTCTCCACGGGCCGGTCGAGAAAGCGCGCCGAGAGCCAGCCGCCGACGAAGGCGCCCGCGATGCCGATGAGGGTGGTCCCGATCAGACCGCCGGGATCGCGCCCGGGGAGCAGGACCTTGGCGATGACTCCGGCGACAAGCCCGAGGATGATCCAGCCGATGATGCCCATGTTCGTCGTTCCTGTCGTCGGGCCGTACCCAGGAGAGGCGGTCCCGGGCCGGCAATGTGTTGCTTGGTTGCGCAACTGTACAGATGAGGACGCGGAGCGGGCTGTGCCGGTTGCGCAACGGACATCCCTGCGTCAGGACTCTCAAGGCGCGGCCGGAGTACCGGAGTTCCCTCGGGCCGCGCGCACCACGGGCCGTCGGCGGTGCGGGACGGCGAACCGGGCCATCGGCGTCGGCGGCCGGCTTCGCCCGGGGCTCCCGAGGGCGGCCTAGACTGGGGAGGTTCACAAGCGATCCTGCGGAGATGGGAGTGACTGGCGGTGGCGACAGGCGTCGACAGCTTCGAGGACCCGTCCGCCGAGGTACTCGCGGAGGCGGCCGCGGCGTTCGGGCTGCTGGCCTCCTCGGCGCGGCTGCACATCATGTGGGCACTGGCCCAGGGCGAGTGCGACGTGACCGGGCTCGCGGAGCGGGTGGGTGGTGCGCTGCCCGCCGTCAGCCAGCACCTGACGAAGCTGAAGCTCGCGGGACTCGTACGCTCGCGTCGCGAGGGCCGACGGATGGTCTATTTCGTGGACGACCCGGACGTCGTGACCGTGGTGCGGCTGATGGTCCGTCAATTGGCGGCGCGTGCCGATGTCACAACCGAGCCGGTACGCGGGCGTCGCGGGATCGGCGCCTGAGATCTCCGAGGTCGAGGGCCCACCTGTCCGGTACCGACCCCGCCACCGACCGCCCCGATCCGCGGCGGCGCGTCGGTCGGCGGGGGCCGTAGGACCCGACTCCGCTTCAGGTGCTTGTGGTATGCCGGACAACGGCCGGCGCCCGCTCGCGGGCGTGTGATCCGGTGCGCGCCCGATCGCGTTCGTCGCGTACGCGCGGCCCGCCGGGCGGACCGTGGCGCGGGCTCCCGCCCTCGCCGGGCGGCGCGCTTGCGTATTGCATGAATGGCTTGCGCAGGGCGGAGCGACACCGGAGAACCACCGCGCTCCCCCGGGTGGGCGGCACTGCGCCGAACCGCCGCCGTGGCGCTGCCGTGCGCCGAAACCGGTTGAACTCCGTAGGCTGTGGGGAACACAGGTGGCGCACGGGAGAGGCAGCAAACGGTGACAGACTCCGGGGCGCGTCGACGATGGCTCGGGGTGCTGGTGCTGGTGCTCGCGGCGTGGTTCCTGGTGCGCTGCGGTCATGCCTCCCAGCCCGCGGACAGTCCGCGAACCACCCCGGCCGGCGGGCCACCGGGCGCGACCGCCGCTGCCTCACCGAGCACTCCGGGCACTCCGGCACCCGTCGGGAGCAGCCCGGACGCGCCCCTGCCCGGGGCCTACGATCCGGCGTTCTACGCACCGCAGGTACGCACCCACGCAACCCGAGCGGGAGTCGATCCGAAGTTGTTGATGGCGATCCTCTACAACGAGTCGTACAAGCCGCACGACCCGGAGTTGGAACGTGCCTGGCAGCGTTACAAGCCGGACGCCTCCTTCGGTATCGCGAACATGCACCGTGCCGCCTTCGACGAGACCAAGCGGCGACATGGATTCGCGAATCGCCGGTGGGAGGAACTGCCCGACGACCGGAACCTGGCAATCGAGGCGGCTGCCTGGCATCTGCACGACCTGGCCGCGCAATTGCCGACCCACTGGCCGGGGACGTACACGAAGGACGAACTGCTGGCTCTGGGCTACAACACCGGGTCGCGCAACATGCTGGCATTCGCCCGCGGCGCACACCCGGGCAGTCAGGCGCAGTCCTACCTGGACCGGCTGCACGCCAACTGGGCCAGGGCCGGGAAATCCGTATCCGCTCGGCCGTAGCGAAATCGGCACGGCACGGCATCGAGGCAGGCGGGCCAGGCCTGATCCGAACGCGAAACGCTAGGCCCGGAAGACCTTCCGAAGAAGTTCGCCGAACTGGACGGGATGCGTGGTCAGGCCGATGTGCCCGCCAGGGAAGTGCTGGAGTTCTGCGCCGAGACGCTCGGCCAGGAATGCGGCAGTACGGTAGGGCAGCTCACCTCGTGAGTCCTGGCCGCAGGCGAGCACGAGCTGGTCCGACAGCGCCTGCAGCCGGTGGATGTCGGGGGCGTAGGACATGAAACTGGGCACGATGCGCTCGACGAAGTACGGCAGGTTGGCCATCGTCCGCTCCGCCCGCGCGGCTGCTAGTGGCGGAAGCTTGATGTCGGCCTTCGGCTCGGTGGTGTCACCGGCCTTCTTCAGGCCCTCGGCGAACGCGGCCATCGCCGGGACGAGCCCCTGAGTACGGAACGTTTCCTGCACGCGCGCGATGAGCGCGCGATGTTCGGCGGCGTCCGGCAGGACCTCCACTGCCGGCGGTTCGTGCGCCACGACGCGTTCGAGGCGTCGGGGATAAGTGGTGAGCAGGTGCAGGGCGACGATCGCCCCCGAGCTGGCGCCGAATACCCGGGCGGGCTCACCGTGTGACAACAGTTCGAGCAAGCGGAACGCGTCGTCGGCGTGCTCGGCCACTCTCTGCTCGGCCTCGGGGTCGTCCAGGGTGCTGCGGGACATGCCGCGTGGGTCGTAGGTCGCGACGGTGTATTCGGCGGCCAGGTCGTCGGCGACGCCGTCGAAAGAGGCCGCGCCACCCGTCCCGCCGGGGATCAGCAGCAGGAGCGGGCCCTGGCCGCGCACTTCGTAGTGCAGGGTCGCGCCGTTCACGCGCAGGCTGCCGATGGTCGGGGCGGTCATGGGGAGTCTCCTTCTCGGGATGGGGGCCAGTGCTCCAGGAGGGTGTGCAGGGCGTCGAGGGCGCGGACCCAGGAGTGCTGCGGTGAACGCTCGTGCGCGAACCCGCCCGCGGCCTCCAGGGCGACGAACCCGTGGAACGTGCTGCGCAGCAACCGGACCGCGTCGGTCAGGTCGGGCTCGGCCAGTCTGTAGCCGCGCAGCATGCCGTAGGTCAGCTCGATCGCACGCCGTGGGCCGGGTGCCTCTGCGGCCAGCTCGGGGTCGATCCGAACCGGGGTCTGCGTCGCCATGTAGCGGCCGGGATGCTGGTGGGCGTACTCCCGCCAGGCGTTCGCGAACGCGACCAGCGCGTCCTTGCCCGCCCGTCCGGCGGTCGCCTCCGCGATAAGAATGGTCTTCTCGTCCGCCGCCAGCAGTGCGATCCGTCCGCGCAGGTCCTCCAGGCTGCGGACGTGCGTGTAGAGGCTCGCGTCCTTCACGCCGAGCTGCCGCGCCACCTGCGACATGGTCACCTGGTCGAGCCCGACCTCATCCGCCAAGTCGGCGCCCGCGATTGTCACCCGCTCCGCCGTCAGCCCGGCCCGTGCCATGCACCCTCCCCGCTTTCCTAGGGATCCTAGTTATAACCTAGGAACTCTAGGAAAGCCAAGGACCTTCACCCAGGTGCCGCTGTTGCGGGTGACGGGAAATCAGAACGGGCCAACAGCACCTGTGCGTACGAATGCCCGCTGACCGCAGCGGTGGACAACGGGTCGAGCGGCAGGTTGATGGCGCCGGTGCCGACGTCCCTCCGGCCCCGCCGCCGGCCTCCCCACTGCGGCCCTCTGCCGGAAAGCGACGGCTCGATCCACGTCCACCGCGCGTCGGCGGACGGCACACCGAACCGACGACCGGACGACGCAACCAATCGACTCAGATGTGCAACTCGGGAGGGAAGCCGGTCCAGCGCAGCTCGGCGGGCAGATGCCGCATGTCGTTAGAGCACGGAAGCGGGGCGGCCGGGCGCGTAGCGGATGACCGTCAGCGCCGCGTTGCCGTGGTTGAGTCCGAGCCAGCGCCACTTCGGCGCGTACATGACATCCCGGACGAGCCAGGCGACTAGGAAGTTGTGGGTGACAACCAGTTCGTGCCGGTCCAGTTCACCGTCCACCGGCCGGGTGAACAAGTCCAGTGCCTGGCGGGCCAGCGCTGGTCCGCGCTTCCGCTCCTCGACTGTCGCACCGTCGAGAAAGCGGAGAAAGTAGTCTGCGGACTCCGCCGGAAGCTCTTGCCTTGTCGGCAGGTAGGGGACGTAGTCACCGGCGACTTCCGAGACGTGCAGAGGAGCGTTCTTCAGTTGCTCCCCGATCAGACATGCGGTCTGCTCCGCCCGGGGCAGCGGGCCGTGATGGACAGCCGCGAGGGGAATACCCCGGAGGCGCTGGCCGAGCAGGACGGCCTGCCGACGGCCGTTCTCCGTCAGGCCGCTCTCTCGCCGACGCCGACGGCCCGCTCGCGCCCCGGCCGATCGTCGCCCTGCCCGGAGGCCACCGCTGGGAGCGCGTGCCCGGCGTGACCCTGCTGGGCGACGCCGCGCACCTGATGTCGCCCTTCGCCGGCGAAGGCGCCAACAACGCCATGCAGGACGCCCACGAGCTCGCCCGCGCCCTCCTGGACCACCCCGGCGACGCAGAAGGGGCCCTCGCCCGCTACGAGGAAGCCATGTTCCCCCGCGCCGAGGCCGCCCGCCGCCGACTCCGCGGCGAGCCTCGTCACCTGCTTCGCCCACGACGCCCCCGCGGACCTCGTCGCACAGTTCACCGCCCTCTGACCGCCTGCGCGCCGTAACGGAAGGGCCCACCATGGACACCGCCATCATCGAACTCCCGCCGAGCGGCCACCCAGGCTCCGAACAGACCGTGCAGGAAAGCGCGAGGGCCCCGAGGTACTCGTCCTGCACGGAGCCGCCGGCCCCGTCGGCATGTACAGCCTGTCCGAGCGCCTCGCGCCCGTGCCGCCGCGTCATCGCACCGGTCCACCCCGGCCGGGAGTCCTCATATTCGGGCCTCCACCTCGATGGGCTTCAGCAGCAGCGCGAACCCGGTCGGCTCATGGAGGGACGCGGGAGGGCCGAAGCCCTGGACATGTCAACGCCGGTCGAACCACGTGATCGTCACGTCGTTGTCGAACGAGGTGCGGTCGGTGACCTTGAAGAGAGTGGGGTCGAACTCCCCGTTGAAGACCGGGATTCCTGATCCGGCGCCGCAGGCGGGCGCCCGGGTCTACGAGCGCCTCCAGCCGGATGAGGCGACGATCGCACGGCAGCGGGGACACTGCCGGGGGTGTTCTCGGAGGCCGAGCGCGAACAACTCGTCGAGGCTGCGGTCGAACGCATCGTGACGTTGTAGCCATCGCGCGAGAACTGCCCTGCTCGCCGTGTGGACGGGGCGTTCAGCCGGCGAGCGGGACCGTGCCGACACCAGGGGCCGCCGCATGCCCCGGTCATACCCGGGTCGGCCTGACCGGCTCGAACGTGGCCGTACCCGTCCATGCCCGGTCGGGGGCGGCGAACGAATACCGCGCGCAGCCGTAGCGATCACTGCAACCCCGCCGCCCCCGCGACGGGGTTTCACGGTCGGGTCCTTGTGCCTGCCCTCGCGTTCGGCTCACTGCCGCCCCCGATGCTCCCGGGTGACGCCATCACACCGGAGGCGACTCCCCCCTCTACCAGCCCCCGGCCGCGCCGGCCACCAGTGGTCTGATCCTCGGCACGATGCCAGGCGGCACGTGGGCCTACAAGGCGGGCACGTCGATGGCGTCCCCGCACGTCGCGGGGGTGGCCGCCCTCATCAAGTCGACGCACCCGCACGGCACCGCCGGCCAGGTGAAGACCCTGCTGTACTCCGAGGCCGACGCCACGCCGTGCACGGATCCGTACGACATCGACTCCGACGGCAAGATCGACGCCGTGTGCAAGGGGCCGAAGAACCACAACGGATTCTGCGGGCGGGGGATCGTGAACGCGTTGAACGCTGTGACGAAGTAAGCGGCCTCCGCGCGCAAGGGGCCGGGCCGTCGACTCTGTTGGTCAAGGTCGGACCCTTCGTGAGGCCGGTCACCGTCAGGCGGCGGGCCTCAGTGTTTCGAAGCGGGAGCTGCGGGTGCCGATGCGCGGTGTTCCGCTGGTCCAGGCTTCGAGCCGAGCGAGGTTCATCACCGCAGCGGTGAACTTCTGAAGATGAGTTCGGGCCGGCTTCGGTGGCGAGACCGGCGCAGGCCGTAGGCGCGAACTCCTTGGGAGACAGTGGCCTCGATACTGTTGCGCCGCTGATTGCGGTCACGCCATTCGTGAATTTCCTGGGCGGCGCGGTTCTGACGGATCGCGTCGGATGCGGTGCATCGCGAGGCGGAGGGACGTCCGCATACTGGATGTACGCGGACGTTCCGACAACGCGCAGAGGTGCCGTAGCTGTCGTCGCGCGCCCGCCAGGGATTACGGCACAGCCCTCAGGCGGACTCGACCACTCGGAAACGTTCGGCAACGACGAGAGTGCCATCGTCGATGACGGGGGTACGGCCCAGGAACTCGCTCACGCCCTCGCTCTGGAAGAACTCTTCGTGGGCTGCCCGCCATTGCGCGACGTCGGAGTAGCCGCGCCCCTCGGCTCGCGCGAATTCGTCGTCGATCTCCTTCATGGGAAGGACGCGTACGTCGACGAGCTCGATCGTGACCGCCGGACGACCCTCGGAATCGAGCACCGAGTACCACTGACCGGTCTGCGGCACCGCCTCCCCGGCGTGCTCGAAGATCGCCAAGAGGCCCGTGAGCGCGGTCTTCCGACCGCTCAGGATCGCTGCCACTCCACGGTCACGTTCCGGTCCGGGAAAGGCGAGTTCAAGGCTCGGAAGGTCGTCATGTCCCATCGGAAGATGGTACGAAGCCCGGTCGCGTCGATCAATGGCATCGCCCCGCGTACGAACTGACCTCGGGGTGGTGTGGACTGGCTCGGAAGCGCGAGGCGGAGGAGGGAGTCGGATGGGGTCTCCCCTGCTCAAACGGAGCCGAGAGCTCGGGGAAGGGGTCATGGCGACCGACGGCAACGCGGTGCGGCGGTGCCGGGGTACGCGAGCCCGGCGTGATCCGCGCGAGCGGGCCTCAGGTCGCATCGGCGTCGAACGGTGTCCGTGCGGGCGCCGTCGTGCCCCCGTCCTTGTTGAAGGACACGGCGCCCGGCGCTCTTGCCGGCGCGGCAGAGCCCGACAGCGAACTCTCCGCGGCCTCACCATCGGCTGCGCCGCGGATAGCGTCGGCGACATCCGTCAGTTCCTGCCTGGGGTCGAGAGCGCTGCGGAGTTCGTCGATTCCGAGGCCGTCGCCGTCACCGCTCAGGACGTGCTTGCGCACGAACGTCTTCGGGTGGAGATCCTCGAACTCGAAGTCCTGGAATTCTGGACCGAGTTCGGAACGGATCTCCTGCTTCGCGTTCTCGGAGAACTGCCGGAACTTACGGATGAAGCCCGTCACGTTCTGGATGAGCTCCGGCAGCTTGTCCGGGCCGAAGAGAAGGGTGGCAAGACAAACGAGTGTGATCAGTTCCAGCGGACCCACGTCAGAGAACACTGTGCCGCTCCTTGAGCCGCCGCCACCCGGACGCTCCGGGCGCTGATCGGCAGGCTGGTCGCATTTCTACAGATGGAAAGTTGCGGAACGCTGCGGTCGTCGGCATCGGTCCATTGCCGAAATCGACACCCGGCGGCCCGCACGCCGCACGACATAAGACCTGTCGACCCGCAAACGCGCGCACGTCGCCGGTCGCGGGCAGACTGCGTGGAGCCATGTCGAGCCGCGCCCCGGCTGAACGATTGCGCATCCTGAGCCAATCGATCACGGCGATGGCACCGCCGCCCCACCGAAGGCCGCGCCTGCCCGCTCGCGTGGCCGCGCGGCTGCGGGAGTCACCAGTCTCCGCCGCCGAAGTCGCCTCCGCCTTCGAAGCCGCCACCTGCGAAACCACCACCGAAGTCGCCCGGGTCGAAGTCCGCTCCGGTGAACTCCCCACCGCCAAGGGCGTTTTCGGCGGGCGGTGTGTCGGCGAAGGCAGACGGTGCGTTGAGCATCGAGCCCAGCATCGTGCCGGCGAGCAGCCCACCGAAGATGCCGCCGACGCCGCCGAAGTAGCCGCCCGCCCAGGGCGCGTAGGCGGGTCCGGCGTTCCAGTAGGGCTGGGGACCTTGCGCCGTCTGCACCTGACGGGTCATCGGCTCATGACCGGCCGCGAGGAGTGCGGCGTCGGCCTCACAGACGGGTACATCGCGCCGCGTGCCGCCCGGCGGGGCCCAGCGGGCGTCGACGACCGACGGACCGTGGCGGGGGTCGAAGAAGCAGGGGGCGCGCCGTTCGGGTACCGGGGTTCCGGCACGGCGGGCCGCGAGGGTGGCGAGCACGAACCTGCCCTCTTCGAGTGCGGCGGTCACCGGTTGGACGTCCTGCGGTCCGGCGGCCACGGTCATCAGTTCCTTGGCCTTGTCGTACATGTCCAGCGCGTGGGAGTAGTCCTGCCGCATCGCGTCGTCGGCGCCGGGCTCCGACGGATGGAAGTCGAGTCGTTCCAGCTCCTCACCGAAGGCGGTGATGTCCTCGTCGACGACGACCCGAAGGGCTTCCAGTTCGGCGCGCCGGCGCTTCTTCTCGGAGCGCCGGTAGAGGGCGTACCCTCCGCCGCCGGCCACCGCGACCGCTCCGAGGACGAGCAGCACTCCCCCGCCGCCACCCCCGTCGCCGTTTCCGGAGCCGCTCCAGGTGGCCGGTGCCTGCCCCTTGGCCTGCTCGGTGGCCTGGTCGACGAAGGAGGCGAGGAGTCCTTCGGGATCACCGGAGTGCGAGCGTTTGACGGCGCCGGTGAGATTACCGACCGCGTTGCGGGACATCACCGAGGAGTCCGCGTTCGCACGGAAACCGTCGCCGAGACGGACGGCGTACAGGCCGGCGATGCCGACTCGGGTGCGCAGGTCGCGCATCAGGGTCTCGGGAGGAAACTCGGCGGACGCGGGCAGCACTGCGACAAAGATGGGCTTGTCCGCGCCCTCGATCCTCTTCGCGAGGTCCTCGGCGACGGTCTCCGAGAGCTGGTCCCGGGCCCGCGGATCAACGTACACGGGGCTCTTCCGCAGGGCTTCGGCCACGTCGTCGAGGCCACTCCCGGCAGCCTGGGCCCGGACGGGCGTGAGCACCGCACAGGCCGTCAGGGCGAGAACCGCCAGGGCCAGGACCGGGCCGATTCGTGACAGCGCTCGGCGTACGACAGTCATGGGGCAGTTCCTCCTCCGTGCGGCGGATTGCGACACTCATGGTTGCTCAGTTGCGTAATATAGCAAGTATCACCATGCCGCCCGTCCGATCACGGCGGCTGCGCCAACACGATTCAGGGATTGCGCAATCCGGGAATCATCGTGAGCAACCGCCGAGCGCACTTCACCGACCAAGGAAGACTCGTGGACCGTCCGCATCACCTACGGGCAGAGGACCTGCCCGCATTCGAGCGCATCCTGGATCAGGCACTGAACTCCCCCACGATCCAAGAGCAAAGGCGCCGCGCCCCCGGAGCTCTCCACAACGAACAGTTGCGCACCCGAGCGCTCGGCGCGCGCACCGCCATCGCCGCTTCGGCCGCCTCCGAATACCGCGCCTACCGTCAGGTGCTCGATGTCGCGACCTCGTCGGACATGACACGTCGTCGCACACGTCGCGAATCCGACGACGCGGCAGCCACCAGAAGCAGCACTCTGCACGCGGCGGCAGTACTGGTACCGGGGCTCTCCGCAACGGCTGCCGCGGTCTTCGGCTTGATCGGCTTCGCCTTCCGGGCAGTCGGCATGCACTCACACCTCGCCGACGTCATGCTCATCGCCGGTCTGGCGGCGGCAGGTGTGGCGGTGGCGACGGTACTCGCCGGTCTCGTCTGGCTTCTGGTGGTCGCGGCGCGAAACCGCCCGGCGGCCGATGGCACGAACCCCGAGCCGGCCCATGCGCGCGACGCGTGGGAGAAGGCACTGCTGGAACACGGGATTCTGCCCTTTTTGTCCGAGTCGCTCCAGCCCTTGCCTCCCAGGGGCGCGGGTCATGCGGACAGCACGGCCACATCACGCGCGGGGGACGGCGCGAAGTTGGTGCCTGAGCCGCGAAGGGGGCCGGGCTTCAGCGCTCCCGATTTTTCGAGCCCCGACTTCTCAGGACCCGACTTCTCAGGACCCGAACTACCCGGTTCGGACTGATCACCGGCGAGCTTCGCAAGACGATCAGCATGGAGTGCGGCGGTTGCTTCTCGGCGGGCAAGGAATGACTCGGGAGAGACGGGGGTACGGGCGGCACGACCCTGGCGGAGGCGTCGGACGACGGTGTGGGCCGCGCCGGGGCTGCGGGAGCACGACGCGGCGAACAGGCCTTGTCGGCCGGCCCGCCCCGGTCGTCTCGGCGGCAACGGATTCACCGTCAGCACCCTGCGCCTGCACACCTCACCGTTCGAGGCCGTTTACCGGCGCAAAGAACCGAGCCGGGTCATGCCGCCGCACGGGAGCGGTCGTCGTGCTCCTTCCTCCCCTCCGCGTCAGGGTGGATCGGCGTTCCCGAGCCGGTCAGCGGAACGCCTGTCCCGGCCCGGCGCGCCGCCACGATCTCCGCCGCGATGGACAGGGCCGTCTCCTCGGGGGTGCGGGCGCCGAGATCGAGGCCGATCGGGGAGCGCAGGCGGGTCAACTCCCGGTTGGTGAGGCCGGCTTCGCGCAGACGTCGCTCGCGGTCCTCGTGAGTGCGCCGTGAGCCCATCGCGCCGACGTACGCGACCGGTAACCGCAGCGCCGTCTCCAGCAGAGGAACGTCGAACTTGGCATCATGGGTGAGCACACACAGGACGGTTCGCTCGTCGGTCACGGTGCGCCGGAGGTAGCGATGCGGCCAGTCGACCACGAGGTCGTCGGCCTCCGGGAAGCGGACGCGGGTGGTGAAGACCGGCCGGGCGTCGCACACGGTCACGTGGTAGCCGAGGAACTTGCCCACGCGTACGAGCGCCGTCGCGAAGTCCACGGCGCCGAAGACGATCATCCGGGGCTGCGGCACCTTCGACTCCACGAACACCGTCACACCGTCCGGGCAACGTGATCCGTCCTCCGCTATCTCGACGGAACCGGTGCGGCCAGTGTCCAGCATCGCGCGGGCCTCCGCCGCCGCGGTCCGGTCCAGTTCCGGATGTCCGTCGAGACTGCCCTCGTACGATCCGTCGGGGTGGACGAGCAGCGCCCTGCCGAGCAGTCGGCCCGGTCCCCGGGCCACCCGGGCGAGGGCCGACGTCTCCCCTCGGGCCGCGGCCTGGACCCCTGCCCGGAACACCGGCGCGTCCCCGCGCACCGGCGTGACCAGGACATCGAGGACGCCCCCGCAGGTGAGCCCCACGGCGAAGGCGTCCTCGTCACCGTAGCCGAACCGTTCGCGTACCGTCCGGCCGTCCTGGAGCGCCTGGACGCACAGGTCGTACACCGCCCCTTCCACGCAACCGCCGGAGACCGATCCGATGGCGGAGCCGTGACCGTCCACGGCCAGGGCCGCACCGGGACCGCGCGGCGCGCTGCCGTCGACGGCCACGACGGTGGCGACGGCGAATTCCCGGCCCTCCTCGAACCAACGGTTCAGCTCCTCGGCGATGTCAAGCACTCCGGGTTCCGCCCTCCGCCCGGCTCCGGGCTTCGTCCGCCGTGCGACCCCTGGCGTCGTCCGCCGCCGGGATCCGGGCCGCGTCCGCCGCGCGCAGGACGCGGTCCGGACGGATCGGCAGGCTCCGGTGGCGTACACCGGTCGCGTGCCACACCGCGTTGGCCACGGCCGCGGCGACGCCCACGATGCCGATCTCGCCGATGCCCTTGATCCCGACCGGGTCGCCCGGAACGGGGTCGTCCACCCAATCCGCCTCGATGAGCGGCACATCGGCGTGCGAGGCGAGGTGATATCCGGCGAGGTCGGCGCCGACGAGACCACCGGAGGCCTCGTCCCTGATCGCCTCCTCGTGAAGGGCCATGGACAGCCCCCAGGTCATCCCGCCGATGAACTGGCTGCGGGCGGTGAGGGGGTTGACGATGGTGCCCGCGGCGAAGATGCCGAGCAGCCGGCGCACACGTATCTCACCGGTGGTGACATCGACCGCGACTTCGGCGAACTGTGCGCCGAAGGAGTGCCGTTCCTGCTTCGCGAGGGCGCCGATGGCCTCGGCCGTGTTCGACCGGGCAGTGATCCCCTCCGGCGGAATTCCGCCGCCGAGGGCCAGCCGCTCGCGCAGGTCGCCCGCGGCGAGCGTCACCGCCCACGCCCAGGAGCGCGTGCCCATCGAACCCCCGGCGAACATCGCCGGGCCGAGGTCGCTGTCCGCGAGGCGCACACGGACCCGGTCCGGATCCACCTCCAGCGCGTCCGCGGCAACCAGGGTCATCGCGGTCCGTGCCCCGGTCCCGATGTCCGCCGCGTTGATCCGTACGGTGAAGGTACCGTCAGTCTCCGCGGTCACCGCCGCCGTGGACGGTCCGGCTCCGGAAGGATAGGTGGCCGCCGCCGTCCCGGTCCCGAGCAGCCAACGCCCCTCACGGCGAAGGCCGGGACGCGGGTCGCGGTC
The DNA here is from genome assembly GCF_040643055.1 of Streptomyces sp. NPDC047515. Lineage (NCBI taxonomy): Bacteria > Bacillati > Actinomycetota > Actinomycetes > Kitasatosporales > Streptomycetaceae > Streptomyces > Streptomyces sp. NPDC047515. The sequence goes on from NZ_JBEYTM010000040.1 coordinate 55,856, forward strand.
CGCCCAGCCGAACCTGCGGGCACCCTCCTCGAAGCAGGCGAGCACGTTGCGGCTGCTGAACGGCAACCCCGACACGGGGCCCGTCCCGGGTTCATTGCGTGCGCGCAGTGCGATCGGATCCACGCCGCACTTCTCGGCCAGTTCGTCGAGGGCCGATTCGAGGGCGAAGGAACCCGGCGCCTCGCCCGGCGCGCGCATCCAGGACGGGGCCGGCACGTCGAGCCGCACCAGCCGGTGCAGCGTGTGATGCGCGTCGGCGTCGTACATCACGCGTCCCAGCACGGCGCTCGACTCGATGAATTCGTGCACGGTCGACGTGAGACTCTGCGCCTGGTGATCGAACGCGCGCAGCCGTCCGTCCGCGTCGGCGCCGAGCCGGATCCGCTGCGCCGTAGGACTGCGGTAGCCGACGAGAGACGGCATCTGACGACGAGTCAGTACGACGCGAACCGGTCGCCGGAGCACGGTGGCGGCCATCGCGGCGGCCACTTGATGGGGGCTCACCCCCTTCGATCCGAACCCGCCGCCGACATGTTCGGACCGCACCCGTACGGAGGCCGGGTCGAGGGAGAAGAGCTGCGCGAGTTCGCTCGCCACCCAGGTGCTGCCCTGGTTGGAGTCGACGACGTCGAGCCGGCCGCCGTCCCAGCGGGCCGTCGCCGCGTGCGGCTCCATCGGGTGGTGATGCTCCTCCGGAGTGGTGTACTCCTCGTCCACAACGACGTCGGCGGCGTCGAGCTGGGCCTCCAGGTCACCCTTCTCCGTCTCCGCCTGGACCATCGGGGTGTCCTGCGGTGTGTACGTACCCGGGCGTCCGGCGAAGAACGCGACATCGTGCGGTTCCTCGTCGTACCGGACGACCAGCGCCTCGGCGGCCTCCCTGGCCTGCTCGGACGTCTCGGCCACGACCAGCGCCACCGGCCACCCCACGAAGGGCACACGATCGTGCTGGAAGATCCCGAGGACCGGGCTCGGCCGGCCCAGCATCCCCACGTAGTCGGTTTCGACGCGCGGGGCGTTCCCGTGGTGCAGCACGGTGAGGACACCGGGCATGGCCAGGACGGGTGCGTCCTCCACCGATCGGATACGGCCACGGGCCACGGTCGACAGCACCAGCCACCCGTGGGCGAGGTCGGCGAAGGGAATCTCTCCGGCGTACCGGGCCGCTCCGGTGACCTTGTCGCGGCCCTCCACGCGGGCGCGGGCGGAGCCCACGGCTCCCGTCACGGCGGCGTTGGGGGTCGTCGTGGTCATCGGGCGGCCTCCTCGGCGAGTTCGGTCAGTACGGCCACGACGAGATTGCGCATCAGGGTCACCTTGTACCCGTTCTCGGGAAGCGCCTCGGCGGCCGCCAGTTCGGCATCCGCGGCGGCGGCGAACGCCTCCGCGCCCACCGGGCCGCCCAGCAACGCCCGCTCGGCCGCACGGGCCCGCCAGGGCCGGGACGCGACCGCCCCGAAGGCGAGGCGCACATCACGTACGGCATCGTCCTGGACGTCCAGCGCGGCGGCGATCGAGCCGATCGCGAACGCGTACGAGGCGCGCTCTCGCACCTTCCGGTACCGCGAGTGGGCGGCGACCGGGGACGGCGGCAGTGTGACGCCGGTGATCAGCGCACCGGGCGGAAGAGCGGCCTCGATGTGCGGGGTGTCGCCCACGGGCGGATAGAGCTCGGCGATCGGCAACTCGCCCGTACCGTCCGCCGTTTCGTACGAGACGACGGCGTCGAACGCGGCGAGCGCGACCGCCATGTCCGAGGGGTGAGTGGCGACACAGTGCTCGGAGGCGCCGAGGATCGCGTGATTGTGGTGCTCGCCCGTGATGGCGGGACAACCGCTGCCGGGAATACGCCTGTTGCATGGTTTGGTGAGGTCGGTGAAGTAGCCGCAGCGGGTCCGCTGGAGCAGATTTCCGCCGACCGTGGCCATGTTGCGCAGCTGCCCCGAGGCTCCGGCCAGGACCGCCTGCGCCAACGCCGGGTAGTGGCACCGCACTTCGGGATGCGCGGCCAGATCGCTGTTGGTGACACTCGCGCCGACACGCAGCGCGCCGTCGAGAGCGAACTCGATTCCATCGAGCGGGAGTTCGCGTACGTCGATGAGCAGCGCGGGCCTTTCCACACCGGCTTTCATCAGGTCGATGAGATTGGTACCGCCGCCGAGGAACCGGGCGTCGGGGTCGGTACCGATCAGGGTGACCGCTCCGGCGACGTCGAAGACGCGTTCATAGCCGAATTCCCTCATGCCGCCTCCTCCTTGCCCTCGGCCGCCTCCGCCGCTCGCGCGACCGCCTGCACGATCGCCACATAGGCGCCACAGCGGCACAGGTTTCCGCTCATCCGCTCACGGATCTCTTCGGCGGTGAGCGCGGGAACCCCCGCTTCGGGCCGGAGGTCGTCGGTCACGGCACTCGGCCAGCCCGCCGCGTGCTCCTCGATCACCGCGAGGGCCGAACAGATCTGCCCCGGTGTGCAGTAGCCGCACTGGTAGCCGTCGAGGTCGAGAAAGGCCTGCTGCACCGGATGCAGCCGATCGCCATCGGCCACACCTTCGATGGTGGTGATCGCGCGCCCCTCGGCCGCGACCGCGAGCTGAAGGCACGAGACGGCCCGCCGCCCGTCGAGCAGCACCGTGCAGGCGCCACATTGGCCCTGGTCACAGCCCTTCTTGGTACCAGTCAGATCGAGGTGCTCGCGCAGGGCGTCGAGCAGGGTGGTGCGATGGTCGACGGGCAGCGTGTACTTCTCGCCATTGATGTTCAAAGTAATGGCGCTGGACGTCGATGGGGCCATGATCAGCCTTCTTTCGCGTTGCTGATGCGCGTCGAACGGGATAATCCCGGTAGACAGTCCGGGGGAAGTGAGTGGTGTGGGCTGATGAACCGGTAGCGATGGGCACCGGTCGGCCACATGGCCGGATCTGCCACTATGGTGGAGCCAAGCGGACAGCCGTCCGCTTGTTCATGAACTTAGCGGACAGTTGTCCGGTCAGCAAGGTCGGGCTTGACCGTGATTCCGGAACAGGAGGGCGAGTGCCGGAGGAGAAGAGCGTCACTCTGCGCTCGGACGCACAACGGAATCGCGAGCGCATCCTGGAAGTCGCACTGGCCGAGCTGACGGAGGCCGCGGACGCCCCGCTGAGCACGATCGCGAAGAAGGCGGGCGTCGGGCAGGGAACGTTCTACCGCAACTTCCCCAACCGCGAGGCGCTGGTCCTGGAGGTGTATCGCTACGAGATGCAGCAAGTCTCCGACACCGCCGCCCAGTTGCTCCGGACCCGTGTACCCGACCAGGCCCTCAGGGAGTGGATGGACCGCCTGGCTCAGTACGCCATGGCCAAGGCGGGCCTGGCCGACGCGCTGCGCAGAACCACCAGCCAGTACGGCAGCCTGGCCCAGCTGGGCCACGGCCCGGTGACCCGTGCTGTCACGCTCCTGCTGAACGCGAACGAGGAGGCCGGCACCATCCGCCCGGGACTGACCCCCGACGACTTCCTGCTCGCCATCGCCGGGCTCTGGCAGATCGACCCGCACAGCGACTGGCAGCCACGTGCGACGCGCCTGCTGGACTTCGTGATGGGCGGACTGCGGGCGGGGGCGCCCAAAACGGCCGGGACCGCGGTGAATGAGCCCGAGGCACTCCGGTCCGAGGCAGCCGAGCCGGAGAACGGCCGGGCCTGAGGTGGGTGGACGCCTGGCCGGACGCGAGTTCTGCCGGGTGAAACCGGGCCGGCACGACACGCCCCGGCCTCGCCCGAGAAGGGCCGCGGGCCGGGCCCGCCTCCTGGGAAACGTTTCGGCTCCCGCCCGGCCGTCCTCGTCGTCGGGCTGATCCATGCCGGCGCGATTCTCAGCGCTGATCCAAGCCGGCGCGATTCTCGACAAGGATGTGACGTTCCTCGTCCGTCGCACGATGGCCGTTCCGTGCTCCGTCCGCACGTCACCTCCGCTCTGCTTCGTGGCGGGTCCGGGGCCGGCCTTCGTCGGAATCCCTACGGGGAATCCCTCCTGCCGTGGGACAGCTCTTGCCGACCGCTGCCACCCCGGTCCTCCTCTTACGACCTCGCCCGCGATTGTCAGCGGCGTCGCGGTGTCCGGGACCTCCGCCTCCAGCGTTGTCGTCAGTCGCCGACGCCCCGCGTCGACTCCCTCCTCCGTTCGAAGGCCCCGGACGCCGCTCCTTCTCCCACTGCCAATCGCGGGCGAGGTCGTTAGCCCACTGCCACCGGCGAGGACCCGCCCGCCACTGCCACGCGGGGTGTCCCTGTGCCGTCCGCAGGGACGGTCCAGACGTCGCTCGCCCGACCGGTCGCGCCCGGCAGCGCGTAGGCGACTGTGTCGTCGTCCAGCCAGGCGGCCTGGTCGTCGACGCTGCGTTTCTCGGCGAGTGGTGTCTCCCGCATGGTCCGCAGGTCGAGGACGTACAGCCGCCAAGGCGCGGCCGGGTCGTCGGAAACCTTCTTCTTGAAGGCGATCCGGGTGTTGTCGGGCGACAGGGAGGGACACTCGACGTTCTGCTGCAGGGCCTTCGCCGACCAATCCCTCATGTTCCCTTCGACGAGGTAGGTGCGGCCCTTGGTGGAGACGGTCGCGTAGAACCGGTTGTCGTCACGCGCGAAAGTCACCCCCCAGTAGTTGACATCGGGGGCGTGGTAGCGGACACCGCCGATGGTGAGCGGGATCTCCTCCATGGACTTGATGAGGTAGCCGGTGCGCAGGTCCAGAACGGCGGTCCGGGTCGAGAAGGCAGTGGTGGCGTACGAGTCGCCGGTGGCGAACACCGTCCAGGACAGCATCCGCCCGGAGGCTGAGACACGGGCGCGGGTGGGCATACCCGGCATGGTGATCCGCCGCGTCTCCCGCAGTCTCCGGTCGAGAACGATCGCGTACGTCTTCGGCAGCACCCCGGGCTCGGCACGCAGACAGAGGCCGGTGTCGCCAGAGGCGTAGAACCGTTCGCAGGAGGGACCGCCGGTGGTGCGGGCACCCGGGCCACGGGCTTCGGGGGTGTCGGCGAGCGGTTGATGCGCGACGCGTCCCGTGGCCGTGTCACGGAAGTACAGCGAGGGCCCATCGAGCGTGAACGACGCGTCGGCGACGCCACGTTGTCCGTCCGAACGGTGCTTCGCGTGCAGGGCGTACCCGACGGAGCCGCCCGCGAGGAGCAGCACCGCGGCCACCACGACAGCGATACGGGTCCCAGGGCGCAGCGGGGTCGCGCGGTTCGGGAATCTGACACTCATGCGGTCCGCCTGTCAGGGAGCTGGGCTCCCGGCTCCTCGGGGGCCGGGGCGCCGGAGGGGTCACGCGGCAGCAGCGCCCAGCCGCCCGCGAGCGCGGCGAGCAGGGCCGATATCGCCGCCCACAGCGCGGGGCGCGGCCCCCACACCGTCCACGCGGCTCCGAAGCCCGCCGCGGCGAGCACCCGGGCCAGCGCCTGGCCGGTCTGGAGCAGGGCGAGTCCGCCCGCCCTGCCGTCCACGGGCAGCACAGGTCCGGCGAGGGCCATCAGTACCCCGTCGGTGGTGGCGTAGAAGACGCCGAGCAGCGCGAGGACGGGCACGAGGAGAAGCGGAGTCGGGCCGCCGGTCGGGGCGAGGAGCGTGGCGTACACGCCGAGCAGCGCGACGTGTCCGTACAGGAACGGCAATCGTCGGCCGACCCGGTCCGCTATCCGGCCCGCCGGAACCGCGAGCAGCAGGTAGCACGCCGCCGCGCCCAGCGGCAGCAGCGGGAACCAGCCGATGGGGAGGTCGAGGCGGCGCTGGAGCAGGAGGTAGACGAAGGCGTCACCGACGGTGGCGGCGCCGAGCAGGGCGGCGGCTCCGAGGATCCGCCGGAAGGTGAAATCGCGCAGTGCCCCGAATACCTTACGCGCGCGGGGAGTTGGCTTTGCCGGTGGTGTCGGACAGTGCCCGGGAACGTACAGGACGAGGAGCAGTACGCCGAGCAGGCCGATGCAGAAGCTGACGACGAACACCGCGTCGTAGGCGTCGGCGGTCGCCCAGAGCAGGGCGAACGCCGCGAGTGGGCCGAGCAGGGCACCTGTGGTGTCCATCGCCCGGTGCACACCGAAGGACCGACCGAGCGCCTCGGGTCGGCTGCTCAGAGTGATCAGCGCGTCACGCGGGGCCGTACGGATGCCCTTGCCGACGCGGTCGGCGGCGAGGGCAGCCGCGATCCCTGCGGTGGCGCCGCCCGCGAGCAGCAGGCCGAGCCGGGAGCAGGTGGAGAGGGCGTAGCCGATCCCGGCGACCCGTTTGTGGCGCCGGCCGCGGTCGGCGGCGTGCCCGCCGAGCAGTCGCACGACGGTGGCGGCGCCATTGAACAAGCCGTCCAGGAAGCCGAATTGGAGAGGTGAGAGACCTAGTCCGAGGACGAGGTAGAGCGGCAGCACCGCGGTGACCATCTCGGAGGAGATGTCGGTGACGAGGCTGACCGTACCGAGTGCCAGGACGGTGCCGGGAACGCGTCGGCCCGCTCCACCGGTGCGGGGCGGGGCCGGCGCGTCCCGGCGGCCTGTGGTCGCCAGATACATCAGTGGCAGGCGTACTTCGGGCTGGTGTCCTTGGCCTTGCCGTCGGTGCCGACGTAGCTCCAGCCGTAGCCGGAGTCCGTGAAGTCCAGCTTCAGGACGCCGTATTCACCGCTGATCCGCTTCTGGCTGTTGGGCTGGACATCCTCGATGGGGTACGGCTCGGCGCCGCCCATGCCGCCGACGATCTCGGTGATTCCGTCGGCGGTGGCCTTTCCGTCGGGGTTCTGTGGCGCGAACCGCTCGTAGTGGTGGTCGTGCCCGTTGAGCACGAGGTCGGCCTTGGCTCCGTAAAGGATCTTCCAGACCGGCCTGCTCACCGGGTCGTTGCCGTGCCCGCCCGAGGAGTACAGCGGGTGGTGCCAATAGGCGGCGATGCACGCCTTCTCGTTCTTGGCGAGGTCGGCCTTGAGCCAGTCGATCTGGGCACTCTGGTCGAACGAGTTGGAGTCGAGGGCGATGAAGTGCCAATTGCCTTCGTCGAAGCTGTAGTAGGTCTTTCCCTGGGGATACGCGATGGCCCCGTAGTAGGCCTTGTAGCCCGCCAGCGACCCGGCCGGATCGTATGTCTCGTGGTTGCCCGGAACCGGATGCGTCTTGTTCTTGAACGCGCCCCACGTCTTGTCGTAGTAGGCCCGGTAGTCGGCGATCCGTGCGTCGTCGTACTGGTTGTCGCCCATCGTCAGATAGAACTTCGGATCGAGCTTCTGGGCCAGCGCGGCGGTCCTGGGGTGGGCGCAGGCGCTGTCGGAGGCGGTGCACTGGGCTGCGATGTCACCGGCGGCGACCACGGTGAAGGCGCCGGTCTGCGGGGGTGTGCCGCCGAGCGTGCCATAGACCTCGACCTCGTGCAGCGAGTAGCCGTAGGCGGTACCGCGCGCGGTGCCGTACACGCGCAGGTAGCGGCCCTTGCCGGAGAGGCCGGACCAGTCGTCGGCGCCGCCGTTCCCGGCCGTCTCGTCGGCGAGCCGGGTCCAGGTGGTGCCGTCGGCGGAGATCTCGATCCGGTACGCCTTGGCGTACGCGGCCTCCCAACTCAGCTTCACCCGCGTGACGTCGGCGGTGGCACCGAGGTCGACACGTATCCACTGCGGGTCCTTGCCCTCGGCGCTCGCCCAGCGGGTGGCCGGGTCGCCGTCGAAGGCGTTCTGCGGGCCGAGACCGGAACCCTCGCTGGAGGACGCGGTGGCGGGCTTGCCGCGCGAGATGGGTGGGTCGGCGGCGGCACCGGCCCGTTCGGGGTGGACGAGCAACAGGGTGCCGACGAGGAGGAGTACGGCGGCGGCGACCACGCCCACCGTACGGCGCCGCGTGGGCGTGAGGAGCGGAGCTGAGCCGATCAGGTGCATCCCTGGACTCCTGGCCTTGGGGGTGGCGAGAGCTGGGCTTCCGTACGTGACCCCGCGCCCTTGCCCGCGTTCGGGCGGGGCGCGGCATCATGACGGCCGGGCCAGAGCTCTCACTGAGCGCGTCATGCCCAGGGGGTCGGGCACCGCGCCAAGCCGCCTTCCGGGATCCTAGCGAACAGTAAACTTTCCTACCAGTCCCCCAACTCCCCTTCCGTCGACTGTTGTTCAGCGCTCTTCCGCATCGACATTTCGGCATTCACGGCACGGCCAGGACGCGCTTCCCCCGCTGCTGGACAACCTCGCCTGGATCACAGGGCGGATCAGAGGCGGATACCAGCTCGTGGAGTCGGGCCAGAAGGGCCGCCGTGGGTCGTGTGATGCTCCGCGCGAGCCAGATCGACGGTTGCGGCTTCTGCGCCGATGTCCACACCAAGGACCTCGCACTCGCCGGGGAGACCCCGGTGCGCGTCGATCTCGTCGCGACCTGGCGGGAGACCACGGTGTTCACCGACGCCGATCGCGCCGCCCTGGAGCCGACGGAGCAGGGCACCCGCATCGCCGACGCGTCCGGTGGGGTCACGGACGAGGCATGGGCGAACGCCGCCGAGCGCCGCGACGAGGAGCGGCTCGGCGCTCTGGTGTCACTCATCGCCCTCGTCAACGCCTCCGACCGACTGGGCGTCATCAGCCGGCAGCGTGGTGGCGACCACCAGCCCGGCCGGTTCGATTGACACGAAGCAGTCGGCGGCGTCATCCGTCTCCCCGATGCCCGAGCACCACGATGGGGTCATGGGGGCTGAATCACTCACTCGGCCATGGGCATTGCAGAGGAACCGGGACTGTCAGCCCTCGTTGCTACGGTCCACGGATGACAAGGAATGTGCCTTACACCGGCAGCGAGAAGGAAAGCCTGCGCGCCGGCCTCGACCGGCACCGCGATGCGGTCCTGTGGAAGCTCGACGGTCTGGACGATGAAGCGCTGCGGCGACCGATGACTCCGTCAGGAACCAACTTGCTCGCCTTGGTGAAGCACTTGGCAACCGTCGAGTACGGGTGGTTCTGCACCACTTTCGGACGCGAAACCGAGCCCTTCTGGTTCGCCCCCCGCACCGAAGACATGAATGTGGGGCCGCACGAGGCCACCGCGGACATAGTCAGGTTCTACGGCCGCGCCCGAGCCGCCGCCGACCAGGCGATCGACGAGCACCACCTCGACGACCTCGGAACATCCTGGAACGGCAGCATCGTGTCCCTGCGCTGGGTGCTGATTCACATGATCGAAGACACCGCACGGCACGCCGGCCACATGGACATCGTTCGAGAACTCATCGACGGAGCCACCGGCGCTCACCCGCGCGACTGACACATCCGTCCCGCCCCATTCCACCCGGAGGCCGACCGCCGGTCGGCCTCCGAGCCCGGCCCACAGCGGTTGGCACCAGCACCACGACTCACGAATTCGAAGACAGGCAGAGGTGCCATGCTCGCTCCCTCGGGCCGGCCGCCCGTCGTGGGCGGGCGAGCCGGCAGGGAGCGGCTGATCGGACCGGGGTGGTGTCCGTGCCGGATACAGGGTGCTCGCCGTCGCCGAGTTCGCGGGCGAGGCGGCGCAGGACGGGCCCGCGTTCGAAGTGGGCCGAAGCAACGGCCATGTGGGTGACGAGGTGGTCCGCCGGGTTGCCGGTGTCGTACCAGCGACCGGAGACGACCTGCCCGCACAGCGCCCGGCCGACGGCGTAGGCGTTGATGCCGCCGGTCGGGTAGACCTCGCCGTCGCGGTCATTTGCCGAATCGCCGTTCGCGATTCGCGTACGAGCGCAGTGCGCGCAGAAAGTCGAGGCGCCGGAATGCCGGCCAGTAGCAGTCCACCCAGTGCATCTCGGCGTACGCGGACTGCCAGAGCAGGAAGCCGGACAGCCGTTGCTCGCCGGAGGTTCGGATGATGAAGTCGGTGTGGTCGGCGGTTGGCGAATACAGGTGGCGGGAGATGTCCTCGATATCGAACCGCTCCACCAGTTCGGCCGGGTCGCCACCGGCCGCCATGTGTTCCTCGAAGGCACTTTTCACCGCATCGACGATCTCCCGTCGGCCACCGTAGCCGACCGCGACGTCCACCTTGAGCCCGCCGCACCCGGCCGTCGCGGCGGTGGCCTCCTTGAGCACTCGGGAGCTGGCGCTGGGCAACATGTCGAGCGAGCCGATCACCTGGACCTCCCAGGGACGGCCTTCGGCTGTGATGTCCCGGACGGTCTCTTCGATGATCTCGATCAGTGGGCCGAGCTCTTCGGCGGGGCGGCCGAGGTTGTCGTCGGAGAGCATGAAGAGGGTCACGTGCTCGATTCCGGCAGCGGTGCACCAGCCCAGGAACTCGGTCACCTTGGCGCCGCCCGCCCGGTACCCCTCCGAAACGTCCGCGTGTCCCGCTTGTCGTGCCCACCGGCGGTTGCCGTCGACCATGATCCCGACGTGCCGCGGGCGTGGCAGCCCCTCCAGAGTGGCAGCCAGTCGACGCTCGTACACCGCTTCGATCGGCCGTCGGAGGAACAGCGGGAGCAGCTTCATGAACCATCTCCATCGTGCCTGGCTACCGTCCGCCGACCCTATCAGGGGCCCTTTCGCCACCTTGCCGAGCACCCCAATGGTGTTGCCTCACGGGCTACTTGGCCAGGAGGAAGCGCTTTGGCCGGGCCGTTTACTGGGCTGCTCGACCGGGCTGTCCGGCTGACATATCACGTACCTGGTACGGAGAAATTCCGCCGGCGTTGACGCCTGCCCCGGTGTACAAGGCCTTGTCCGACGGCGGGGTCTTCGTCCAGCGGCCGGTGACGCGCCCACGACGTCGCACCGCCCGTCGAAGGGGGCCGACAGCCCGCCGATGGTGCCGTCCCATGGCGATGGCCAGCGAGTTTACAGAAATCGGGGCGGGGCACGAGGGATGGTGGTACTCCGCCAACAACGGCGTTCTGATGAAAGGTGCGTCCGCCATGGGCATTATTGCGTGGGCCGTGATCGGGTTGCTGGCCGGTGCGATCGCCAAGGCGTTGATGCCTGGCAAGGATCCCGGCGGCTGCCTGATCACGATGCTGATCGGCATCGTCGGGGGCCTGCTGGGCGGCTGGCTCGGGAAGGTCATCTTCGGCGTGCACTCGATCAACGGGTTCTTCCACCTCTCCACCTGGATCGCCGCCGTCGTCGGGTCCGTCATCGTGCTGGCGATCTACCGGCTCGTCACGGGGCGTCGCACACACTGATCCGCCCGTTCCGCCTCACAGACGCGGGAGCGTGCCGCGCTGCCGACCCGGCGGCGCGTCGGCCGTGCCGGGCGCAGGGCTTCGCCATCACCGCTCAGCGGGGTCGTCCGCGAACTGCTGGCCCCGCGCGGTGATGGCGCCTTCCGTGTCGGCCGGGCGGAGGGAGCCCACATGCCGTCCGGTGATGATGCCGCTCTCGTTCCGCGCCGCGAGGACGGCGGTGGCCATGAGGACGGGCCGGGCGTCGGCGCCCGCCAGCAGGATGCGCGGTTGCCCTCGGTGGTGCGCCGGAGCACCGCCCAGATGACCTGAACCGCGTTCAGGTCGGATGCGTAGGCCGGGAGCCGATGACTGGTGAGCCGGTCGCGCTCGACGATCAGCCGGGAGAGTCGGCCCGGCTTCCAGCAGGCAGGGGCCGACCGGTCACCAGCCAGGCCGGATGCCCTACTCCACCAACAGGAACTCCGAAACCGCCTTCATGAACGCTTCCGGCGCCGCGCGGTGGATCAAGTGCCCGACCGGGATCGTGACCACCCGCCCGCCCGGGATGCGACGAGCCAGTTCGGCGATGCCTTCCTGGGGCACATGGCTGCGTGGGCCGCCGGCCATCACGAGGGTCTCGGCGGTGATCCCGCTGAGCCGATGCAGCCATCTGGGGTCGGGTGCGTCGATCTGCTCCCTCACGGCCGGCACCATCTCCCAGTCGAAGGACAGATCGCCGTCCGGCCTGGTCGGGGTGGTCCGTTCCCGGGGGCGCGGGGCCGGAACGTCCTCCAGGACGAGCCTGCTCACCCGCTGCGGATGATCCTGCGCGAGCAGGTAGGCCACGACGCCGCCCATGGAGTGCCCGATCAGTTCCACTGTGTCCAGTCCCAGCACGTCCAGGAATCCGAGCACATCAGCCTGCATCAGTTCGAGCGAGTAGTCCCCCGGCCAGTCGCTGCGGCCGTGACCGCGAAGGTCGAGGGCGTACACCCGTCGGCTGTGGGCGAGGCCGGGTATCACCGCCGCCTCCCAGTCGGTGGCATCCTCTCCCAACGCGTGCAGCAGGAGCAGCGGCGGAGCATCCGACCGGCCCGACACCTCGTAGGCCAGCCGGACTCCTCCCACGTCGACCGAGCGAAGATCAACCATGTCCGGAGGCTATACGGAACAGCCCTGCCGAAGGATCGGCGTTCACCGGCGGCCGAATCGCGGGGCGTGGCGGCAGCGGGCAAGGGTGCGAGGTCGGGCAGCGCCATCGAGGCGACGGTCGGCAGGATCACCGCAACGGTGCGCACTCACATCGTCGACCGCCTCGGAACGCGTGAGCCTGCTGCGTAGCGGCGGCCCGGTGGTCTCCGGCACGGAGGGCCGACAGGGCTTCCCTCCCGGCCGTGGGTGCCGCGACGGCCGAGCGCGTCCGCGCACTCCGCCGTTCCTTGTGCTCCGCTGCTCGCCCGACCACCGCGCCGTCACCGATCGACCGCCTGCGCCGGGGCGTCGCTCAGCGGTCGGCGGTCGGGCGCAGGTCCGCAGCCGGCCACCGTCATCGCGACGGTGGTGTGACGATCCGTTTCTCGAACCAATGGTGGGCGTAGGGCTCGGCGTTGAAGGCGGGGAAACACTGGGACGAACTGCTTGACGCTCGGGAGTCGTACGACAACGCCACCGGTCTTGACCGCGCCGGATGACGAGGCGGCCGGTGATCCTGCGCTGCAAAAGGGGTCAGGCTCACACGGACCGCGGCTTGCGGGTGCTCCCACGGGTCCGATTGCTGAACCGGCGAAGAGTATGAGCTTGCCGCCCGTGCCGACGTCGGGGTGACACCCGCTGCATGGACGCTGCCCTGCAGCAGCTGCGCGTCGACGCCATCGACGTCCGCGACCACGGCGTCGCCCGCCTGTCCCCCTTCGCGCGAGGCCACGTCAACACGCTCGGCCGGTACTCATCCCAGCTTCCTGAGCTGCCGGCGGGATGTGTCCGCCGCGGGACCCGGATGCCGGCGACGGCGAGCAGGGCGCTGACGGGCCCGCCGAGGGGCTTGGCGATCGAATGACCGCTTTCTCGGGGTCAGGCGCGGCAACGCAGCATCACCAGCGCGGGGTTGGCGGCATAGTCGTCCCAGAAGTCTTTGCCGTACTCGCGCACGCCGGCGTCGGAGATCGCCAGGGGAACCCAGTTCAGCTCAGTGAATCCGGCCGCCCGCAGAGAGTTCTCGTAGACCTCGCGGCGGGGCGGGGTGCAGATGAACGAGATCGGTGGGTCGAGGAGCGCGGTGATCTTCACGCGCGGTCCGGACTCGGATTCCCCGCCGATCGCCTCGCACGTGAAGCCGTACTTGGCCAGGGACGGCCCGTCGAACAGGAAGTCGGGGTGCTGCGCGAACACGAAGAATTCTGCCCCGTCCACGAGGCTGCGGTGGATGTTGCGGCACATCCGCTCGATGGTGGCGCTCTCCTAGGCGTAGTTGAACGCCTGGACCGCGACCGCGATGTCGAAACGCTGGTCGAAGGTGCGCAGCTCGGCGACGTCACCGATCTCGTAGTGGATTCCCAGCGAGTCGTTGTCCTCCATGGCCTGAGCGGCGGCGACCATCTCGCTGGAGATGTCGACGCCGAGGACGTGGGATGCGCCGCGGCGCTTGAACTCCCGGCTGTAGAAGCCGGTTCCACAGGCCAGGTCGAGGATCGACTTACCGTTCACGTCGCCGACCATGGCCAGGAAGCTGGGCACCTCCCCGTAGCGCGCGAGCGGGAGGGTCTTGAAGCCCTCGAACGCCTCGCCGATCTCGTCGTACAGCTGACCGCTCATCGCGCTGTTCCCCTCTGTTCTTGGCGTCGGCCTTCGGGACAGGCCGCGACCTCTGGCGGAAAGTCTCCCTCTCGCCGGCGGGGCGTCGTACTGGCGAAAGCCACAAATGTGCGGTGACAGCCGACCGGTGCGGTCTTCTTGTGCGTTCGGATGACCGGTGCGTTCGTCGACCTGGTGCCGGATGCGTCGAAGACGTGAGCACCGGTCGTCGGAGGCCCCAGCGGCAGATGACGGCGTACGAGCACGCCCGGGAGATCCGGGACAAGGAAGAGCCGGATACGGGATGACGTTGTCGGCGAGGCGTCCCGCGCCAGGCGTCCGGGCGGGCCGCTCGCTTCGCCCCTCTGTCCCGCTCGCACTCCACCGCGCCGCGCCGCGGCAAACCGCCGCTCTTGCCGCCGATACGGCCGGGCCGGTCGAACGCAAGACGCACCAGGTGTCCGCGACCGGCATCACGGCCGCCGAGACCACCGGACCGTGATCGATCCCAGCTCCGGCCGCGGTTTCGCCGGCCTCCGGAGCCGGAGACAGAACCGGGGTCGTCGATGCCTGCGGGCCTTCGTAGGGGTCGCGCAGGCCAGGTAGTCCGTGCCGACTCGTCCGGCGTAGCGCATTGCCGTATGGGGACTGGTACCAAAGGCGTCGGCGAGGACGGTTGGAGCGGCTTGGCGGCCGGCCTCGGGGTGGACGAGGAACGCAACGCCGGCTCCAGCAGGGGCCCGCGGATCGAGACCCCTGAGTACTGACCCGTACCCCTGTCGCGCAACCAGTTGCCTCTGGCTGCAGCAGCGCCGCACGCGGACTCCGCAGCGAGGTCGAGGCCCCTTGCCCGTAGAAGCCCGTGCGTGCCGGACGCGAAGCAGTGGCCGACGAGCGTCGACGATCCGACGCAGGTGCCCTCCAGCGGCGATCCCGCTTCGCGATCGCCGGATGATGCGTCGCCGCCGGCACGCACCGGGTGACGCCCACGTGACCTTGGCTCTCGCAAGGTCGATACTGCCGACAGCAGGGTTCCCGCCGACACGCATCCGATCCGCCACAGATAGCTGACAAAACGTCACCAAAGTCAGTATCAAGTCAGCATCAGTACCGCTGGAAGCCGCTTCCAATCGCCACCGACCGCCGAGTTCAAGAACCGCATGCATCGGCTCTGACCAGTGAAGACACAGGCCAGAGGCTCACCTGCCAAGCTCCCCAGGAGGTACCCATGAGGATGCTCATCAACGTCCCCGAAACTGTTGTCGCGGACGCGCTGCGCGGTATGGCCGCCGCTCATCCGGAGCTCACCGTGGATGTCGAGAATCGTGTCGTCGTACGGCGTGACGCGCCCGTGGCGGGGAAGGTGGCGCTCGTCTCCGGGGGCGGATCCGGGCACGAACCGTTGCATGCCGGGTTCGTCGGGCCGGGAATGCTGTCGGCGGCCTGTCCGGGAGAGGTGTTCACCTCGCCCGTGCCGGATCAGATGGTTCGGGCCGCCGCCGCGGTCGACAGTGGGGCGGGAGTGCTCCTCGTCGTCAAGAACTACACCGGTGACGTACTGAACTTCGAGATGGCCGCCGAGCTCGCCGAGGAGGAGGGGGTGCGGGTCGCCCAGGTGCTCGTCGATGACGACGTGGCGGTGACCGACAGCCTGTTCACGGCCGGGCGGCGGGGCACGGGCGCGACGCTGTTCGTCGAGAAGATCGCCGGGGCGGCGGCCGACGAGGGTGCGCCCTTGGAACGGGTGGAGGCCATTGCCCGGCGGGTGAACGAGGCGTCACGGAGTTTCGGCGTGGCGCTCAGCGCAGTCACCACGCCCGCCAAGGGGTCCCCCACGTTCGACCTGCCGTCGGGCGAGCTGGAGCTCGGGATCGGCATTCACGGCGAGCCGGGACGGGAGCGGCGTCCGATGATGACATCGCGGGAGATCGCGGACTTCGCGGTGGACGCTGTGCTGGAGGATCTGCGGCCGAACGCCCCGGTGATCGTGCTGGTCAACGGGATGGGCGCGACGCCACTGCTGGAGCTGTACGGGTTCAATGCCGAGGTGCAGCGGGTGCTGTCCGAGCGGGGTGTGGTGGCGGCTCGTACGCTCGTGGGGAACTATGTGACCTCGCTCGACATGGCGGGCTGTTCGGTGACGCTCTGCCAGGTCGACGAGGAGTTGCTGCGCCTCTGGGACGCGCCGGTGGAGACTCCGGCGCTGCGCTGGGGCCGTTGACCCGCCGACAAGGAGATCATGTGCTCGACGCCGACTTCTTCCACCGTTGGATGACCGCGGCCGCGACCGCCGTGGACCGCGAGGCGGACCACCTCACCGAGCTCGACTCGGCGATCGGGGACGCCGACCACGGCAGCAATATGCAGCGCGGATTCGCCGCGGTGGCCGCGGTCCTGAACAAAGAACAGCCGCCCACCCCGGGTGGTGTGCTGATGCTCGCCGGACGGCAGTTGATCTCAACAGTCGGCGGGGCCTCGGGGCCGTTGTACGGGACGCTGCTGCGGCGTACCGGAAAGGCGCTGGGCGACGCGCCCGCCGTGACACCGCAGCAATTGGCGGAGGCGCTCGGGGTGGGCGTCGCGGCCGTGGCGCAGCTGGGTGGGGCGCAGGCCGGGGACAAGACGATGCTCGACGCGCTGCTGCCGGCCGCCGAGGCACTCGACACGTCGTTCAAGGCGGCCCGCGAGGCGGCCGAGGCGGGAGCACTGGCGACGGTGCCCCTGCAGGCCCGCAAGGGCAGGGCGAGCTATCTGGGTGAGCGCAGTATCGGGCATCAGGATCCGGGGGCCACGTCCTCCGCGCTGCTGATCGCCGCGTTGGCGGATACCGACGGTGCCGACGGGGGTGACGCGTGAGCGGCGGGAAGCAGGTCGGGATCGTGCTGGTCTCGCACAGCGGCCCGGTGGCCGAATCCGTCGCCGAGCTGGCCAGGGGCCTCGCCGCCGGTGGTGCGACGGCGCCGGTCGCCGCCGCGGGCGGCACGCCCGCGGGTGGACTCGGGACCAGCGAGGAGCTGATCGCCGAGGCCGCCAGGTCGGTGGACGGTGGTGCGGGGGTCGCGTTGCTGGTGGATCTGGGCAGCGCGGTGCTCACGGTCAAGACGATGCTGGCCGACGGCGACGAACTGCCGGAAGGCTCACGGCTGGTGGACGCGCCGTTCCTGGAGGGCGCGGTGGCCGCCGTCGTCACCGCGTCGGCGGGCGGCGACATCGCGGAGGTGGAGGCCGCGGCGTCCGAGGCGTACGGGTATCGCAAGGTGTAACAGCCGGAATTCCACGGTCCGTGCGGCCGCCCCACACCCGGTGTTCATGGGGTGCGGGGCGGCTCCGGGCAGGTTCTCGGGCCGTCAGGCCGCCGGTGCGGATCTGGTGGCCTCGATCCTGACCTGCGCCTTCTGTGTCGTGCCGTTGACCGTCACGGCGAGCGTGATGATGCCCGGCCGGAGCCCGGTGAGGGTGCCGGTGGACGGGTCGAAGACCGCCGTGTGGCGTGGGCGGGCACCGTCGCGGTCACCGATGCGGACGTTCGGGGATCCGGTCCAGTCTGCGGCCAGCGGAAAGCCGACCGGGACACGGCGGGCGCCCTGGGTGACGGTCGCCGTGACCTTTGTACGGCTCCCGGTACCCAGCACAGGCGGCATCTCGATCTCCAGCGCGTCCACATGCGCACGGGTCTGCACGGAGACCCAGTCGGGACCGCCCTGCCACGGCCGCTGCCGGGCGATGGCCTGTTCACCGGAGTTGATGCGGTCGGCGCCGACCAGCGACCAGCCGGTGAAGCCGCCCTCGTCCGTCGGCCCGGCCGGTGCCTTCCCCGAGTTGCCGTTGATCAGGTACGGCACTCCGTCGACGTGCGAGGCGTGGAAGACCCCGACGTGGCTGCCGATGAAAGCGGCCCCCTTGCCCGTCGTACGACGGAAGTCGGCGAGCCACTGTTCGACGAGGGCCGCTTCCTTCCGGTCCCCGAGCTGGCTGCCCTTCTGCACGGTCGGGTCTCGTGGCGGCACGTGCTCGATGAGCATGACCGAGTCGACAGTCCGGTCCTTCGCTGCCGCGTCCAGCTGGGCGCGCAGCTGCTTGATCTGGGCGAAGCCCCCGGCGCGCAGGCTGAGGCCGGATGTGTCGAGGGTGACGAATCGGGTGCCCTTGTGGTCGAACGTCCGCTGGGCGGGTCCGAATTCAGTGACGAAATCGTCGATCCTGCCGCCCATCACTTCATGGTTGCCGGGCACGTAGTACCAGGGCAGTGAGTCGCCGAGTTCCTCGGTGAGGATCCGGTGCGCGAAGGCCAGGTCCGCGGGCGATCCCTCGTCGACGAGGTCACCGTTGATCACCAGGAAGTCCGGTCGGGCGGCCTTGATCTCGCGCAGGGTGCGCCGTGCCTGGGCGACGGTCGCGCTGTCCGGGTCGCGGGCGACGAACTGGGCGTCGGACATCACGGCGAACCGCCAGTCCCGCCGCTCGGTCACGGCGGCCGGATCGATCAACGGGTCCGCCGGTGCCGCCTGTTCGGGAAGGTCGACGGTGGGCGGCACCTGGGCGGTGAGCTCGTCGATGACGATTTCGCCCGTGTACTGCTGGGCTGCCGCGGTCTCCGCGAGGTAGAAGCGGGACACGGAGAGCGGCATGGCGGCTCCCGGGGGTACGGCGAAGGCGATCTGCCGCCAGCCGGTCCAGGTGACGTACGGTCCACGCAGCAACTGGTCGGAACCCGCGGCGTCCTTGAGGTGGAGGGTCGGCCAGGCGCCCTTCCCGTCGCCCTTGATCCACAGCTTGAACGACTGGGGCTGGCCGGGCACGGGGACGGGCTGGGGCGGGGCCGCGTAGGCGGCGCGGGTGGCGGTGGACCGGGTGAAGTCGTAGGTGAGTTTCAGGCCGGTGCCGGTGCGTCCGTCGGGCGTGCCCGAGAGGGATCCGCTCGCCCGTGCCTGGCTGAACTTCCAGGAGTCCGCGTCATCGAAGGAGGAGACGGCCTGCTCGGTGAGGCCGACGCTGACGGCGAGGACGGTCGTGGTGCCCGCGACGGTCGCCCTGATCTGTCCGGCGCCGGCGCCGGTGCGTGAGGTGACACTGAAGGAGCCCCGGCCGTCGTCGCGGATGTCGAAGAGCGCGTGGTCGTAGTCGAGGGCGATGTCGCGCGGCTCGACGGGGGCGCTGGTGCCGTGGGCGTCGAGGCCGACGATGCCGAAGGTGCCGGTCGCGTCGGCGTCGGCGAGACCCACCCGTCGGGTGGTCGGCTCGATCCGGGCGAGCTGGTCGAGGACGGTCAGGGTGGTGGTGCCGTGCGCCGCTCCCTTTTCGGCGCGTATGTCGGTGGTGCCGCCGCGGCGCGCGGTGAAGAGCCCGTTGCCGTCGACCACGCCGACGGCGCTCGCCACCGTGTGCCAGCGCGGGGTGCCTTGGGCGGGGCCGTACGTCTCGTCGTATCCGGTCGCGGTGAGGCGTCGGGTCAGCCCGGGGAAGACGCGGTCGGGGTGGCCGCCCTTGACGGGGTCGACGCCCGGTGCGGACCCGGCCGATGTGCGTGGCTGGACCCAGAACCCCTTGAGCCGGCCGCTGCCGTCAGGAGCGGTGAGGGCGAGACCGTTGGGGACGGTGCGTTCGCTGCCGTCGGACGGGCTGTTCTCCACCCTGAGCGCGTCGCTGCCGGGCTCGCGCGCGACGAGGGTCGACGATCCGCCGCCGTCCAGGTTGAGGGCGCTGTACGACCCGGCACGCCGCATCATCAGGCCGAGTTCGGTGAGGGTGACGCCGCCGCTGTCGGCCTGCCTGCCGTCGACGGTGAGGATCTGCATGCTCCGGCCGTCCTTGGAGAAGCCGACGGCGGTGCGGGGTGCGGCGGTGTTGTTGCCCTCGCCGTCGTGATTCTGTGCGGCTCCGTCGACGACGAGGAGTTCGCGGCCGCCGACCGCGGTGCGGGGCACGGCACCGCTGTCGGGGCGTGCCCGGTACGTCAGGGACACCGGGTCGCCGGGCTTCAGGGCGTCGAGTGCGGCGGCTGCTGCCTCGCGGCCGACGAGGACGGTGGTGTCGTCGGGGACGGCTCCCGATCCGGGGCTGTGCGCGACGGAGACGACCTTTCCGTCCCGTACGACCGCCTCGGCGACGGGGGTCGCGTCGTCCACCGTGAGGGCACGGTCGGCGCTGCCCCAGGCGGAGGTGTACGCGCCGATTCCCCCGGCCGGCACATTGGCGGCGTTGTACGCGGCGAGCGGCCGCTGCCCGGAGGGGAGAGTGAGGGTTCCCTCGAAGTAGAGGTTCAGGATGCGTCCCGCGCTGTCGGGGCCGATGCCGACGGCCCGGTCGACTCCCGGGGCCGGGGACTGGACGGTGACGCCGTCCTTGATGCCGATCCCCTCCGGCGCACCGGTCTGGTTGATGTCGAAGAAGTCGGCGTTGATCGCGGCGACGGTGCGACGGCCGCGGCCCGCGTCGTGTCCGGCGGCGAGCTCGGAGACCGTGTGCCGTTCGGAGACCTTGCCGGAGGAGAGGTAGTCGGCGTTCACTCCGCTGCCGGCGAGGTCCACGGAGAGGGAGTCGACCCGTAGCCACTTGTCGGATTCGAGCCGGTCGTAGGAGCTGAGACGGACACCGGGGGCGATCGGGCGCGACGTGCGAGCGGTCTCGATCCCGTCGCCGTCCACGACGGATCCGAGCTCGCCCGCCGGGTTGCTCGCGGGCGGCGGGGCGATCGGTCTGACCCGAATCCGCAGGTAGGGGCGTGCTCGCGGGCCGTCAGCGGTCAACTCGCTTAATCTGGGTTGTTTTTGGGTTTCCGGCATGTCGGT
>NZ_JBEYTM010000041.1:0-43877 GCF_040643055.1 Streptomyces sp. NPDC047515
CGGACGAACCTCTTCCATCTCCTCAGGTGTCACACCTGAAAGAAGATCACAACCCTACTCCTGCTTGATCATCCGGGGTACCTAACAAAGCCCTAGTAGATGTGCAGTGTGTACGACTCCGGCCAGCTCGCTCGCTCCCTTCGGGTGTCGTCCCTGCCGCGCAGGCGGAGCCGGCGCGGTCGCGGTGGTTGCTGCGCTTCGCTGCGGTATTCAGTCGCGACCGATCACCTTCCTGCGGTCGTGCTTGTGGTGGTGGCAGTGTTTGTTGCGTTTGATGGTGGTGGGGTTGGTGGTGGGGTGGATGGCGGTGTCGCCGCCGCCGGTGACGGTGGCGGTGTTGGTGACGTGGCGTTTTGCGTGGCAGGAGGCCTTGACCTTGAGGGTGATGGGCGGGTACTTGCTGCCTGCTGGCAGGACGTTGCTGCGGGTGCAGGTGAGGGTGGTCCGGGTGCAGTCCCATCCGGTGCCCTTGATGCTGCGGGCGGTGAGTCCTCGCGGGAGGGTGTCGTGCACGGTGACGGTGGTGCCGTCGGTGGTGCCGGGCCCGGTGTTGCGGACCGTGATGGTGTAGGTCCCCTGTTTACCCTGGATGAATTTCCCGGTGTGGGTTTTGGTGATGGCCAGGGTGGGTGGGAGCAGCGTGTAGGAGATGATCACTTGGCCGTTGTTGTTTGCCGTGCCGATCGTGGACAGCGCATAGCTTGTGCCGGTGCCCGTCGGGGTGGCGAAGCTGCTGCCTCCTCCGCCACCGCCACCACCCGCCCGGCCGAGACTGCTGGAGCCGGGGGTGGAGGCGCCGCCTGCGCCACCGGCGAAGTACCCTCCGCCTCCGCCTCCCCCGGCCCCGGCGGCCACGCAGTTGCCGCCGGTGTTGTTGCCGCCGGTGCCGCCGGTGCCGACCGTGGTGCCCGTGAAGCCGCTTCCTGGGCCACCTGCGGCGGGCGTGCAGCCTCCAGTGGCGGTGCCCGGCACACCACAGGTGCCGGCGGTCGTGGTGGTGCTGCCGCCTTGCCCGCCGGATCCCGGCGAACCACCACCATCGAATGCTCCGGTGGTGCCGGCGGTGGCATCCGGTGTGCCACCGTTGCCCCCGTTTCCCCCCGCGACCGTGCCGGAGAAGGGGGCGCCGCCGCCGCCGTCGGCGCCGCCGCCGCCGGCGACGAGGAGGAGGAGGCCGGTGCCGGTGCTGACGCTGGACGCCGCGCCTCCTCCGGAACCGTGCCGGAAAGAGCCCGTGGGGTTGCTCGAGGTGCCGCCCGGGGCGCCGCCGCTGTATCCGCCGGCGCCGGTTCCGTTGCAGCCTTTGCCGCCGGTGCCGCCGACATTGACGGTGAAGGTCGTCGGGGCGGTGGTTGCCGGCAGTGTGGTGATGACGCGTCCCCCGGTCCCCCCGGAGCCGGTGAAGCCGCAAACGGTGCCGGTGTTGTCGGCGCCCCCGGGCGCCGTCCGCGGTGATCGTCACCACCGCGTTTGCTGGGACGGTGAGGCTCTGCGGGGTCCCGGTGAAGCCGAAGGTGGACGATGGGTCAGTCCCTCGTGCCCGCACCGGGGCGGTGGCCGGCTTGGCCCCCGCTGGTGCGGCGGTCGCGGGGGTCAGTGCGGTGCCGGACAGCACCACGCACAGTCCCGCCACCACCCCTGGGCGCCGCTACTGCTGACGAGTGTCGACGCCTGTGTGGGCTTGGCCTCGTCTCATCCTCACTCCTGAGGGGGGTTGTTCGGGGGCGTGATGTCTGGTCACCGATGTCTCCTGACGTCCTGGCTTGAGGTGAGGTCTCTTTCCGCCCGCCGTGTGGCGGCGCGGCGGGCCACAGTTCGATCACTTACTGTTAAATCGCATGCACAGTGAGTGATTACATGGACGGTGCTCGGACCTGGTGACGTGTCATCCGGGCCTGGGGTTCGAGCTGGGTCCGGAAGGCCAACTACCAGCCCACCGCCAACCCGAGCGAGGCCGCTGACCTGTCCCGGATACTCGACACCTGCGACAGCTGACACCACCAAGCGGCACCAACCAGGCATTCAGCCCGGTGAATTGCTGCCGGAGCACCGGACCGGACGCATCCGTCCGCGCCTGACCTGCCGCGGGGAAGAAGAGCAGGACACCCCGCCCCGTCCGCTCTTCCCCTGCGGCGCCCCACCCCCCAGGGCCGCACCTCGTGGTCGCGGTTCGCAGGCCATGCCTGCATGACGTTCGCAAGGAGACAAGAGGATGAACGCGTCGATGAGAACTGCAGCCGCAGGAGCGGTCGGCATCGCCGTACTGGCCCTGACGACACCCGCAGCAAGGGCTGTCGGCGAGAACACGAGCGAGGCAGCAGGCGTCATCTGCGGCACCGATCGCGCATCAGGGCTCACGGTGGGGACGGCCCGCGCCAGGGACTGCGCCACAGCACTCCGGGTCGCGAGCGCCTACACGCGGAGCTGGAACAGCGGTGGCGAAGGGGCCACGACCGTCCACGCCGCAGGATCCGTCTGGAACTGCCGGGAACAGCCGGGCCCGCTGAATCCGTATCAGGAATGCGTCGAGACAGGTGGCACCGGCCGGTGGGTCACCCTGACGTCCTGATCAAGACGCCCGCCGGCGCCATGGCCTGCTGCGCGCCGCTGCTCGGGGTGGCGGCAAAATCCTCAGGTACTGCGAGACCTCCACCCGCCGCCCGGTCCGGCTGCGCATCTGGTGGGCCCAGCGCACCGGCGCCCCGCTGCCCCCGAGCCCCACCCCCCTTGCCGCGCTGCCTGATGCCCCGTCAGGATCCCGCCTCTCGCCGCGTGAGCTGAAATCGGCCGTGCCGGCGGGCGGATCCCGTGTGACGGCCCAGGAAGACAACGCGGCGCCCCGGTCTTCCCGGACGACGGGAGCCCGGCAGCGCGCGCCGTCCACCGCTGAGGAAGCTGCGCAGACTGCTTGTCCGCCCAGCGCGGTGAGCCTGGGCGGCGCGGGCGCCGCGACGTCTGCGGCGGTGTGGGTTCCGGCACAGGAGACGTCCGTGGTCCGTCCTTCCCGTGGTGCCCGGTACCGGCCAGGTGGTGGGCTCCGGCCGCCCGTCGGTGCCCACTGACACGGAGCGGGACCCCGGGGGCGGTGACGGACGTCTCTACCGCCGGGGCCGTGTTTCCGGCACTGTGGGCGGGTCCTCGGGGGACACCCACTGCCGACCGAGCGAGATGCCATGATCGCGACCGCTGCCCGAACCGCCACCGCCCCTGTCACCCGCCACCGTGCGCGGACCGGCGGTCCCGGGGAAGGACCGAAGCTGCTGGAGACCGTACTGGGTTGGATCCTCGTCGTGGTGATCGCTGTTTTCGTCACCCGGGCCGGCCTCATGTGAGAAGCCGGCCCCGGTGGGTCAGGACCGGCAGGTCACCTTCATCTGGGCGGCGGCGTGGTGGGCCTTCTCCCAGCCCTTGGACCAGTCGTCACCCCGGTCGAGCAGCTTCACACCGATCGTGGCGCCCTTCATGGCGAAGGTGCCCGCGTCGACCCACTGGCCGCGGTGAGCCACCTGGTCGATCCGGAAACTGCTGTACTTGGTCGTACGGTCGTTGGCGTTCACCAGCACGTGATACGTCGTGGGGTGCCCGCCCACGTACAGGATGGTGCCGCTGTTCGGGATGAAGACCGAGATCTGACAGGTACGGGCCTTCGTACCGGGGTTCCACCACCACTTGACGCGGGCGTCGTGGTCCTGGCCGGTGTCGCCGGACATGGGGACTGCGGAGTAGCTCCCGTTGCAGCCGTTGCCCGTCCAGCCGCCGGAGGAGCGGGTGGACCAGCCCTTGCTGCCGTCACTGTAGTAGCCGTCCTGCTGGAAGCCGCCGCCGGCGGGGGTGGGGCAGCCGTGGCCGGCCACGCCGGTGTAGACCACGGTCGACTGCGGGGCGGCCTTCTGCGTGGTGCCGGTCGATGTGTTGTCGGTGCCGCTCTTGCTCGTGGTCGTCTTGCCGGTCGTGGTCGTCTTGCCGGTCGTGGTCGTCTTCGCGGTCGTCTTCCCGCCCTCGGCCGGCTGTCGGTCGGTGGCGCCCGCGCCTGCGGCGTGCCCGCTCTCGTTGATCGGTCCGGATCCGTGCGCACCGTCGGTGGAGGGGCCACCGCCCTCCTCGGCGCCCTTGCCGGCCGGTGAGTGCTTGCCCCGGTCCTCGCGGGGCGAGGGTGCAGCGGACGCGAACGCGCCGGGTATGTCTGCCTTGCCGGAACCGAGAACGGTACCCGGTGCCTCGCTGTTGCCCGAGGCACGCTTGCCGTCGTCGCCCCCGCCCGCGTGGACCAGGAACGGGACCGTCACCAGCAGGACCCCGGCGATGGCGGCGCCCGCGAGGAGCGCCTTGTTCGGGCGGCCGGCCTTTTCGGGCGCGTCGGTGGCTGCGGTGGCGGTGGCGGTGATCTCCGCCTCTGTTTCGGCATCGGCTTCGGCGGTGGCGGTCGAGGCCTCCGCTTCGGTGGTGGCCGGGGTTTCGGCGGTCGCGGACTCGCTCCCGGTCTCCTTCCCGCTCTCCTGCCCGGTCTGCTTCTCCGCCGTCTTCCCGGCCTGCTTCTTCGCCTCGGTGCCGCCCGTCGTCGTGCTTGCGCTCTCGGGCTCGGCCGCTGCCTTCACGGGGGCGGGAGCGGTCCGTGCCGAGGTCTCGCCCGAGCCGGTGGCCTCGGCGGTGGCATGGACCTCCGCCTCGGACGCGGCCGCGGTTTTTTCGTTCTTGGACGTGGTCATGGGGTCCTCTGGGTGACGGGACTGGTGGGGACGGTGCTGGAAGGCTCGGCAGAAGCCGTGGCAGGGGGAGACCCGGTGGGGACAACGGCGTCGAGCACCTGCCGCGCGTCGAGCAACAGACGTGCGGGGCCTGCGGGATTGACGGAGATTCGGCCGTCGGCGGGGGCGATGAGCCGGACCAGTTCGCCGACAGCGACCGTATCGTGTGCCAGCGCGCCCGAGAACACCTGGTGGGGGGCCGAGGTGAAGACCGGAACCATGGGCTCCCCATCCTCCCCGGCGACGGTCAGCGGACCGCCGTCCGCTGCCCGAAGCACCGTCACTTCCGCTCCGGCCAGGGCCGTTACGACGTCGTGGAGGAGTCCGTACCCGGTGACGGCCAGCTGCACGGCGGCGTCCACCGGGTCGGTGGGCTCTGCCCAGCCGAGGGTCAGCGGCGACGGCCGGTAGTCGTCGTTGGGCAGCCACTCCACGACCTCGCCGGCGAGCCCGGAACGCCACTCCCCGGCTATTGCCCAGGGCGGCGGCGGGGCGGGATCGGTCCAGCCGGGGTCGACGACGCCGAACCAGTGGTCGGGCGCCTGCCTGGCCGCCTCGCGGATGTGGTCCGGCACCGGCGGCAGCGGCAAGTCGTCCGGCCGCACCCGGGACTCCGGCTCGTTCCTCGGCTCGTCGTTCCGGTCCGTCATGACGCATCGAGCAGATGGTCGACGATCTTCTTCACGTCCTCGGTCATGAATCCCTTTTTCAGGTCCTTCAGTTCCTTCGGCTTCTCGGCGCGCGGCCCCGGGTACCCGAAGACGAACGGAGGCCGCTCCACGTTCCAGCCGAGTTCCGACCCGTCCGTCGGCGACGCACGCTTTCCGACGAGGTATTTGCCGGTGCGGGTGGGGGGTTCGTGGACAGTGATGCGCTCGTATCCGATGGATACCGAATTCGGCAGATGCGCCCTCTTGGAGTTCGCGTCGTGCCATTTCTCCATCCGTGCGCCGCCGCTGCTGTCGGGCTCTTCCAGATAGCGGACCTCGTGTCCGGACAGCGCCATTGCCTCCAGGTTTCCGCTGCGGAACCCGAGATGCCTCAGAGGGGAGCTGTTGCGGTGCAGATATTCGTAGAGCCGCATCTGTCCGATGCGGCTGCCACCGCCCCAGGCCGCGTGTGAGCCCGACGCGTCCTCCCAGAAATGGGTGAGGTTGTGGACATCGAGCCCCTGTTCGCGCATCGTCCGGACCGATTCCGCGTACTTGCCCTGGTGCCGGGGGTCCGCGTAGGCATCACCCGCGATGATGACCAGCGGGTTCCCGCCCTGCTCCACCGCCCGCCGCCGTATCCCTTCCAGGAGCTGACTGATGCCCGTGCAACTGGTGTCGTGCTCGCTGTGAATGTCGCCCTTCTTTCCGCTGAAGCGCGACCAGAGGACGATCGTCTCGCGGTCCTTGGAGACCTTGATGCCCCGGTTCCGGAGCCAGGCCTCGACGGCAGTCCGGTCGGTTTCGGAGAGGTGGTCGTCGTCCAGATTCCAAGCAGCACGGATCCGGGCACGGATGTCGCCGGTGAAATTCTCGCCGATCCATGTCGCGCCGGAGCCGACCGGAATGACATAGGCGTCGAGTTTTTTGTTGGAGAGACTGCCGCTCGCCGGCTGCGGTTCCGATGTGGGGCCCTGTCCGCGCCTGCCGACCTCCTTGAGCTGCTCCAGCACGCCGGGGCGGTCCTGGAGGAGATCCGCGTTGCGCTGGAGCAGGGTGCGCACCTCGGCGTCCCCGATGTTCAGGTCCGCGATCCTCACCTTGGCACCCAGGGCGAGGGTGGCGCTCGAGCCCGTGTTCCCGGCGAGCAGGGCCGTGCCCTCCCTGCCCAGCCGGCGCACCTGCGCATCGCCGACCTCGATGTCCCGGAGTCCGTGCTCGTCCAGGAACAGGCTCAACGGGTCCGGGGCGCTCGGGCCGTCGTCGCCGTTCTCGCTGATCACTCCGGTGCTCGTTTCCTCGACGGGGCCGACCGGTGGTCTGGGGCGGGCCGTCAGGAAGTCGGAGCCGCGCCGGAACAGCGTCACCACGGGCCTGTTCCGCTCGTCGGCGGTGGAGTCCGGATCCGACGGGGTGTACGTGCGGGACGTACCGTCCTCGTTCACCACGACGATCGTGATCCCACGCCCGTCCGCGGCGAGCCGGATCGCGGTCTGCGTCGTCGTGTCGCCCCAGCGGCGCCCCTCCAGCAGGTCCTTCCCGACCGGCTCGGGCAGCGACCGGTTCGCCACCAGCGCGGCGGCGGTGCCCGTCGGGCTCGGGGGCAGCGCCTGGGCCAGGGCAGACCAGAAGCCGTGACCGGTACTGCTGCCGGGGCCGGTCGGTGCGAGGAGGTCATGAACGATCCCGGAGGGGTCGGTGAGCGTCATCGCGCGGGCGTCGACGATGTGGCCCGAGCGGTCCGGCTCGCCGGTGTTCGGGCGCTTCCACGGCGGAGTCGTCCAGGACGGGCGCGGCTGCGGCGTGGGCTCCTTCGGCGTGACGTCGGCCGTCGTGACCGGAGCGGCCGGTGCGGGCAGCGGCAGCCCTTCCCCCGCCGGGGGTACGCCGTCGAGCGCCGCCCACTGGTAGTGCTTGTCCTTGAGGTACAGCACGATGTGCGGTGCCGCGGAGTCGGGGCCCGCGGGTGGGGCGAACTCCTGGAAGGTGCCGTCGTCGCGCACGACGGTGACCCGGGCCCGGAAGGTGCGCGCCGCGAGCGCGGGCAGCAGGTCCGCGGCGCCGTGGTCCCAGCCGCTGCTGTCGGCGGCGGCACCGGGACGCTTCAGCTGGGCGGCGGCGAGGGCCGCGCGCTCCCGCAGGTCCGGCAGCGCCGCGTACAACGGGATCCTGCCGAGCTTCTCGAACTCCCGCCCCTCGGGGGAGTCCTGGGCGAACCGGGGCCCGCCGGACTCCAGCTCCTCCTTCGTGAAGGTGTCCGGCCGGTCGGGCAGGACGAATTTCAACAGATTGCGATTGCGCGGGTGTTGGATCGCACTGGCCATGAGCGCGCGCAGTCCGGTGACAAGCGACGCCCGGTCGCTCGCCCGCACCTGGTCGCTCAGCGACGTGGGGACGGTGTGGTGCAGCGACTCCGCCAACGCGTGGTAGAAGCCGTCGCCGTCCTCGGGAACGTCGTTCAGGACATAGGTCTCCCCGGTGGGGGAGACGAGCGTGGCCGGACCGAAATCGGTACCGGCGGTCTCGTCCGTGTCCGTGTCGAAGGCCGTGCCGGTGTACTTGGGGACCCGGGGTCCTGTCGGCTCCTCGGTCGTGGCAGGCGGCTCGTAGGTCACTGCCGCAGGTGCGGTCGGGCTCCCGCGCTTGTCGGCCGGCAGCCGGTGCCAGCGCGTCAGCCGGTCGGCCGCGGCCCGGATCCGATGGAACTCGGCGGCCGCCTCGTCCGCCGTGGTCAGCAGATCCGCCAGAGCGCTCACCCGCCGGTCGCGTTCGGCCACGTCGGCGGGCCGGTCGCGCAATGCCTTCCTGGCCGCTTTCAACTTCGTTTTCAGAGCGCTGAGTTCTTCGGCGGTGGCGAGGTCGTGCGGTGAGCGGTCGCCTGTGGTGCCGGCGCGCGCGTACCCGGCCAGCGACCGGACCCTGAGGACATCGGCCCGCTCCCGTGCGAGCCGGTTGATCTCGTTCCGCATCTCGGTCAGGGAGGGAACCTCCTTGATCTTGCGCCGCGCCGCCCAGTACTTCTTGTCGGCGTCGACCCAGGCATCGGTCGCGTCCTTCACCGCCGTCCAGGCGTCGGAGACCGGCTCGGGGAACGAGTCCTCGCCGATGAGCCCGTACTGCCGGGCCACGTCCTCGCGCACCCACGCCAGCACGTGCGTCTCGAACTCGACCGCCTGGGGGCCCGGCTTGGTGTAGCCCAATGGACCGAGGGTCTTGCCCATCCACGCGCCGACGGAACTGTCCTTGAAGCTGCGCTCCACCTCGGCCACGCCCAGCCAGGCGGTGGGGATCGAGAACAGGAAGGACCGGCCCGTCTTGGGCTTCACGTTGAACTGCGAGCCGGCGGCGTCGGTGGCCTTGTTGCCGGTGCCCTCACCGGCATTGATGCCGTTCCCGGCGAGTGCGGGGCCGGTGGAACCCGCCGCCGGGGTCGCCAGGTTGGGCTGGAGCCCGAGCGTCGACGACTCGGTGCCGCCGAGCGCGATCGTTGTGTCGGACCCCTCCGTGTAGCGCTCCGGGCTCTCCATGGTGCTCTCGGGCGCCACGGTCAGAAGGGTCGCCCGGTCGAGGTGGGGCTTGGAGTACAGGCGGTAGCTGCCGTTGGCACCCCCGCCGAAGGTGTTCTCGGACAGCCCGGCCACCACGTACCCGTCCTCGTCCGTGCTGTCGCCGAAGAAGGCCGCGAGCTGGGTGGGCTGAAGGCCGTCGGTCACCGCTTGGGCGGCGGCCGTGGTCGGGCGGACCAGACCGGATCGGCGGGCCTTGCCCACGGCCGTGACCAGCGGCGCGCCGGTGTACTTCTCGGCGCTGGGCAGTTCGGTGCCGTACGCCTTGGCGATGGCGAGGTCCGCGGCGTGGCGCATGGTGGGCAGATTGGTGACACGACGGACATGGAACCCGTTGGACGGCAGCGAGAACGGGCGGGTCGTACCGTCCGGCTGCTTCGTGGACTGCCAGGCGGCGACGGACTGAGGGGTGACCGCGACGGACGGCCAGAACGTGACCTCCGGGTCCCGATCGACCACCTCGGGATCGCCGAGGGCATCGATTCCGTCGAGGTCATCAGATCCGTCCTCGTGCTGGATCCGGGGGGCGGACAGGCTCAGCGGCACCTGCTCGCGCAGTGTCCCCGCGTCGCCCGACTCCTCGATGCTGCTCCCGTCGCCGAAGTCGAGGACGAGCCGGATCCGGTAGGGCGTGAGGAAGTCCGCGTACGGCTCGTTCGGATAGAAGGTGAAGCCCTTCAGACGGGTGATCGAGGTGGTGACCGAGGTCTGCTGGGACGAGGCGCCCGACTCCCCGTACGAGGGGGTGACGGCCGTGGCCTTGTCGTTCCCGGTCCGGATCCCCTCGGACACCGAGACGCCGAGCGCCTTCGTCACGCCCTTGGTCCGTGTCACGTCGATCGTCTCGGCGGCGGCCAGATTGTCCTGGAACGTGGCGCTGTGATCGAGACCGTCGAACTCCGGCTCGCCCGGGATCAGCTCCATCCGCAATACGGCGTCCCGGGACCCGATCCTGACCGGTCCGAGACTCAGCCGGTGCACCCGGCCCCGTGCGGTCATCCCGGCCGGGGAGGCCATCTGCTGCCGCAGCGCGAGCAGCGCGCGCGGAGTGACGAGGGAACGGACCCGCTCCCGGCTCGCCGAGTCGGCCTTCGCCGCCTTCAGTCTCCGGTCGAAGGCGCTCAGCACCTCACTGGGGTCGAGGGAGTTGACGGGAAACGAGCCGAACGGATTGCGCCGCAGCCAATTCGGCAGATACCAGGGCTTCTTCGTGTAGAGCGGCACCTCGCCGAGGCCGTCCTTGATCAGTCCCTGCCGATGCGCGGCCTTCTCCGGTACGTGGGCGAGCAGGTCGGAGTCGAACATGAGCTGTTGACCCCGCCGGGACAGCCGGGTCATGTGCGCCAGCTTGTCCAGCGGGGCGAGAAATCCGTCGGGGTCCGAGGCGACGGCGATCTCGTGCACCGTGTCGGCGGACACCAGGTACTTGCGGCTCTCGTCGTCCCGGTCGATCTCGGCCGTGACCGTGCGGGTGACGGTGTCCGCCTGGGCCCTGGCCCGCGCCCAACGTGCCTGCAGCCCGTACGCGCCGGCGAGCGAAGGGCCCACCGGATGGCTGCGGGTGAGCGAGAAGACGCCGCTGACGGTGAAGACACGGGTGGTGACGACCGCGTGCGACACCTGGATGTCGCTGCCGATGGTCTGCTCGGTCTCGATGCTGACCGACTCCGACACCACGACCGGATTGCGCGCCCGAGTCCGGTGGACCAGTTCGCCGACGCGGTTCAGATAGGGGCCCGATCCGAAGAGCCCGGCCGTGCGCGCGCCGGTCTTCGCGGACGTCTGGTCGAACGCCGACGTCAGATACTGCGACTGGAACTGGCGCACCATGGCGTCGTGCGCCGCCGATCCCGTCCGGGCGAAGTGCCACGATCCGCCCGACGCCAGAGCCATCAGTTCCTCGGCGGTCCGCGCGAGTTCGTCATGGCCCGCGACGCTGATGAGCTGGTACGGCAGATCACCGAAGGGGCTCGGCTCGTGCCCCTCGGCCAGACCGTCCGGATTCCCGGTCAGCAGGGCCAGCGTCCGCTGATCGGACAGGGGCGTGATGACAGGCGGTGCGACGACCGGTTCGACCGGCTCGGTGCGCGGGCTGTGCTCGTCCGGCACGTTGAGCAGGACATGCCCGGTGATGGCCTGCCCCGCGGCGCCCCCGATGAGATCGCGGCTCTGCTCCACCCGGACGAACGGACCCGTGCCGAGAACTCCCAGCGAGCCGATGCCCCGCAGCAGGCCACGGAACCGCCAGTAACCGCCGCTCTTCACGGTGAGCTTCAACTGGTATCCGAAGACGTGCGACGGCGAGGCACTCGCGTGCAGCGACTCGTACGAAGCCGTGGCACCCGACCCGGTGCGCCGGCCCTTCTGCCGTGTCCAGCGGAATCCGGCCTGCGCGGCGCCGGCGTTCATCGGCATGCCGCTGGAGTCCTTGACGGAGTCACGTACGGCCAGACTGACGTCGAAGCCCCCCTCCTTCGTCCTGACGACGTTCTCCGAGCCGTCGAGCCGCTCCGAGCCCGCGGCACTGGTGCGCAGAATCAGTTCGTCGCGCGTTCCCACGTACTGGCGGCCGGTCAGCTCGCCGTCGATCCAGATCCATCGCTTCGCCCGGGTGGCGCGGTGCGGGTCGGTCAAACCGATCCGTATGCCCGTGGTGACCAGCGTCTCCAGCCTGCCGGCCATGCTGTGGTGATGGAGCGTATTGATGAGCGTGAGCGTGTTCTGCAGTGCGATCCGGTAGTGCGTGCTGCCGCGCCACCGACTGTGCCCGGGGTCGCCGAAGTGCTCCAGCGGAGCGACCATGCCGGGGTAGGCCTGGGCGATCGCCTCGATCGTGCGGTCCGTGAACGTGTCCAGGAAGTTCCGGTCCGGGACCGGGCCCGAGTGCTCCTGGCCGTTGGACATCTCGTGCTCGTGCAGGAACGTCTCGGCGCGGCCCATGCCCAGCGTGGTGGGATTCTTGTCGGTCAGATAGGGCGGCGCGAAGGGTTCCTCGGTGTCCCGGCGCAGCGTGGATCCGTCGTCCCACTTGGCGAGCCTGCGCGCCTCCGCCCGCGTCATCCGGTCCAGGCTCCACGTGGTGATCGACTTGGACTCGGAGGTTCCGACCATGTGCACCCGAACCGTCTTCGGCACCAGATACAGATCGGTCGGCACCTTCTTGGCCCGCCCGACGGTCTTCCTGCTCCCGGAGCCGCCGAACACGACGGTGCGCGTGGCGCTGCGCCCGTACCGGCCGAAGAGCCCCGCCATGGCCCGCAGCCCGGCAGGCGGTCCGAAGAACGAGGTGATGTCGAAGCTGGGACCGAGGATCGCCTGGAGTTCCTGGCTCGTCGTCCGCGACAGGCTCCGGTCGTTCTTGATCACCTGCTGGAGTGTGTTGCGCAGCTCGGCGAGGGTCGTCTCGGAAAGCAGCACGGCGTTGCTGGGCACCACTCGGTCGATGACGAACGCGCCCAGCGGCGTCGCGGACTTGCCCTCCTTGAACAGCGGCTGACCGGTGACCCTGCCCTTGGCCATCCGGTCCGCCGTCCGATGGAAGTTCTCGGAGCTGAAGAACCTCGTGAGTTCGGCGTGGGCGGAGCTGCCCGGCTCGGCCCGCGTCACGCCGATGGCCCACTCCAGGAGGTCCTGTACGGGGCCGAACCCCTCGGTGTGTACGTTCCGGTAGTCGGTCGACGCGTCCAGCTCCATCGTCGGCGGCGCGTGCAGGGAGGTGCTCTTCGTGGTGAGGCTGTCGGAGATCCTGACCAGCAGACCGTGGCGTACGCCGAACGTACTCCGCTCGGTGGATTCGTCGGGCTTGGTGAGGTCCTCGGTCCACACCTCGTACTGCACGTCGTCCAGATACAGATGCGACTCGTCGGCCAGCCGGGTCTCGACCTGGCTGAGGGTCTGGTCCTGCGTGTTGTAGTCGTAGGTGCGCTGGGTGCCGAAGGCGGCACCGGCCCTGCCGTACGCGGCGACTCCGCCGGGCGGCCCGACGGGCAGGCTCACCGCCAACTGACGTGCGGTGGAGACGGACTTCGTGCCGCCCGTCGTGATCTGGCTGCGCTGGATCTGGTCGACCTTCACCGGGTTGCCCTCGGGGTCGGTGAACCGCTCCCAGGCATTGTGCGGCCGCTGGACGACGCGCAGGACGCGCTTTCGCCCGTCCGCGTCTTCGAAAGCGGGCGAGGTCCAGCCGTCGCCGTGGAAGACCTGCGGGGTCAGGTGCAGCGCCTTGTCGAGCGCCGTGAGGGGATGCTTCGCTCCGGCGGGGCCGGGCGGCAGACGCAGTCCGGTGCGGCCCGCGACCTCGCTGACCGCCAGGTCGACACCGCGCAGGGTGACGTGACTCTGGCCGTAGGTACTGCCCGACTTGGGATTCGTTCCGTCTCCGGTCAGGTAGGTGGGGAGTTCGCTGCCGTTCTCGAAGACCACGGGGCTTCCGGCACGGGGCGGCGACGGCATGTCCGGGACCACCTGCGCGGGACGGTGGAGGTCGAGCTCGTCGGCGAAGGGGAGGGGCGGGGTTGTTCCGACGGAGGGCGGCTCGGAGGCGGGGCCGGTGGCCGGGGTGATGGGGACGGAGTCCGAGTCGGACTCCGGGTTCGGGACCGGCGTGGGCGCGGAGAGGGTGAGAGAGAGTAGCTCGGCGTAGCGCTCCTTGAGGCCGGCGAGACTCTGGTCCCCGTCGGGCTCCGCCAGGTCGTCCAGCTCCATCACGGAGCCGCTCGGCGTCTCTTCCGCCGGACCCGTCCGTTCGTCCGTCTGCGTGGGAGCCGTGGGAGCCGTGGGAGCCGTGGGAGCCGTGGGAGCCGTCGGAGGCGTGGAGTCCGCCTCGGGCGCCGCGGCCACGTCGTCGCTGATCCGGCGTAGGAGCTCGGGGGTCATCCGTCCGCCCTGGTACGGCCCCCAGAACGCGGCACCGCCGAACCGTGCGGAGTCCAGCTCGGCCAGGGATCTCAGCAGGTCGGGGTAGCGGGGTGAGCGTTCGACTTCGATGCCGAACGTCCCCCGCAGCGTACGGACCAGTTGCAGGGTCCGGGTCCGGGCCCAGGGATCGAGCGGCTGCGTCCCCTCGTGCAGCCCCGCCGCTGCGGCGAGCCCGGTGAGGGTCGCGCCGGTCGGTTCGGGGTGGAGCGCCACCCACGAGCCCGGCGTGCCGTGCTCGTCGAGGTAGAGGATCGGCTCCACGCGACCGTTCACGAGCGCGGTTCCGGCGTCCGTGGTGGGCGCGTACACGACCCGCCCGGTCAGGTTGGCCACATGCTGTGCGGCGGACAGGCCGCCGTGCGTGGGGGAGCCGCCCGTGGAGCAGGAGTACAGCACGATGGGCCGGTCCTGCGGCCCGAGTTCCTGCGTGCGGAGCAGGTAGCGGCCCAGTTCCTTGCCGGTGATCTGGACCTTCGTGCCGTCGGTGCGCGTCAGGGTGACCCGGGTGGGCGTGCCGTGCGCGGCGAAGAAGGAGACCTTCTGCCCCCTCCACGGCACGGTGTGGCGGTCGCGGAGGACAGCGGCCTTGTCACGGCGGTGGTCGCGGTAGGCGTCCGCGCCGAGGACAGTGGGGAATCGGTTCGACCGCTGCTTCCAGTCGGTGTCCGAGTGCGAGGCGGAGCCCACCTGTTCGTTCTTGGCGTCGACCAGGAGCTGACGCACGAGATCGCTGTCGGACACCGTGCTGTCGTCCAGCCCAAGGACGGACGAGACGGGCCGGGTGACGATACGGGGCTGGGCGGGCGGCTGCGCGGTCGTGACCGGCTGCGAGGTGCTGGTGACAGGAACGGGTTCGATCTCGGACTCGGTGCCGCTGTCGAGCAGACTTCCGAAGGTCTCGCCGCCGAAGTCGTCGTCGGACGACGCGTTTTCGTCGTCGAGGAGGGAGGCGAAGTTTCCGAAGTCCTCGTCGGATTCGGATTCGGATTCGGTCCGCACCGTAGTGGCCGTCGGGATCACCTGCACCGGAGTCGGCGATTCCGTGGGCGCTGGAGTGGTCGTCGACGTCTGGCGCTGCTGGTTCGGGCTCTGGGGCCGGGGCTGCGTCGGCGCATGGGACTCGACCGGGGTCCGTGGAGTCTCCCGGGACTCCGTCACCACCGGGGACGGCGCCGCGGTCGGATTCGGCTGCACGGGTGCGGACACTGGCTGACGGCTGGTCAGAACGACCCGCAGGGCTTGGAGCGTCTGGTCGTTGTACGGGTCGCGGGCCCTGGACTTCAGATCCTGGTAGTACGCGTACAGCGCCGACCCCGGATCGCGCATGTCCCTGAGGGCGTCGGCGATGACCGCCGTCTCCCGGGCACTCGGGGTCACCGAGTAGTCCGCTGTCTCGACGCGCACGGATTCGAGATGCTGTTCGTGCCGCGCCCGCACCAAGGTCCGCAGTCGCTCGACCTGAGCGGGCGTGATGCGGATCGGCGGGGGCGGAGCCACGGTGCGCCTGTCGGCGGCCTCGTACCCGAGCATGGCGTCGAGACCGCTGGTACCCCGCAGGACCTCGGCGACCTGGTCCGGTTCGAGGACGTCGTACTCGCGCTTCCGGTCGGCGTTTCTGGAACCGTCGTCCCTGGCGAGGAGCCGGGCCATCTCGTCCTGGGTCAGCTTCAGGTTCGCCGAGCCGTCCTCGGCCGGCGGCAGGGCCCTGAGGACCGACAGAGCGGTCTCCGTGCGTTCCGCCCGTGGCCGGCCGTCCGTGAATTCGGGTTCCTGTCCCCACTCGGTGTAGTGAGTGACCGCCTTGGTGACCTGCTGCAGGCGGGCCGCCTGCTCCGGATCGAAGGAGTCGTAGGGGGTGTGCCGGGTGACCGCCGAGAGATACGGACGCCCGAGAAGCTGCATCAGGTTGCTGGTGTTGGCGCCCTCCACGACGGCGGGCAGGCCGCCCAGCTGGAAGATCTGCCGGAACACGTCCTGCGGCAGCTTGTCTCCGTCCACGACGAGGACATGGTCCGGATCGAGACCGCTGAGCTGCTCGCGCAGGTGCTCATCACCCAGTGTCGTGGTGTGCAGCCAGCTCGGCTCGTACTTCTTGGCGCCGTCCACCGCCACCGCACCGAAGGTCAGGATCACCGACGGCTTGCCCAGCCGGGCGTCACGGATGCCCTGTGCCAAGGAGCTGAGCGACGACGCACGCGCCTGCGGTTCCAGGTTGTGCAGCCCGTACACCGGCATCAGGTCGACGGTGCCGTTCCGGACGGCCTCGGCCACGGCCTTCAGACCCGCCGCGCGCTGCGGGGGAGCGATGTCCTCGTGCTGGTCGATCAGTTGGTTCAGCTCGTCGCCGGTCAACAGCGGCGTGTGGAAGTTGAACAGCGCCTTCGCCGGTATCGTCCGGTCCGGCGCGCTGTCGGTGTCCGCGTCGCTCCCGCTCAGTTCCAGATCCGTCACCGAGACCGCCGACGTGGCGTTCTGCCGGGAGTACAGAAGCCGCTGCGAGGTCTCCCAGGCGTACGGCTTCAGAATGACGGCCCGGTCCGTGTCCATGAAGTCGAGGAACTTGCGGGCGAGGTCCGGTTCGCCCGAGAGCCGGTCGCTCGCCGCCACGAGGACGAGCCGCCTGTCACCGATCCGGGGGCCGGATCCGGCGGAGCGGGCCGGGAACGGAGAGACCTGCGCGTCACGGCTGAGGTCGAAGGTGCCCGTCAGCCATTGGACACGCTGCTTGAGGTCCTCGTTGAGCAGCAGTTCCAGCCGCTTCTGGACGCCGTCGGCGGCGATGGCCGTGATGGAACCGGTGTGCCCGAGCGCGTCGAGGGAGTCCATCAGCATCGTCGCGGCGGCCTGGTGGCCGAAGTTGGCGGCGTCGTCGACGTAGATGACGACGCCCTCGTCCAGATCACGGAGCCGATGGAGCAGGTCCCTGCGCAGATTGACCTCGTCGAGCGTGGGAGGCGGTGTGCCGCGCTCCTTGCCGATCCGGTCGAGCAGGCGTTGCTGCTCATCGGTGAGGGAGACGATGTCCTGACCCAGATCATCAGGAGAACTGTCGAAGAGCTGCTTCCACACCTCGTGTTCAGGGAGCGGCGAGGTCTGCCCGGAGGACGAGGAGAGGCTGCTCGGGCCCTGGTGGGACGTGGAGGTGGCGTCGGATGCCGTCGAGGTGGTGTCCCCCTGGGTGAGGACGTCGCTGCTGGCCTCGGTGCCGGCATCGGTGTCATGGGCGGGTTCGTCGGTGTTGTTGTCGGTGCCGCTCTCGTTGTCGTTGTCGTTGTCCACGACGTGGTGGGGCCGGACTTCGCTCCGGTGCTCGCCGTTGTGAGCGGTTTTGGGCCCAACAGTGGAACCGGGTTGCTGAACGGATGCGGGGTCGTGCTCGGTCTCCTGCTCGGTGTCTTTCTCCGGGGGAGTGTCCGATTCGGGACCGTCGGGCGTGTTCGGATCCGGCGAGTGCTGCGTGGAGCTCGTCGGCGGACGGGTCGAGGCGGTGGGGTGCGTGGGGGCCGAGACAGGGGACTTCTCGGTCGTCTCCTCGTCGTGCTGGTTGTTGTCCCCGTCCGGGCCGGCGCTGAGGTCATGGGCCGGATCGGACACGGTGGTGGTTTTCGACGTCGCGCCGGTCCCGGTGCCTGTGCCCGTACCCGTATTCGTGCTGGTACTCGTACTCGTACTCGTACTCGTGTCGGTTCCGGATCCGGATCCCGTGCCGCCTGTCGAGTCCCCACTGCTCGACGTATTCACCTTCATCCCGGTGAAGTTGTTCTTCACCCAGGTCCCGGGCCTGGACGCGCTGTGGCTGAGCGCCGATTCCGCCTTGCTGCTGATCCCGGAGCCCAGGAACGTGTCCCAGGTCGTGGTCCAGTTCCCGGTGGTGAGCCCGCCCGCCACGACCTCCGCGACGGACTCCGAGCCACCGGAGACAAGGAAGTCCTTGGCGTCGTTCAGCGCGGTGTTGCCCCAGTTCTTCGTCCGGGTCGGCGCGGGCGCCTTGTCGGTCACGTCCTTGGCAAGGTTCTTGACCGGGACCGGGCCCGGTCCGGTGATGTTCTTGAGGAGTTTGCCGAGCCCGGACGAGAACGCGCCGTGGAAGAGCCCCGCGAAGCCGCCGAAGACGCCGTCCTGTGCGATGGCCTTCCAGTCGAACCCTTTGGGCCGCCGCCCGTCGGGCCCCGCCACCATCATGGCGAGGCGCACCGCGAACGTCTGGAACGCCTCCTCGAACGCCTCGCTCAGGCTCGGCATCAGGTGCGTACGCTTCAGCAGCGTGTCCAGCACCGTGAGCAGCACCACCCGGCTGCGGGCCTTCGCCACAGCGGCGTCGCTCGCCGAGGTCCCTGCGGAGAAGAACGACATCACGAAGATGATCAGCAGCTCGATCAGCAGCCGGATCAGCTCGGCGATGATCTGCCACTTGGACTCGGTGATGTTCATCGACGTCTCGGTGCGCCCGTCGCCGATGTTCTTCAACTGGCCGGAGAAGTCCCGCAGATGGTTGGTTCCACCGTTGTCGATGAAGAGCTTCATCGACTGCAGATAGTGCGCGCCGACCTGGGGCGGCAGCGACCGGCTGATCCCGACGACCGACTGCTCGATGTCGGAGGACAGGTCCGTGAGACGGTCCGCGAGCCGGTGGTACGGGCGTCGGCTCGCGTACGCGAGATCCTCGTCCGCCTGGAGCAGCCGTTCACCGATGAGCACGAACAGGAGGTTGTTCAGCTCGGGCGACGCCTTGATCGACATGGGGCCGTGCTCTCTGCCGTCAGCGCTTGCCGCTGCTGGTGGGTCTGATCCTGTGATCCCGGATGGCGTCCAGGATGTTGTTCTGGTTGGACTTGATCGAGGTCAGGTTGACCGATGTCCCGTGAGCCACCCCATGCACCGCGTCGGACAGGGCGATCGCCGTCTCGGTACTGCTCTCCCGCTCCTTCTGCTCCTGCGGGATGACCTCCAGAGCGAAGCTGTCGTCCTGGCCCGGCCAGTCACGCGTCGCACGGACATCGGCGACGAAGTCGTCGACCATCGACCCGATCGACGTACTGATCGAGAACATCTGCCGCAATCCGGCCTGGATCCGGGCCGGCTCGGCGAAATAGGCGTCGCTCATGCCGTGTTCAGCGCTCCTCGTCCTCATCGATCTCGTCACGCAGCCGCTGCCCCGAGGCCTGCCGGGCCCGGTCGTCCGGATCCTGGAGGACCTCCGGCCCGAAGATCTTCGCCCAGTCGATGTCCACCCCGGTGAGCTCGGGCACCTCGGCGCTCGGCCGGGTGAACGGTTCGAAGGTCTCCATCACCTGCCGGGCCATCTCCGTACGAGCCCGTCCGAACGCCTCCAGCACCGAACCGGACAGCTCGCAGGGAGACATCGTCCGGTACTTCCCGTCCAGGAACCGCAGATCCGTCAGCTCGCCCTGGGGCCCCACGGTCACCTCGACCGACCGGTCCGCCGAGCGCACGGTGCGCGTTGCCTGCCGCAGTTCGGCCTCGGCCTTCGCCACGCCCTTCTGAGTGGCCTCCAGTTCGGCCATCGCCGTGGCCAGCCGGGCCTCCACGGACCGGGCGTAGGGCGAGACCTCGCCACGCCCCGAAGTACCCTCCGACATCTCGTTCATGGCGCCGCTCACCGTCCGATCACCGTGGGCGTGCCGCCCTCCTCGGTACCCCATACGTCCTCGTCCTCGGCCACCCAGTGCACTCGGTCGCGCTCACCGCTGCCGGTTGCCTGCCCGCCCTGGGTGCCCCCCGCCGCACCACCGGCGACCGTCGCGGAACCGGTGGCCGTACGGACCCGACGGGTGCCTCGCTCCTCGTCGGTGCCGCGCCGGCCGGCGCCGGCACGGCCGGAGCCGCCGCGGGTACCGGTGCCGCTCTCGGTCAGGACATTGCGGACGCGTTCGCCCGACGATCCGCCGGCCTGCCCACCGGCACCCATCCCGCCCATGCCTCCCATACCCCCCATGCCGCCCATCGGCATGGGGTTGAGGGGCGTGCTACCGGCCGGGTCGGAGCCTGTGCCCCCGGCGCCGAGAGCTTCGGCGCCGGTGGAGCCGGGCGGCGCGCCGAGCGTGCCACCGGGATGGAAGGTGCTGTCGTACTCCTCGTAGTCGCTCCCGCCGGCGGTGTGAGCGCCACCGGATGTCCGGCCATCACCGGACGACGAAGTGTTCAGCGAGGTGTGGTCGGCCGCGCCGAGGGAGTTGAGATCCCGCTGGAGGTTCCCGTTGTGGTCCCTGCCGAGATCTCGGTCGAGGTCCCGGTGCAGGTCCCGGTTCAGGTCGTGGTTCAGATCGCGGTGCGTCGGCGGCGGCGTGAGGTGGGTGTTGCGGTCCGGCGGCCACTGGAGACCGGACCCCGACTTGTTGAGATCGGTGACCGTCTCCTTGCCGTTCTTGTCGATGTTCGTGACCTTGCCGGTTTTCGGATCGACGGTCTGCCGGCTGCCGTCCTCGAACGTGGTGGTGAGCGTGCCGTCCTTGTTCCGCTTGGTGACGCTGCCGTCCGGATTGGTCACGCTCTGACCTGGGTTGAGATCCTGCACCGTGGTCTTGCCCTGCGCGGGAGTGATCGTGTACTTCCCGGTCCTGGGGTCGTACACGGACCGATCACCGTTCGGGTACGTGGTGACCAGATTGCCGCTCTTGTCGAGGGAGGTGACCCCGCCGCCCGGCCCCTGAACCGAGCCGTTGGGCAGGGTGGGCGGAGGGACCAGAGGATTCAGCGGACCGGTCTGTGTCGAGTCCCCGCCGCCGTTCGTGAGGTTGTTGTTCAGATCCTTGGTCAGGTCATTGGCCAGGTCCTTGCCGGTGTCCTGGTTCGGGCCCTTGTCCGTGTTCGGGTTGAGATCCTTCGTCTCGTTGTCGGAATTGCCCAGCAGGTCCTTCAGCCCGCCCGGTCCGGCCCCGCCGCCCAGATCGTTGAGGGTGTCGGTGACACCCTTGCCCATGTCCCCGATGCCCTTGTTGAGGTTCTCCAGCGTCTTGTTGAGATCGTCGCTGTGCTTGTCGGCCTCTTCCTTGGCCTTCGCGGCTTGTTCCTTGGTGTAGAACTCCGTCAGCGAATTGGTGTTCTTGGTGGTGAGTTCCGACTCGAACGGTGTGGCGGCGTCGATCCAGGAGTTGTTGAGATCGGACAGCACCTGCTGCGCGGTGCCGTTCAGTCCCAGTTCGAGCCCGGCCAGTTCCGGATGGGGATCGTCGATGAACTTGTTCCAGCGCCTGACCGCTTCCTCTCCCACCTTGGCCCAGTTCTGAATGTCGTTCAGATTGCCGTAGGTCGGATGCGGCTCCTGGAAGCCCGGCTTGGTGGAATACGTGGTGCTGTAGCTCTCCTTGCCGGTCTGGCGAGTGGTCACCGAGATGTACGGAATGTTGTTCTGGTTCAGCCAGGCCAGGATCTCGTCCAGGGTCTGGATCAGGAAGTGGTGCGGGTCGTGCTCGTTCTGCGCCATCCAGGTGTCCCACGCGGTCCACATGGTCTGCGCCTTGCCCAGCAGGGTCTGCTGGGCCTGCATCAGGTGGTTCGAGTGGTTGGACTTCGGCGTGTATGCGGGGTCGCCGACGGGGGAGAACTTCTGGTCCGCGCCGAGCTGCTGCACGTAGTTGTCGTAGTTCCCGTGCAGCTGGTGCACCAACTGCCAGAAAACACCGGCGGCCTGACCCTTCCAGGCAGACTGCTCGCTGCCCAGGGACTTCTCCCAGCCGTCCAGGGTCAGCGCCTGGTCCACGAAGAACTGGGCGGCCCGGTCGAAGGCCTGCGCGGTCTGCTGGAACGAATTGAGGTCCACCGAGTCTGCGTCGGGGACCGTTGCCCCGTTGTACGAGGTACCGCGCGTCGTCTTCGACGTGATCAGGGCGTCCAGGGCCGCGCCGGGGCCGCCCATGTACTGGCCCAGCGGGCCGATGTCGAAGTCGTCGCCGTACTTGCCCTTGTACTTTCCCCCGGACAGGGACTCACGGGCGTCCAGCCCGCGGCTGCGGCCGTTCTCCGACATGAAGGAACCGATGAAGACCAGCCGCGCCTGGTACATCTCCACGCTTCCGTTCGCGTTGGAGTAGAAGTACAGGTCGTAGTCCTGTCCATCACTCTTCAGCGACCCCTGCTTGGCCGCGTCCACGACCGACTGGACGGTGATCTTGTCCAGGCTCATCCGGAACAGCGGGCTCTTCTCCTTGCTGCTCAGGCCCGTGAACAGGCCCTTCCGGCCGGGCATCGGATAGCCGGTGAGCTTGGTGACACCCTGTCCCCAGTAGTCGTCGGCGTCGTAGGCGGGGGAGGTCGGGGTCGACATGCGGAACGCTC
Organism: Streptomyces sp. NPDC047515; assembly: GCF_040643055.1. NCBI lineage: Bacteria > Bacillati > Actinomycetota > Actinomycetes > Kitasatosporales > Streptomycetaceae > Streptomyces > Streptomyces sp. NPDC047515. The sequence goes on from NZ_JBEYTM010000041.1 coordinate 22,174, forward strand.
CGGGGCGAAGAAGGGGATCGGGGCGGGCAGGAGGGGACGCGGACGGGCCGGCCCGGACCGGGAGCGGCCGGGTCAGGTGCTGGTGCTGGTGCTCGGACCGAGCTCCTTGTCCACGTCCGAGAAGATGTCGAGCAACGAGGCGCCGTCGATCGACTCAAGGCTCTTTCCCTGGGTGTCGAGCAGCTTCTTGATCGTCTCCTGCAGATCGAGCTCGATGTGCTTGAAGAGCGTGTGCTGGCTGTCGAAGATCCCGTCGACCGAGGCGGCCGCCTTCTTGACCGCCGTGACGAGGGACTGCCCGTGCACGACGTCGTCCTTGCCCATCAGGCCGATCGCCAGCGCCGGGTCCTGCTGGAGGTGCTGAGGGTCGGTACGGCCGTCGAGAATGCTCTTGAGCGCCTTGATCCCGGCGTTCGAGTCCTTGCGGATGTCGTCCAGCGCCTTGATGAATTCCGCGATGTCGTGGTCGGTGAACGTCTGCAGTGTCTTGCCGTCGAGATGCGTCAGATCAGCCATCGGTGGCTCCCGCTCAGCGGCCGATGGTGATCTCGGACCACATCTGCGACAGCGAGTTCTCGCTGTACTTGTAGTTGCCCGAGATGTCGGACAGCAGGGCCGCGTGCGAATTCAGCAGCGTTTCCATGTTCTTCACCGCCTGGTCCCAGGCGGCCTGCTTCTGCCGGTAGACGTCGGCGTCGGAGCCGTACCACGTCTTGCGCAGCTCGCCGAGCTCCGCCTCCAGCGACGCGAGGGTCCGGGCGATCGCCTGGGTCTGGCGGACCATGTCGTCGCCGGCGTTGTTCATGTGGCCGTAGTCGACCAGGATGTAACCGTCGGTCAGGTTTTCGGACATCGGGGGAGACCTCGCTTCGCTGCCTGGGAAGGTGCCTCGCCGCCGGTGGCGACGAGGGGTGCCGGACGACCGGCGGACGGAACGACCGGTACGCGTCGTTCGGGACGGCCGGCCTACGCCATCAGGTCGTCGAAGGCCTTCTGCGAGGCGCTGTACGCCTGGTTGATCGCGTCGTTGGACGAACCCTGCGTCCTGCCGTGCTCCACCAGGCTCGTGTTGAGCTTGTCGACCATGTCTTCCAGGTTCTTCAGGATGATGTTGACCTGGTCGTCCCACTGCTTGAGCAGGGCGCCGTACTGGCCGCCGTCGCTGCCCTGGTAGCCCTTGCTCAGGTTGTTGCGGGTGTCGTCGACGTCCTGACGGGACTTCAGAATGCCGCTGTAGGCGGCCTCAAGGGCCTGAATGCCGTTCCGGGTCGAGCTCTCGCTCGACTGCTGGAGGTTGCCGCCCGGCCCCGTCTGCGCGCCTTCGTCTGCCACGGTGTCTCCCCTGCCTCAAATGCTGGATGTTCGCGATCTTATGATCAGATCCGTGGTGTGCTCAATGATCCTTGGTCGCATCTGAGCTTTTCCTGAGCAACCATCAACTTCTTTTACCTGACGGCAATGTGCCGTTGTCCGTGGGGCCACTCTTGTTCGCGGCCGCTGTCGGACACGACGGTGCCGTCGTGCCCACGCCGCGTCCCGCCGTGGCCGCCTCCGGGCTCAGATCGGGTCCGGACGGCAGCATGGCCAGGAGCGGTGACGGAAGCGCCTGCGGGGTGGCGCCGTCGTACCCCAGCGCCTTCTGCGCGGCCTGGGACAGGAGCCGGTACTTCACCCCGTTGTCGGCGACGAAATAGGTGGTACCGCCGATGTCGGTGCCGCCCGCGCCCAGCGCCTTGACCAGCGCGCCGTGACCGGGGCGCACGGCCGTCGCGTCCACCGGCAGACACGCCGGGGTGATCTCCTCCGGCGACGCGGCGGAGGCAGGGGGGAGCGCGGTGAGCGGAACCAGCGCACCGGTCACCCGGGTGCCGTCCCCGTGGTCGGGCCGCACCCGGGCACAGGCCGCCCACCCCGTCGGCACGGTCTCGGCGCGCGGCGGCGTCCGGGGCAGCCCGGCCGGGACGGGCTCGCTGCCCTCCGCACCGGGTGCCAGGCGGGCCTTCACCTCGGCCGCACCGATCACCGTTGCGGTGGGCGCCGCCCCGCCGTACGCGGAGTCCCTGGTTGCGGCGTCACCGAGCGCCAGCGCGGCCCCGGTCTCCGTCAACGGGACCAGCCCCTCCTTGCGCAGCAGGTAGTACTGGCGCGCCGCCCCCGGTGTGCGCGACTGGAAGACCTGCCCCAGCTTCGACGGGTGCCCGCCGAGCGAAGGTCCCGCACCGCCGCGGCCGGGCACGGCGGGCGGCACCAGATCCGGTCCCTGCACCAACGCGTCCAGGAACGCGGCGGACACCGGCCGGGGCGTCACCGACCCGTACCCCAGCGACACCGCGGCGCCCGCGCTGCGGTCCAGCCGCAGCCGACTGCCCTGCCAGACCAGATACCGCGCCCGGTCCGGCCCCGACACCACCAGGCCCTGCCCCGCACCCATCCCGCGCCCGTCCACCGGCGCACCGGCCACCAAGGCCGTGAACGCACCGCCGGAACCGCCGGAAGCCGCCGCACCGCCGGAAGCCCCCGAGCCGCCGGAAGCCGCCGCGCCCGCCTCCGACGCGAGCACCGAGCAGACCTGCCACGGGTCGTTCTCCAGGTCCCGCACGCCAGGGACGGAGTCCGGAGCGCCGGGTATCCCGACCGGTGCGCCCACCGCGGTGCCCTTCAACGACGCCGTGCCCACGTCCTCGGACTTCAGTTTCCCCTCGCCGACCAGCAGCGCGGAGGCGTAATTGCGCACCGGGCGCAGCAGGCCCCCCACGTACACGTAACGGGCCCCCGTCTCCCGGTTCACCACCAGCGTCCCCGAGGCCCGCCACGCGTCGTTGCCGCCCGGGGACATGAAGCCGTACACCAGCGAACCGGCCGCCACCAGCGCCGTGATCACCACGCCGATCAGCACCCCCCGGGTGGTCCGCCCCAGCGGGCTCTCCGGGGCGTCCGGATCGGCCAGCAGCATTCCCGAGGTCAGCCGTCCCATCACGAAGGTGTGCGCCTGGACTTGATCACGCTTGGACTGCATGTCGCATACCTTCCGGGTCAGCCGTTGATCGCCCGGAGCGCGGCGAAGACGCCGAGCACCCAGAGCGCGAGCGGCAGCAGGCTGATCGCCAGTGCCGAGTGCAGCAGTTCGGCCGCGCGGCCCCAGTACGGCACCAGACGACGGCCGGGCACCGTCCAGGACACGATCGCCAGCAGCGCGGTGAGCGCCACGAGCCCCGCGACCAGCAGCGGCCGCTCACCGGGGGGCAGCGACGCCGCCGACGCCACGGTCAGCAGCAGCGCACCCCAGACACCGGGCAGCAGCAGCGCGAGGCGCTGCGGCACATTGACCATGCCGCGCCCGTGCAGCAGCAGAAGCAGCGAGAGCACCGAAGCGGTCAGGGTCTCCGGCAGGTTCGGGTCGTCGGCCAGCACCACGAGACACGCCGCGCAGATGGCGCCCGCCGCCCCGTACAGGGCGGTCATCCAACTGCCGGCCAGCTCGGTACGGGTGGTCACCTCGCCACCGGCGTACGGCTCGATGCCCTCCCGCAGCTGCTGGGGGTTGGTCGGCAGCGCGGGCATCCGCATCCCCGCCAGTTTGAACGCCAGAGCCGGTACGAAGCCGCCCAGCACCACGGCCAGCGCGGCGAGCACCGTCGCCGCGCCGTCCATCGTCAGATCCGCGGGCCCGGCCAGCGCCCCGCCCAGTGCGACGGCGCACCAGAACACCGCCGTCGCCAGGAAGAACGGCACGGACACCGCCGCGAGGGCGAGCCCGAGCACCGCACCGCCCGCCCCGGCCGCCCCCGCGGCCAACAGCCGTGCGCCGAGCACCTGATGCACGTCCGGGCCGCTCAGCTCGCCGCCCGGCAGCAACCAGCCGGCCAGCGCCAGATACGGACTCGCCATCGCCCCGAGCACCGCCGCGGCGGCCGCGTCGCCCACCGCGCGACTCGCCGAGGCGGCCCCGGCCAGCAACAGCGCACCCACCGCGCCCGCTCCGGCGGCGCGCACACCGACCGGGCCTCCGGGCCAGGCCAGCAGCGCGAGCCCGGTCAGCAGAGTCAGCACGCACAGGGCGCGCAACAGCCGTCTGCTGGAGTCCGCGGTCCAGCCGTGGAGCCGGTCGCGGACCACACTGGCGATGCCGTCGACCAGGTCGTCCAGGCGCACTTCGGGAAGGGCGTCGGTGTGCGGGCGCAGGTACAGCACCTCACCGTCCTTGAGATCGAGGGTCTCCAGGGTTCCCTCGTCGTCCAGGGCCGGACCGCCAAGCCGTTGCAGCACCCAGCCGCTGTGGTCCAGACCGTTCTCCTCCAGTTCCTGACCCGCGTAACGCAGCACGGTGGGAAGGAGATCGGCCACCGGCACATCGGCGGGGACCGCAAGGTCGATGGTCTTTTCGGGGGCACGTATGGTGAGGCGGCACAGGCCCGCCACGGAGCTGTCGGTCACAGTGAGGGCTCGCGTTCTCGGGGACTTGTCGGATGCGACGTGGACGCGCTTGGCGATCGGATGCAGACTACTGATCATCATCCGGACCGTTGTCGACGGACCTCGCGTCAGTCCCTGTTGGTCCGGAACCGTCCGGCTTGTGCGCGTGTCGGCCCCCGCGTGTGCCCGTGCCGGCCCGGTCCACCCGTCACGGCGGGCGGTTCGCCGCCGTTCTGCGGCCTGCCGTCGCCGTCGTCGAAGGAGTCTGTTCGTTGAGTGTGGTCCTCTTCCGCCGCCCAGCCCGCCGTCGCGGCCCGGACATGCCCGAAGGAGAACTGAACCTCCAGGAGCCACCGACTCTGCCGGAGACGGTTCCCGACTCCTCGGCGATCTGGACCTATCTGCCGATGGCCATGATGTCGGTGTCCATGATGCTGATGTTCATGCGTCCGGGCGGCGGCAGCAGCGTCTTCACGTATCTGGCACTCGGCATGATGGTCACCGCGTCGGCCGCCATGCTCATCGGCCAGGTGATGCGCAAGGGCGGCGAGCGCAAACAGCGGCTGCGCGGCGAACGCCGCGACTACCTGCGCTATCTCTCGCAGATCCGGCGGCGCGTCCACGAGGCGGTCGGTGACCAGCAGCAGGCCCTCGCCTGGCGGCACCCCGAGCCCAGGGTGCTGCGCACCATGGTCCGCTCCACCCGGCTCTGGGAACGCCGCACCGCCGACGACGACTTCGCCGAGGTACGGATAGCCGTCGGCGACCAGCAGCTCGCGCTGCGCCTCACCCCGACATCGACCAAGCCGGTCGAGGACCTCGAACCGCTCTGCGCCCATGCGCTGCGCCGGTTCATCAAGGCGTACGGAATCGTTCCCGACCAGCCCACGGGGCTCTATCTGCGTTCCTGGACCCGGATCCTGTTCCGCGGTGACGACAAGGCCGTACGGGACACCGTCCGCGCGGTCCTGTCCCAACTGGCCTTCTTCCACCCGCCGGAGGAGCTCTGGATCGCCCTGTGCGTCGCCGACGAGCGGCGCGCCGAATGGGAATGGGTGAAATGGCTCCCGCACAGCCAGCACGCCCAGGAACAGGACGGCGCGGGACCCTCCCGGATGGTCGCCTCCGCCTTCCGTGACCTGGAGGACCTGCTCGGCGCCGAATTCTCCGAGCGGCCCGCGTTCGACCCCGATGCCGTACCCGGCCGCGACGAACCCTTCACCGTGATCGTCGTCGACGGCACCACCGTGCCCGCGGGCCACCGCCTGGACGGGCCCGGTCTGCGCAACGCGGTCGTGCTCGATCTGTCCGGTGCCCTCAGCTGGCGCCCCGGGCGCACCACGCTGCGTCTCGACGTCGGGCCCGACAGCCTGCACCTGGTCCGTACCGACCGCAGCCGCAAGGAGCAGACCACCCTCCTCGGCCGCCCCGACGCCATGGGCCCCGGCTCCGCCGAAGCGCTGGCCAGGCTGCTCGCCCCGTACCGGATGAGCCTGTCCTCGGACGCCGCCCAGCCGCTGGACACCGACGTCGAACTCACCACCCTGCTCGGCATCCCCGATCTGTACCGGCACGACCCGGCCACCCTCTGGGAACGCTCCACCGGCGCCGCCCGGCTGCGTGTCCCGGTCGCGGTCGGTGCCGACGGGGTGCCGGTGGAGCTGGACATCAAGGAGTCCGCGCAGGGCGGCATGGGCCCGCACGGCATGCTGATCGGCGCCACCGGCTCCGGCAAGAGCGAGCTGCTGCGCACCCTGGTGCTCGGCCTCGCCCTCACGAACTCCTCCGAAACACTCAACTTCATTCTGGTGGACTTCAAGGGCGGCGCCACCTTCCTCGGCCTCGACGAACTCCCGCACACCTCCGCGGTGATCACCAACCTGGCCGACGAAGTCGCGCTGGTGGAACGCATGCAGGACGCCCTGCACGGCGAACTCGTGCGTCGCCAGGAGCTGCTGCGCAGCGCCGGGAACCACACCTCCGCGCTGGAGTACGAGAAGGCCCGAGCGGCCGGGGCCGACCTCGCACCGCTCCCCAGTCTCTTCGTCGTCGTCGACGAGTTCAGCGAACTGCTCTCCGCGCACCGCGAGTTCATGGAGCTCTTCGTGATGATCGGCCGGCTCGGCCGTTCACTCGGCGTCCATCTGCTGCTCGCCTCCCAGCGCCTGGACGAAGGGCGCATGCACCAGCTGGAGAGCCACCTCTCCTACCGGGTGGGTCTGCGGACCTTCTCCGCGATGGAGTCACGCGGTGTCCTCGGTGCCCCCGATGCCTACCAGTTGCCCTCCCAGCCCGGCAGCGGCTTCCTCAAGAGCGGCGTCGACGCGCTGACCCGGTTCCGGGCGGCCTACGTCTCCGGCCCGTACCGCAAGCGGCGCGGCGCCGCCGTCCAGGCCAGGGTCGCCGGCCAGGTGATGCCCTGGACCACCGACTGGGTGGTTCCGCGGGCCCCCGCGCGGACGCCCGATCCCGAACCCGTCGCCTCGGCCGAGGAGTCCGACAACGGCGACACGCTGCTCTCCGTCGCCCTGGACCGGCTGCGTGCCTCCGGACCGCCCGCCCACCAGGTGTGGCTGCCGCCGCTGGACCTGCCGCCCGCACTGGACCTGCTGCTGCCGTCCCCCGAGCCCGACCCGGACCGCGGCCTCACCCCGGCGGGAACACGGGGACCGGGCGCGCTCAAGGTGCCACTGGGGCTGGTGGACATGCCGTTCGAGCAGCGCCGCGACCCGCTGATGGTGGACCTCTCCGCGTCCGGCGGCCATGTCGCGATCGCGGGTGGCTCGCAGAGCGGCAAATCGACCGTCGTACGGACCCTGATCAGCGCGCTCGCCCTCACCCACACCCCGCGCGAAGTGCAGTTCTACTGCCTGGACTTCGGCGGCGGCGCACTGTCCGCGCTGTCCCGGCTCCCGCACGTCGGCGGTGTCGCGGGCCGGCTCGACACCGAACGGATCAGCCGTACGGTGGCCGAGGTCACCGGTGTGCTCAACGAGCGCGAGCAGTTCTTCCAGGACAACGGCATCGACTCGATGGCCTCCTACCGGCGCCGCCGCGCCGCCGGCGAATTCCCCGACGAGCCCCACGGCGACGTCTTCCTGGTCGTCGACGGCTGGTCCACGGTCAAGCAGGACTTCGACTCGCTGATCCCCACCTTCCACCAGATCGCCGCCCGCGGCCTCAACTACGGCGTCCACCTCGTAGTCACCACCGCCCGGTGGATCGAGCTGCCCGCCCAGGTCCGTGACCAGTCCCTGACCCGTCTCGAACTCAAGCTCGGCGACCCGATGGACTCGATGATCGACATCCGCAAGGCGGCCACCGTACCCCGCGGCGCCGGGCGCGGCCTCACCACGGACGGCAAGCTCCACTTCCTGACCGCCCTGCCCCGCATCGACGGCAGCGACAGCGCCGACGACCTCGCCGAGGGCGTCGCCGATCTGGTCGACCGGATCGCCGGACACTGGCAGGGGCCGCCGGCCCCGCCGGTACGGATGCTGCCGCACCGCCTCCCGGCCGCGGAACTCCCGGAACCGGAGCGCACCGAGGGGCTGCGCGTCCCGCTCGGCCTGGACGAGGAGACCCTCTCGCCCGTCTGGCACGACTTCGGCCGCACGCCGCACCTGATCGGCGTGGGCGACAGCGAGAGCGGCAAGACCAATCTGCTGCGCCTGCTGGTCCGTGCCGTCACCGCGCGGTACACCGCGGCCGAGGCCCGCATCCTGGTGGTCGACTACCGACGCGAACTGGTCGACGCCGTACCCGAGGAGTACCGCCTCGGACACGTCGTCGCGGTCGACTCGCTGCGCGAACTGGTCGGCGGCGCGGCCCGCGCCATCAAGACCAGGCTCCCCGGTCCGGACATCGCCCCCTCCCGGATGCGGCAGTGCGACTGGTGGACCGGCCCGCGGCTGTTCGTCCTGGTCGACGACTACGACATGGTCGGTGGCACCGGCTCCTACGACCATCCGTTCGCCCCGCTCCTGGACCATCTCGCGCTCGGCTACGAGGTCGGTCTGCACGTGGTCGCCGTGCGCTCGGCGACCGGTGCGGGCCGAGGTCTCAACGACCAGTTGCTGCGCCGCCTGGACGAGGTCAACACCCCCGGCATGCTGTTGTCCTGCCCACCGTCGGAGGGCTATGTGTTCGGCAACGTGAAGCCGCGCAACCTGCCGCCGGGCCGGGCCCAGTACATCGTCCGGCGCAAGGCCGCCCTCGTGCAGAGTGCACTGGCGGACGAGCCCGGGGTGTCGTCCGCGGACTGATCCGGCCTGATCCGAACGAGAGCCCGAGGGCCCCGGGGTGCCGCCGCACCCCGGGGCCCTTCGTCTCTCCGTACGGTCGCTCAGTCGCCCGGCGTACCGGTCCCCGCCCCGGCCGTCCGACGGCGGGCCGCGGGACGCCAGCCGCGCGAGCGGCCGCGGGGCACGATCAGCGCGGCCCAGGCGACCAGCAGCGCGAGGGAGCCACCGGCCACCGTGATCCACACCGCCCTGCGGGTGGCGCCCTCGCTGCCGTTCCCCGGCGGCAGCACCACGGAATCGTCCCGCTCGGCCCGGGTGTGCTCCGCCGGATCCTGTACGGAGGTGACGGCGGCGTACGGATCCAGGTGCGGCACGTCCGCCGGGTAGGCGGTGCGGGTCAGCCGTTGTGCGGTGGCCGCGGCCGAGAGCTCCGGGTGCGCCGACCGCACGAGGGCGGCCGTGCCCGCGGCGTAGGCGGCGGCGAATGACGCGCCCGAACCGATGAAGTGCCCTCTTCCGCGCGGCCCGACGCCCACGACCCCGTCGCCGGGGGCGGCGAGATCCGCGCCGAGCGTGGCCGGCGCGTTGTCGGGACGGGCGCCCCGGGAGTCCATGTCGATGACGGAGAGGACCCCGGGCGCCGACGCGGGCCAGTAGTCGCGCGGCGGCTCGGGCTCCCGGTTCGGGGACGAGCGCACCGGGTCGGGGGTCGCGGCGGCCACGATCAGCGCGTCGTGGGCGGCCGCGTACTTCACGGCCGATGAGAGGGCGGACGAGTCGGAGGCCAGCGCGGGGGAGACCTGGACGACCTTCGCCCCCGCGTCGGCGGCCGCCCGGATTCCGGCGGCGACCGACGCGGCGGTCGCCGCACCCCGCTCGTCCGTGCCCCGTACCGCGATGATCCGGGACTCCTGGGCGACGCCCGCGACGCGCACGTTCTCGGCGGGGGCCGCCGCGATCAGCCCGGCCACGAACGTGCCGTGGCCGACACAGTCCGCCCCGGCCCCGCCGACCGCCGAGACCCGGCCCGCGAGGGCGGGCGCGTCGGCCGAGACCCCGGTGTCCACCACCGCGACCTTCACCCCGACTCCCTTGCCGAACGCCCAGGTACGGGCGAGCTGGAGGTTCTGCTGCTCCCACGGCACCGCCGTGGCCCGCGCCCCCGACCCACCGGTGCACGGATCACCGGCTTCGAGCCGCGCGGGCATCACCGGCAGCCTGACCTTCTGCCCGTCGGCCGCGGTGGCGGGACCGGCTGTCGGCAGGACCAGAGCCGCGGCGAGGAGCGCCGCGACCGGAACGCCACCGGTGCGGCGCCGCGGGCCGCACCGTGCGCGGTGGCCGGGCATCATTCGGGAACCGCCTGCGGACGTACGAGATCCTCCGGGAGCAGCAGCCGCAGATCGTCCAGACCCGGCGCCGCCATGGCGCTCACCCGGCCCGCCTGGCGCGTCATCATGCCCTCCAGAACCTGCCGGGCCAGCCGCGCGTTGCCGAACGAACGGTCCCTGGGCAGCGCGTCGAAGTATTCCCGCATGACGGCACCCGCCCCCGGACCGCACTCGTATCCCGACGCGGTCGCGTGCCGGCGGACGATGGTGACCAGCTCGTCGGAGGAGTAGTCGGCGAACTTCACCCGCCGGGAGAACCGCGAGGAGAGGCCGGGGTTGGACGCCAGGAAGCGTTCCATCTCACCGGTGTAGCCGGCGACGATCACGACCACGTCGTCGCGGTGGTCCTCCATCAGCTTCAGCAGCGTGTCCACCGCCTCGCGCCCGAAGTCGCTGCTGCCCGAGGACCCTTCCGGAGTCAGCGTGTACGCCTCGTCGACGAACAGCACCCCGCCCCTGGCCCGGTCGAACACCTCCCGGGTGAGCTGGGCGGTGTGTCCCACGTAGCGGCCGACCAGGTCCGCCCTGGCCACTTCGACGAGCTGACCGCGCGGCAGCACACCGAGCGACTTCAGCAGCTCGCCGTAGAGCCGGGCGACCGTGGTCTTGCCGGTGCCGGGCGGCCCGGTGAAGACCAGATGGTGGCTGATCCGCGGCGCGGGCAGCCCGGCCGCCTCCCGCTTCTTCGCGGTGGCCAGCAGGTTCACCAGATCGGTGACATCACGTTTGACGGCGGCCAGCCCGACCATGTCCCCGAGCCGGGCCAGCGGGTCGCTCTCCGTCCCGCCGTCGGCCGACTGCCCGGACACCGCGGCGGCGGCCTCCTCGCCGACGTCCTCGGGCAGCAGCCGGGTGAGGTCCAGCTCATCGGCGTCGGGGAGCGCGGCCAGCCGGTACGCCTGGCGGTCCACCATCTCCTCGAACACCTGCCGGGCGGCCCGGCCGTTGCCGAAGCTGGCGTCCCTGGGCATCCGCTGGAAGTGCGCGGCGAGCGCGGTGAGCGTCGACTCGTCGAGCTCGTAGCGGTGATGAGCACACATGCTCTCGATGATCGCGACCAGTTCGGGGACCGCGTAGTTCTCGAACTCGACCGTACGGGAGAAGCGCGAGGCGAGTCCCGGGTTGGAGCCGAGGAAATCGCGCATCTCGTCGGCGTATCCGGCGGTCACCACGACGACGTCGTCGCGGTGGTCCTCCATCAGCTTCAGCAGCGTGTCGACGGCCTCACGGCCGAAGTCGGCGCCCGAGCCCCGTCCGTCCGACAGCAGGCTGTAAGCCTCGTCGATGAACAGCACCCCGCCCAGCGCCCGTTTGAACGTCTCGGTGGTCTTGATGGCGGTGCCGCCGACTATCTGCGCCACCAGATCGGCGCGCGAGACCTCCACCAGGTGGCCGGAGGGCAGCGCGCCCAGTTCGGCGAGGACCGCCCCGTACAGCCGTGCCACTGTCGTCTTGCCGGTGCCGGGCGGCCCGGAGAAGACCAGATGGCGGCTCATCGGCGGAGCCGGCAGGCCCAGGCGGGCGCGCCGCTGGGCGAGCTGGATCAGATTGACCAGCGTGCGCACCTGGTGCTTGACGTTCTCCAGGCCGATCAGCGCGTCGAGTTCGGCCAGCGGGCCGTTCTCGCGGGCCGTCCCGACAGCACCCCCGGAGGCGCCCGTCCCGGCCGGGTCGGTGCCCTCGGCCTCGCCGAGCCCCCAGGCGTCCCGCTTGCCGTTGCCCGTACTCGTCAACTGCTCGACCGCCAGCCGGTCGCCCGCCAGGGCCTGCACGAGACCGCCGCCCTCGTTGTCCCGGGCGGTGCAGTTGACCACCGACACCGCGGCCGTGGTCTCCACCCGGAAGCCGTCCCGGCCCGAGCCGCCGACCTCGCAGGCGGTGAAGGCGCCCCGGCCGCCCTGGGCCAGCAGCACACCGTGTCCCGCCGCGGCGGTGACCCGCAGCCGGGTCGCGGTCAGTTCGCCGCCGTCCTCGACCAGAACACCCGTGTCCGTGGACTCCTGGACGTCGCAGTCCCGGACGGTGACGCTGCCGCCCGCCGCCACGGACATGCCGTGCGCGGCGCCGCGCACGGCGCCCCCGCCGACGTAGACGCTGCCGTCGTCGGCGACCCGGATCCCGGCGTCGCCGGGGCGGTCGATCTCGCAGTCCTCCAGCCGGCCGCGACCGTCCTTGACGACCTCCACACCGTGCCCCTTCGCGGCGCCGATCCTGGCCCTGCGCACCAGCGGGTTGGCGCCGGACCGTATCCGGACGCCCGTGCCGCCGGCGTCGAGCACTTCGAGGCGGTCCAGCTCGGCGACCGACTCCTCCTCCAGCAGCGCACCCGTCTGCGCGCAGTCCCGGACGGTCAGCCCGATCAGCACCGGGGACGCCGAGCCGCGCACATGCAGAGCGACGTCCTGTGCCGAGTCCAGCCAGCAGTCTTCGAAGGTGCCCCGGGCCCGGTCGGAGACGAGCAGCCCGGGGCCTTTGGTACGGGCGGTGCGGCACCGGCGCAGCAGCGGATCGGTACCGCCCGACAGGACGATGCCCGGCCCGCTCGTGCCGGTCACCCGGATGTCCTCCAGCACTGTCCGGGCCGACGAGGAGAGATGGACGCCGACACTGGTGTCGTGGACCACGGTCCGCAGCACCTGGGTGGTGCTCTGCTCCTCCAGCGCGATGGACGGCTTGTCGGTGGAGGAGATGTCGCACTCCTCGACCGAGCCCTGGCCCTCGCCATTGGCGAGCACCCCGTTGGCGCGGGCGTCGCGGATGGTGCAGCCCCGCAGCGTGACCCGGCCGCGCTCGCCGATCACCACGCCCGAGGTGCCCAGGTGCTCCACCGTGCAGGACTCGGCGGAACTCTCCACCGCCGAGGTCACCACCAGCCCCGCGCCGCGTGGATTGCTCACCCGGCAGTCCCGCAGGGCCATCGAGCCGGCACCGCGGGCCAGCAGGGCGGTCCACGAGGCCCCGGTGATGTCGCAGCCGTCCATCGCGATCTGGCCGCGTGGGGCGTCCACCACCGGCAGCTCCTCGTCGCGGCCGCGCAGCACGAGGTCGGTGAGCATCACCGCTTCGGCCTGGAGCACCACGGCGCTGCCGTGGGGCGGGCATATCTCGACGCTGCCGCGGGACTGTTCGGCGACGACGGTGACGGGGACGGTGATGACCAGACTCTCGGCATAGGTGCCGGAACGGACGCTGATCACGGCGCCGTTGCGCGCCCTGGCCAGCGCCTCCCCGATCGTTCGAAAGCCGTCGGGCCGCTCTGGACAGACCGTCAGAACCTGGCGTGACAAGCGGAATCCTCCTCCTTGGGGCCACACCTCGGTCCGGGGAACACATGGTCGGAGCGGGTGCGACACCATCATGCCGGAGTGAGCCGCGGGAGCTTCGGCCGGAGCGGGAACGCCGCGTGAACCACCGTCGGCCGGGTCCCTCCTGGATCAACCCATCACGGACGAAACAGGGCGGAGGACCGATCGGCCCGCCGCCCCGCCCCTTGTGCCATGGCTACGTGACTAGTTGATCGCCTTGATCAGCTCACCGTCGGCGGTGTCGCCGCTGAGCTCCCAGAAGAAGGTGCCGCCCAGTCCCTGCTGGTCCTTGTAGGTCATCTTGGTGGCGATGGTGGCCGGGGTGTCGTAGCTCCACCAGTTGGTCCCGCAGAGCGCGTACGCCGTGCCGGCGACGGTGCCGGTCGCCGGGCAGCTGTTCCTGAGCACCTTGTAGTCCTCGATGCCTGCCTCGTACGTGCCGGGTGCGGCGCCGGTCGCGGTGCCGCCGGGGGCGTCCTGGGTGACCCCGGTCCAGCCGCGGCCGTAGAAGCCGATGCCGAGCAGCAGCTTCGAGGCGGGTACGCCCTGGGCCTTCAGCTTGGCGATGACGGCCTCGCTGTTGAAGCCCTCCTTCGGGATGCCGTTGTAGGAGGTCAGCGGGGAGTGCGGAGCGGTCGGCCCCTGGGTGTCCCAGGCGCCGAAGAAGTCGTACGTCATCGGGTTGTACCAGTCGACGTACTTCGCCGCGCCGCCGTAGTCGACGGCGTCGAGCTTGCCGCCGTCGGAGCCGTCGGCGGAGATCGCCGAGGTGACCAGGTTGTCGGGGCCGAACTTGGCGCGCAGCGCGGCCAGCAGGTTGCCGTAGGCGTCACGTCCGCTGGTGTCGCAGGTCAGACCGCAGGCGTTGGGGTACTCCCAGTCGATGTCGATGCCGTCGAAGACATCGGCCCAGCGGGGGTCCTCCACCAGGTTGTAGCAGGACTCGGCGAAGGCGGCCGGGTTCTTCGCGGCCTCACCGAACCCGCCGGACCAGGTCCAGCCGCCGAACGACCAGATGACCTTGAGGTTCGGATGCAGCTTCTTCAGCTTGCGCAGCTGGTTGAAGTTGCCGCGCAGGTCCTGGTCCCAGGTGTCCGACACACCGTCGACCGACTGGTCGGCGGTGTACGCCTTCTCGTAGTCGGCGTACGAGTCGCCGACCGCGCACTTGCCGCCGGTGACATTGCCGAAGGCGTAGTTGATGTGCGTGAGCTTGTCGGCCGAGCCCGAGGTCTCGATGTTCCCGACGTGGTAATTGCGCTGGTAGACACCCCAGTTGGTGAAGTATCCGACCACCTTGTCACCGGCCGCTGTGGGGGCGGCCCGGTCGGCTGCGGGGGCCGCGGCCCGCGGGGTGGTGGAGGCCGCGCCGGCCGGTGCGGTGCCCGCGACACCCAGCAGGGCGGCGCCGAGGGCGGCGGTACAGGCGGCTGCGGCGAGCGCCCGGAAACGGGCGCGAGGACGCTGCGGTCCAAACATCTTGTCTCCTCGTGGGGGAGGGAACTCGCGAGTGGGGGACGTGCTTCCGGCCGTCCCATCGAATTGGCATGAACGCGGAAAGACCGGTTGGGGTGGAACCGTAGATGGACTAGACCAGTTGGGTCAATGGTTCGGACCAACCACGGCGATCGTCCCGCCCGCCGCCGAGTCGCTCCGTCACCCCGTGACGGATATCGTCCGATCGGGCATACTCAAGCCGCCACAGCCGCCGGCCAGCAGCTCTCGTAATCCGAGGGCGGGCATCGGTTGAGCAGCAGTGCTCTTCCGGGCCTCGCCCGGAAGCCCCCCGGCGGCGCCGCCCACACCCCGCGCGCGCGACCGTCGCAACGCCCGACAGGGAGGAGAGCGCCGTCATGTCCGACCGTGCCCCGCAAGTGGTGGAACGCCGTCTGCCCACCGAGGAGTCCCGGCAGCTCGTCGCGCTCGTACGCGACATCGCCCAGCGAGAGATCGCGCCACGGGCGGCCGAGGAGGAGGAAGCGGGCCGGTTCCCGCGCGAAGTCTTCACCCTCCTCTCCGAGTCCGGACTGCTCGGGCTGCCCTACGACTCGGCCCACGGGGGTGGTGACCAGCCGTACGAGGTCTACCTCCAGGTCCTGGAGGAGCTCGCGACCGCCCGGCTCACCGTCGGCCTCGGCGTCAGCGTCCACTCCCTGGCCTGTCACGCGCTCGCCGGCTACGGCACCAAGGAACAGCAGGCCGAACACCTCCCGGCGATGCTGGGAGGGGGTTTGCTGGGCGCCTACTGCCTCTCCGAACCCGCCTCCGGCTCCGACGCCGCCTCGCTCCGCACGAAGGCCGTACGGGACGGCGGCGACTGGGTCGTCACCGGCACCAAGGCGTGGATCACCCACGGCGGCATCGCCGACTTCTACACGGTGCTGGCCCGCACCGGGGCCGAAGGCCCCCGGGGTATCACCGCCTTCCTGGTCCCGGGCGACGCCGAGGGCCTGAACGCGGCCGCACCCGAGAAGAAGATGGGCATGAAGGGCTCGCCCACCGCCCAGCTGAACTTCGACGGTGTACGGGTCGCCGACGCGCGCCGGATCGGCGAGGAGGGCCAGGGCTTCGCGATCGCCCTGTCCGCGCTGGACTCCGGCCGCCTCGGCATCGCCGCATGCGCGATCGGAGTCGCCCAGGCGGCCCTGGGCGAGGCCGTGGCCTATGCCACCGGACGGCAGCAGTTCGGCCGGCCCATCGCGGACTTCCAGGGCCTGCGCTTCATGCTCGCCGACATGGCCACGCAGATCGAGGCGGGCCGTGCGCTGTATCTGGAGGCGGCCCGGTTGCGCGACGAGGGCAAGCCCTTCTCGCGCCAGGCGGCCATGGCCAAGCTGTTCTGCACGGACGCGGCCATGCGGGTCACCGTCGACGCCGTCCAGGTGCTCGGCGGATACGGCTACACCCTCGACTTCCCCGTCGAGCGGCTGATGCGCGAGGCCAAGGTGCTGCAGATCGTCGAAGGCACCAACCAGATCCAGCGGATGGTCATCGCGCGCCACCTCGCGGGTCCTGAGACACGCTGATCCGCAGCGGCCGCTCCGACCACACGGGCGTCGTCATGATCCGGTTCCACTCCTGGTCGTGACGGCCCGGCAGGGTCCGGCCGGCGCCCTCCCAACGACGGAGCAGGGCCCGGTAGATGGGTGGATCGGTGGAGTGCGGCACCGTTCGAGGTACCGACCGGGGAGGCACGGGCTGCGGCACCGGCTGTGAACCGGGCCGCGGAACCGATTCTCCGGCGGTCGTAGCGGCAAGACGGCGACGACCGGGACCGGCCGTTGAATGCAGCAGGGTCATGCCTGGCCAACGGTGCCGGGCGGGCCCTGGTCACTGCCCGGCCGATTCGCGAGCCCGTTCGCCCGGGTCCCCGGGCGGCGGAGCCTTCGGCAGCGGGTACCACGCCGGTCGGGCCGTCGTGGTGCGGCACAGCTGTGTTGTGCGGGCCCGCAGGCGTCCGGGCGGTCCCGCGTGGACGCGGGGGCGGTCTCAGGCGGCTTCGCGCCGTATCCGCGACGCCTGCAGCGGGCGCGACCCGGGGCCGCCGGCGTGCGAGAAGGGCTGCATCCTCCAGTCGAACCCCTGAGGAAGCGTCAACAGCAGGCCCGTCTCCTGCTCCTGGAGGTCGAGCGACTCGTCGGCGGGCCGCGCGTGCGACGCCGAGCGGCCCGTACCGTCGCAGACCGTCAGGACGAACGGGTTCCACGGGGTCGGGCACAGCGCGTGCTCCGGCAGGACGTCCTCGTCCGCCAGCAGTCCGATCGGCTGTGCGCAGTCCGGGCAGATCACCCGGTACATCTCCAATGTGTCGTACGCGTCAGGAGCGGTGTCCTCGACCGGATCAGCGGGATCCGGCTCGATGTGACTGGTGAGCTTCAGGCTCTGCATGGGAAATTCCCCCCTCGGGTGGGCCGACAAGGCGCCACGGCCTCGACCACAGCAAGCACTTCCCGTCGCGCCTCGGCCGTAACCGCCAGTGGGGTGGCTACCGACCCGTAAACCTGTGGCATTCGTCACATGCCCCCCGCGGGGGGCCTTCCGGCGCCCTCGCCGCTGTGCCTGGAGGTGCCCGGGGCAATAGATTGATCCATATGGAGGAGCTGGACCGACAGATCGTGGAGTTGCTCGTCAAGGACGGGCGGATGAGCTACACCGACCTGGGCAAGGCCACGGGCCTGTCCACCTCGGCCGTTCATCAGCGTGTCCGCAGGCTGGAGCAGCGCGGGGTGATCCGGGGCTATGCCGCGGTCGTCGACCCCGAGGCCGTCGGCCTGCCGCTCACCGCCTTCATCTCGGTGAAACCCTTCGACCCGAGCGCGCCGGACGACATCGCGGAGCGGCTCGCGGGGATCCCGGAGCTGGAGGCGTGCCACAGCGTCGCGGGTGACGAGAACTACATCCTCAAGGTGCGGGTCGCGACCCCGCTGGAGCTGGAGCACCTGCTCACCCGGATCCGTTCCCTGGCCGGTGTGTCCACCCGGACCACCGTCGTCCTCTCCACGCCGTACGAGGCCAGGCCCCCGCAGATCTGAGGGGGCCGCGGAGCGGGCGGGTCCGGGCAGGCGCGAGACTGGTCCCATGACCGAGAGCACCGCCCCCCAGAGCGAACACCGCACCGTGCTGCTGCGCGGTGGAGACGTCCACAGCCCCGCCGACCCGTTCGCCACCGCCATGGTCGTCGAACGCGGCCATGTCGCCTGGGTGGGCTCGGAAGGAGCCGCCGACGCCTTCGCGAGCGGCGTCGACGAAGTGATCGACCTCGAAGGCGCGCTGGTCACCCCCGCGTTCACCGACGCCCATGTCCACACCACATCGACCGGGCTGGCCCTCACCGGCCTCGACCTCTCCGGTGCCCGGACCCTCGGCGAGGCGCTCCGTCTGCTGCGCGCGTACGTCGCGGCGCACCCGGCGGACCGGGTCGTCCTCGGCCACGGCTGGGACGCCACGCGATGGCCGGAGCAGCGCCCCCCGTCGCGCGCCGAACTCGACGACGCGGCCGCGGGACGGCCGGTCTACCTGCCCCGTGTCGATGTGCACTCGGCGGTGGCGACCACCGCCCTGCTCGATCTGGTCCCCGGAGTGACCGCGCTGACCGGGTTCCACCCCGACGCCCCGCTGACCGGCGCCGCCCACCACGCGGTGCGCTCCGCGGCCCACGGTGCCGTCTCCTCGCGGCAGCGCGCCGACGCCCAGCGCGCCGCCCTGCGTCACGCCGCATCGCTCGGCATCGGTACCGTCCACGAGTGCGGCGGCCCCGACATCTCCGACGAGGAGGACTTCGTCGCACTGCTGAAGCTTGCCGCCGCGGAGAACGGACCGCGGGTCTTCGGCTACTGGGCCGAGCAGGTCGCCGACGAGAAGGACGCCCGCCGCGTCCGGGAGCTCGGCGCGATCGGCGCGGCCGGGGACCTCTTCGTCGACGGCTCCCTCGGCTCGCACACCGCCTGCCTGCACGAGCCGTACGCCGACGGTCCGGCCGGACACAGGGGGACCGCCCACCTGGACGCGGCGGGGATCGCCGCCCATGTCACCGCCTGCACGGAAGCCGGGCTGCAGGCCGGCTTCCACGCCATCGGCGACGCCGCGGTCTCCGCCGTGGTGGACGGCGTCCGGGCCGCCTCCGGAACGCTGGGCCTGGCCCGGATCCGGGCCGCCCGGCACCGTGTCGAGCACGCCGAGATGCTCACGCCCGAGACCGTCGCGGCCTTCGCGGAACTGGGCCTGACCGCCTCCGTGCAGCCCGCCTTCGACGCGGCCTGGGGCGGCGAGGAGGGCATGTACGTCCAGCGGCTCGGGGCCGAGCGGGCCAGGACCCTCAATCCGTACGCGGCGCTCCTGCGGGCCGGGGTGCCGCTGGCCTTCGGCTCGGACAGCCCGGTGACCCCGCTGGACCCGTGGGGGACCGTGCGGGCCGCCGCCTTCCACCGCACGCCCGAGCACCGGATCTCCGTACGAGCCGGCTTCACCGCCCACACCAGGGGCGGCTGGCGGGCCGTCGGCCGCGACGACGCGGGGACCCTGGTGCCCGGAGCCCCGGCCGACTACGCGATCTGGCGCACCGCCGACCTGGTGGTTCAGGCACCGGACGACCGGGTGGCCCGCTGGTCGACCGACCCCAGGTCGGGAACGCCCGGACTGCCGGATCTCACCCCGGGTGCGGAGCTCCCGGTCTGCCTTCGCACCGTGGTCTTCGGACAAACGGTCTTCGTACGGCCGAACGAGTGACGTCCGGACATTTCGTACCGCCGATCGAAGATGCCCCTGTTCGGCCGCGACCTGCGGATCTTCGCTACTGACCAGGCAAGTTCCGTAAACATTGCAGGTCAGGCGGCTATTGACAGAGAGCGCCCACCGGCCGGTAGGTTCGGCCGAGTCCACCACAGGACGTCCGACCGGTTAAACCTCCACGCAGTCGTCGAACGCCGCTGGGTCATGGGGTGGTGTGCCGCACCGGCGCACCACCACTGACAGCCAGGTTCAGCGCCCGCGCCTCGGGGGCGAGGGAAGGTTTCAGCCGGACGGTAGGTGCGACCCGGGTGGGGCCCGGACGTTCAGTAGACAACGGCTCTAGGTCGACCCGCAGCCGGCGGGTCCCAGGTCGGCCCGAAGGGCGCTGGGCCCCCATCCGTAGTTCCGTCGGCTCCCGCCAGGGGGTCTGTCCGCACTTCCCTCCTTCTGTCCGCGGCGGTGCCCGTTCCAGGCCGACCGTGTCGGCAACAGGCCCCCGCCCGCTGGATATGGTGTGCACCTGCGTACGGACTTAAGGGGCAGTTAGTGAACGACGGCGGTCAGAGGCGATACGGCCCGCTGGGCAGAACCTTGGTGATCATTCCGACCTACAACGAGGCCGAGAACATCAAGCCGATCGTCAGCCGGGTGCGCGCCGCTGTGCCGGAAGCCGACATCCTGGTCGCCGACGACAACAGCCCCGACGGCACCGGCAAGATCGCCGACGAGCTCGCCTCCGCGGACAGTCAGGTCCAGGTGCTGCATCGCAAGGGCAAGGAAGGGCTGGGCGCGGCCTACCTCGCGGGCTTCGACTGGGGCATCGAACACGGTTACGGCGTGCTCGTGGAGATGGACGCCGACGGCTCCCACCAGCCCGAGGAGCTGCCCCGGCTGCTCACCGCTCTCAAGGGTGCCGACCTGGTGCTGGGTTCCCGCTGGGTGCCGGGCGGACGCGTGGTCAACTGGCCCAAGTCCCGCGAGATGATCTCCCGTGGCGGCAGCACGTACTCCCGGCTCCTCCTCGGCCTGCGGACCAGGGACGTCACCGGTGGCTACCGGGCCTTTCGCGCCGAGACCCTGCAGGGCATCGGTCTCGACCGGGTCGCCTCGCAGGGCTACTGCTTCCAGGTCGACCTGGCCCGCCGCGCCATCGACGCCGGGTATCACGTCGTCGAGGTCCCGATCACATTCGTCGACCGTGAGATCGGCGACTCGAAGATGAGCCGCGACATCCTGGTCGAGGCGCTCTGGCGGGTCACCTCCTGGGGGGTCACCTCCCGTACGAACCGGGCCCTCGGCCGCAAGGCGACCTGATCCGGCGGCGGCGGGCTCCGGTCCGCCGCTCATGATCGCCCCCCATACGCCGCTCGGACGCGCGTACGGGCACACTGGGGACCATGACGACCGGCAGCACACCGCCCCCGACCGCTCCGAGGCGCTCACGCGCCCGTACCTTCATCCCCCTCGCCATCGCCGCCTGGGCGGTGCTGGAGATCTGGCTGCTCACCGTCGTGGCCGACGCGGCAGGCGGTTTCACCGTGCTGCTGCTTCTGGTCGCTGGGATCGTGCTCGGGGCCGCGGTGATGAAGCGGGCCGGCCGCCGGGCCTTTCGCAACCTCACCGAGACACTGCAGCAGATGCCGGGGCAGCCCGGGGCCGCCGCCGCTGGGCAGACCGAGCCCCCGGGAAGCAGGGGCAACGGCTTCCTGATGCTCGGCGGGCTGCTGCTGATGATCCCGGGGGTGATCTCGGACGTCGCGGGGCTCGCGCTGTTGGTGCCGCCGGTCCGTTCGTCGCTGGGCCGGTACGCGGAGCGGTCGCTGGAACGCCGGATGCGTGCGGCGACCCCCGGCAGCCTCTCCGACGCCTTCCAGCAGGCCCGGATTCACCGGCCGGACGGAAAGGTCGTGCAGGGTGAGGTCATCCGTCAGGACGGCGCACAGCCGGGCTCCCGCCCCGACGAGGGCCCCCGGCCGCCGCTGACTCCCTGAACACCGGCCCACGACGCGACAGAGCCGCGGGCTGTGACACACGCTCGGTGAGGGCTCGCGGCGCCTGATGCTGCGCCTGCCCACCACACTGCTGCCCGCCCGCAGCGCCGAACCGTACTGCGCGGAAGACGC
>NZ_JBEYTM010000041.1:43887-73044 GCF_040643055.1 Streptomyces sp. NPDC047515
TGGAGCGGCGCACACGCGAGGAGCTGGAGGAGGTGCTGGCCGAGAGGCTCGCGGCTCTGTCGTGCTGAGGTGCCCTGCGGTCAGGCAGACTTCCTGCTGTCCCGCGGATGCACGGCGATGTTCATGGCTCCGGAGCGCAGAACCGCCAGCCTCTCGGCCAGCACCTCCTCCAGCTCCTCGCGTGTGCGCCGCTCCATGAGCATGTCCCAGTGCGTGCGCGCAGGCTTGCCCTTCTTCTCCTCGGGGCCATCCCCGTCCACCAGGAGTGCCATGGCGCCGCACGCCTTGCACTCCCACTCCGGCGGAATCTCCGCCTCTACCGAGAACGGCATCTCAAAACGATGTCCGTTCTGGCATGCGTACTCCACCGCCTGGCGCGGGGCCAGATCGATGCCGCGGTCCGTCTCGTAGCTGGTAACCACGAGTCGCGTGCCGCGGAGAGCTCGCTCACTCATGAATCGTGCCTCCCGGGCTTGTCGCCCACAGGACAGGTGTCGCTGTCGTCGTCATCCGGTCAACGTCCGGTCGGCGGTAAAGATTCCCGTTGCCGGTCATGCGTCGCCCGTCGTGCCGCTGCCTATTCAGGTTTCCCAGGGTTCAAGTACCCGCCAATGCCCGGTTTGTCACATCTAGTAGAAGTTGTCACCCAACAGTTCGGCTTCTTCCACTCGCAGTAACGGTCCTCCGGGCAGGCCAAAGGCGTACACTACCGGCCTTTCACTTCAACGTCTAAATCCGTTCCGGAACGGGATTGCCCGCAGCCGCCACTGCCTGTCGGACCGGCACCCTCGCGAGCAGTACGGAACCGATCACGAAGAAGATCACCAACGAGATGATCGCATCCCGGTAGCTCCCGGTCAGCTGGAATGCGAGACCGAACACCAGCGGTCCCAGCCAGCTCAGCCCGCGGTCGCTCATCTCGTACGCGGAGAAGTACTCGGCCTCCTTGCCGCGCGGGACCAGATGGGAGAACAGCGAGCGCGACAGCGCCTGACTGCCGCCGAGCACCAGCCCGATCGCCGAGGCCAGCACATAGAAGAAGACCGGTGCGTCGGCGGGCAGGAAGTAGCCGGCCACGAGAATCAGCGTCCAGACGACGAGCGAGCCGAGGATCGTGCGTTTCGCGCCGTACACCCGGGCCAGTCGGCCCATCGCCAGCGCTCCGGCCACCGCCAGCACCTGCACCAGCAGCACGGCAGTGATCAGCGTCGTCTGGTCGAGCCCCAGCTCCTCGGAGCCGTACACCGAGGCCTGGGAGATCACCGTCTGCACACCGTCGTTGTAGACGAGGTACGCCAGCAGGAAGGAGAGCGTCAGCGGATGGCGGCGCATGTCGCGCAGGGTGGCCATCAGCTGCCGCCACCCCGAACCGACCGCCCCTTCGCCGCTCGGCGCCACCCGCCGGTCGCGCAGCCGTCGCAGCGGCACGAGAGTGAAGGCGCCCCACCACACGCCGGCCGACGCGAGACAGATCCGCACCGCGTCGGACTCGGAGAGGCCGAAGGAGCCGTGGCCCGTGTACAGGACCAGATTCAGGACGAGGACGAAGGCGCCCGAGGTGTACCCGAAGGCCCAGCCGCGCGAGGAGACCGCGTCCCGCTCGTCGGGCTCGGCGATCTGCGGCAGATAGGCGTTGTAGAGCACCATCGACACGGAGATCGAGGCGTTCGCCACGATCAGCAGGAACGCGCCCAGCAGATAGCGGTGACCGTCCAGGAAGAACATGCCGGTGGTCGCGGCGGCGCCCACGTAGGCGGCGGCCGCGAGCAACGGCTTCTTCCGTCCCGTCCGGTCCGCGGCGGCGCCCACGATCGGCATCACGATCACCGCGACCACGACGGACACGGAGACCGCGTAGGCGAAGAGTGATCCGGCGCGCACGGGTATGCCGAGCGGATGGACGAAACCGTCGGCGTCGGCGGCTGCCTTGGCGATCGATGTCAGGTAGGGGCCGAGGAACACCGTCAGCACGCTCGTCGAGTAGACGGAGCAGGCGAAGTCGTAGAAATACCAACCACGCTGCTCGCGTCTGCGGCTCGCGGCGTCGGCGGAACCGGTCGTGAGTCCCGTCGGCTCGGCGGTGTCGGCGCTCAAGGCGCACCCCCTCGTCTCTCCCCGTGGAGACCTCGCACGACCGGCGTCAGGCCCAGGCCCCCCGCTCGCTCAGCACCGTGCGCAGCGTCTCGATGTGATCGGTCATGATGCCATCCACGCCGAGGTCGAGGAGCGCTGCCATCCGCTCGGGTTCGTTCACCGTCCAGACGTGCACCTGCAGTCCGCGTGCGTGCGCCTCGCGCACGAAGCGCCGGTCGACCACCCTGATGCCGTTCTGGCTCTCCGGCACCTGCGCGCACACCGCGCCGGCCCGCACCGCCGCCGGGATGCCGTACGAGCGCAGCCGCAGGCCGAGCACGCCGCGCACGCCGTAGGAGGTGGCCAGCCGGGGCCCGCCGAGGCGGTGCGCCCTGGCGACCCGGGCCTCCGAGAACGAGCCGACGCACACCCGGTCCCAGGCATCCGTCCGGCGGATCAGATCGATCAGCGGGACCAGGGCGGACTCGGCCTTGATGTCGACGTTCCACCGGGCCTCGGGGAACGTCTCCAGCAGTTCCTCGAACAGCGGCAGCGGCTCCCGGCCCGCCACCCTGGCCCGCCGCACCTCGCTCCACGGCAGCTCGGCCATCCGGCCCCGGGCGTCCGTCACCCGGTCCAGAGTGCTGTCGTGGAAGGCCACCAGACGGCCGTCCGCCGTGGTGTGCACATCGGTTTCGAAGTAGCGGTATCCGGCGTCGGCGGCCCGGCGGAACGCGGCCGTCGTGTTCTCTATCCCGCCCGCCGCACCGCCTCGGTGCGCGAAGGGGATCGTCGCCGGATGGTCCAGGTAGGGGTGGCGTACGGAGGTCACTACGGCAGTATGGCCCGATCCGGTGTACGGGCGGTGACGGTGGTGTCGCCGCCGTCCGGCCCGCGGGCGTCGGCGGCGCTTGCGCCGGACGCGGCGGCGGGCTCTTCGGCCGGCCTCCCGTCGATGGCGAAGAAGCGCAGGAAGAACTGGGCGAGCGGCCCGATGGCCAGGGCGTACAGCACCGTGCCCGCGCCGAGCGAGCCGCCGAGCACGAAGCCGGTGACCACGACCGCCACCTCGATCAGTGTGCGGACGAGCCGGATGGAGCGGCCGGTGCGCAGATGCAGACCGGTCATGAGCCCGTCGCGCGGTCCCGGACCGAACCGCGCGGCGATGTACAGCCCCGTCGCGACACCGTTGACCGCGATGGCCGCGACCATCACGGCGATCCGTGCGGCGAGGCCGTGCACATCGGGTACGAGCGCGAGCGTGCCGTCCATGGCGATGCCTACGGCGAAGACGTTGGAGACGGTGCCGAGGCCGGGGCGTTGCCTGATCGGTATCCACAGCAGCAGAACGACGGCGCCGACGATGATCGAGACGACCCCGATGGACACCCCGGTGCGCTCCGCGAGCCCCTGATGCAGCACCCCCCAGGGTTCGAGACCGAGGCCGGCGCGGACCAGGAGCGCCGAACTTGCCCCGTACAGCGCGAGACCGGCGTACAGCTGAATCAGTCGGCGTGTGAGGTGCGCCCCGCGAGGGACGGGGGTGATGGACAAGAGGTGCCCCCCTGATGTGGTGATAGTGGACTGCCGCATGTCACTCTGTGGCAGGGGATTGGCGGCCAACTATGGCCAATCCGAGGAAGGTGGACTGATTTTCATGGCGCAGTGGACTTCGGCGGTCGGCGCGGCACAGCTTGCCCGGCAGCTCCAGGCTCAACAGCCCCGGTCCGCCGCACCGGGTGCTCGCCGGCCGCCCGCCTATCGCGCGCTTGCCGACGGGGTGCGCCTGCTCGTCCTCGAAGGCCGGGTGCCGGTGGCCGCCCGGCTCCCCGCCGAGCGCGAACTGGCGCTCGCCCTGTCCGTCAGCCGCACGACCGTCGCCGCGGCGTACGAGGCGTTGCGCACCGAAGGGTTCCTGGAGTCCCGCCGGGGAGCCGGCAGCTGGACCGCCGTGCCCGCGGGCAACCCGCTGCCCGCACGCGGCCTGGAGCCGCTTCCCCCGGAGTCGCTCGGCTCGATGATCGATCTGGGCTGCGCCTCGCTGCCCGCCCCCGAACCATGGCTGACCCGGGCGGTCCAGGGCGCCCTGGAGGAGCTCGCACCGTACGCCCACACCCACGGCGACTACCCGGCAGGTGTGCCCGCGCTGCGGCAGATGATCGCCGACCGTTACACCGCGCGCGGCATCCCGACCATGCCCGAACAGATCATGGTCACCACCGGGGCGATGGGCGCGATCGACGCGATCTGTCACCTCTTCGCGGGCCGCGGCGAACGGATCGCGGTGGAGTCCCCCAGCTACGCCAACATCCTGCAGCTGATGCGGGAGGCGGGTGCCCGGCTGGTGCCGGTGGCGATGGAGGAGGGACTCGGCGGCTGGGACATGAACCGGTGGCGCCAGGTCCTGCGTGACGCGGCGCCGCGGCTCGCCTATGTCGTCGCCGACTTCCACAACCCCACCGGGGCGCTGGCCGACGAGGACCGGCGACGCGATCTGGTGGAGGCCGCCCGCTCCGCCGGTACGGTCCTGGTCGTCGACGAGACCATGAACGAGCTGTATCTCGACCCCGATGTTCGGATGCCGCGCCGGGTCTGCGCCTTCGATCCGGCGGGCTCCACCGTGCTCACGGTCGGATCCGCGAGCAAGGCCTTCTGGGCCGGCATGCGGATCGGCTGGGTGCGCGCGGCCCCCGAGGTGATCCGCAGCCTGGTGGCCGCCCGCGCCTATGCCGACATGGGGACGCCGGTGCTGGAACAGCTCGCCGTCAACTGGCTGATGCGCACCGGTCGCTGGGAACAGGCCGTGCAGGTCCGGCGCGAACAGGCCCGTGAGAACCGGGACTCGCTCGTCGCAGCGGTCCGCCGGGAGCTGCCGGACTGGGAGTTCTCGGTTCCGCGCGGGGGACTGACCCTCTGGGTGCGTACCGGCGGTCTCTCGGGCTCCCGGCTCGCGGTGGCGGGGGAGCAGGTCGGGGTGCGGGTTCCCTCCGGCCCCCGGTTCGGCGTCGACGGCGCCTTCGAGGGGTATGTGCGGCTGCCGTTCACGGTCGGCGGGCCGGTCGCGGACGAGGCTGCGGCGCGGCTCGCGGCTGCGGCGCGGCTGGTGGGTTCGGGCGCGGGCGCCGGGGTGGAGGCGCCGCGGACGTTCGTGGCCTGACCGGCGGGGCGGGCGCGGTCGTGACGGACCGGGTGTCCGTCACATCCCCGCCGCCCCGTACCGGTCCCTTCAGTCGCCGACCTTCATGCCCTCGACGGCGACGGCCGCGGTCAGGGGGCGCGGCGTCGCCGGGTCCGGGACGCTCACCTCGACCGGCACGGGCTCCTCGACGGCCTCGACCGCGACGGCCGCCTCGGCCGATGCCTGCCGCTCGGGAAGCAGGCCGAGGACCGCCTGCCGCTGTGCCTCGCTGGTCGCCTCGTCGTACGGGTCCGGGGTGGCCGGAACCTGGAGCCGCAGCACGGGGCCGGTGCCGAGACGCGCGTATCCCCGGCCTGGCGGGACATCCGGCGTCGGGGTGGTGTGCGGCTCCACGCCGAGCACCGACTCGACCTGGTCGCGGGAGCAGTGGCCGAGGACGACCCGGGCCCGGGTATGGGTGCGTACGGTCTCGCCGAGGGCGTCCAGGCTGTCGAACTGGTCGGTCATGACCACGGTGACGTTGGCCGCCCGGCCGTGCCGCAGCGGCACCTGGAGCAGTTCCTGGGGGTCCGGCCTGCCGTCGGCGGCCGCGAGGTGGCCGAGGACGCCGGGCCGGTCCAGCAGGATCCAGAGCGGGCGTCTGATGTCGTCGGGCGCGGGGTGGCCGGACTGCCGCGCCCGGTTCGCGGCGATCAGCCGCCGCTCCGTCTCGTGGGCCGCCCACTCCAGAGTCGCCAGCGCGCCGGCCGGCCCGCACTCCACGGCCAGCACGCCGTCGCGTCCGGTCAGGCAGGCGTACTCGCCGGTGCCGCTGCCTTCGATGATCAGGATGTCGCCGTGCTGGAGGGCCTGCAGGGCGATGGAGCGCATCAGCGTGGTGGTGCCGCTGCCGGGCTGCCCGACGGCCAGCAGATGCGGCTCGGTGGAGCGGGCTCCCGTCCGCCAGACGACCGGTGGCGCGTCGCGGGTCGCGTCGCCGTCGCGCACGGGAACGGTGCGCTGCACCGCGTCGCAGTCGGTGAACCCCAGCACGGTCTCACCGGGTGCGGTGACGAAGCGCTGGGCCCCGATCGAGGTGGGCAGGGCGCCGAGCACGGTCATGACGAGTTGGTTGCCCTCCTCGTCCCAGGCGAAGTGGTACTCCCGGCCGCGGCCCGACTTCGCGTGCAGCAGTCGCTCGATCCGGCTGCGGGAGGCGGCCTCGCTGTCGGTGAAGTAGGCGGGGTACGTCACCCGCAGACGGGTCAGGCGCCCGTCGCCGTCGAACTCGTATCCGCTGAAGGCCTTGTCCCAGTCGCCGCCGTGGGCGAACAGCGGGCTGGGGTCCTCGGCCGCGGAGAAGCACGGCACGAGTGCCTCGTACAGCGACCGGAGCCGCCCGGTCTCCGCCTCGTCGGGACCGGTCTTCACGGGGGTCCGCTCCCGCCCCTTCCACGCGGCGGCGCCCATCACGGCGACCAGGGTGATCACGGACCCGTACGGGATCATCGCGACCACGAGCAGGCAGGCCGCGACGGAGAACAGCGCCGGACCACGCTTGTCCTTGGGCGTCGCAGCCCACTTCTGTCGTCCGGCACCGGCCAGCAGCCGCAGACCACGAGTGATCGTGATCAGTGGATGGAGGACGTCGGTGGCGTTGTCGGTGGCCGTGCGCGCGAACTCGCGACTGCGAGCGATCGGGGCGCTGCCGCTGCTCAGAATGCGGGGGAGTGGTCGCCGGGCCACGTCGGTCTCCTGAAGGGGTGGGAGCGGTCGCGGGGGGTCAGAACTTGATCCCGCCCAGGAGGCCGGCGAGACTCGCGCCGCCCGCCGTGATGCTCGGGGCGATGGCGGTGCCCGCCAGGTAGAAGCCGAACAGGGCAGTGACGAGGGCGTGCGATGCCTTGAGGCCGTCCTTCCTGAAGAACAGGAAGACGATGATGCCGAGGATGACTACGCCTGACATGGACAGGATCATGAGAAGTTCTCCTGGTTGGGGGGGGGACAGTCACCATGAGTCCTTCCAGGTTCACCGGAAGTATCTATACGATAAAAGCTGTATTCGAGTGAAAAGTCTGTATTTTCACTGGATTGGCCGACAAGGGTTGTCGCTGGGGTGCCGGGGTCGCGGAACATTCGGTTCCGTGTGCTCCGCCGTCGTCGTCGGACGTGATCCTCCGCCTCGGGCGGGCCGGTTCGTGCGCGCGGTCTGGCAGTACCCTGTCGGTTCACTCGTACGGCCCCCACGGCGTACGGCCCGGCAGGTCAACAGCGGTGAAACCGGATAATGGAAGGCGGTCCGTCCGATGAGTGAAACCCCCGACCCCGAAGTGGTCGAGCTGGCGACGAAGGTCTTCGACCTGGCCCGCCAGGGGGAGACGGACACGCTCGCCGCGTATGTCGACGCCGGCGTCCCCGCGAACCTGACCAACGACCGGGGCGACTCGCTGCTGATGCTGGCCGCCTATCACGGGCACGCCGCCGCCGTCACCGCCCTCGTCGCCCGCGGCGCCGACCCGGACCGGGCCAACGACCGCGGGCAGACGCCGCTCGCCGGAGCCGTCTTCAAGGGCGAGGGCGCGGTGATCGAGGCGCTGCTCGCCGCAGGGGCGGACCCGGCGTCCGGAACACCCTCCGCGCTGGACACCGCGCGCATGTTCGGCAAGGCCGACCTGCTGGAACTCTTCGGCGCCCGCTGACCGGGTACGCCGTAAATGTGGTCGCGGTGGCGAAATGACTGGGTCATCATGACGTCTCGGGCCCGGTTCGGGCCACGGACGAGAGGCAGAGGAAGATGGTCTACACCAAGCAGAAGACGGCGGTCGGCCGATCATGTTACTGCGCGGCGTAGTGCCCCACCCGGCACTTGGAACTGCACAGTCCCGGTTGCGTCGACAGCTTGATGTGAGGCTTCTTTCATGTTTGATCCGTTCATAGCGCCGAGCGGCACCCTGCTCGGCCTGCTGCAGAGGGGCCGTGGCGACGGCACGCTCCACGCACTCGCCGCACCGCGCCCCGAGGCCCTGGCGGCTCTCAACCACTGTGTCCTGAGCGATCCGCGTCACGACTGGCAGGTGGAGAACCGCTCGCTCTACTACGCGCGGCTGTATCTCGACCTCGACGGCGGTATCGAGGAGATCGAGCGCCACCTGGGCGATCCCGACGACCACCTCGACACCGACGACTCCCGCACCGGGCTGGCCCTCGCCGTGCTCGGCCACCTCGCCTCGTACGGAAGGGACGACGCGCTGGCCCTGCTGCGGGGGTACGCCGCGACCGGAGCCAATTGGGCCTGGGCCCTCGACGAGCTCGCCCTGCGCGACGACGACGCCGGGCTCCGCGCCCTCGCCGTACCCGTGCTCGGCCGGTTCCCGGACACCGAGGACGGCGCCGCCGAGTTGGCCGCAGCCGTACGGGACGCCTACGAACCCCGTCCCTGGCGTCTCTGGGCCGACGACCCGCGCGAAGCGGTCGGGGCCAGGATCAGGTCCGCCTCGGAACAGGGCTCCTTCGACCGCTGGCAGCGGCAGATGCGGCCCGGCGGCCCCCGCCCCGGCTGGAGCGTCCAGGCCGTCTTCGACTGGGCCCAGCAGGGAATCGAACGCGGCAGTGTCCTCCATGTCCCGGCCGCCCGCTGCCTCGCCGCCGTCGCCGGTCCCGAGGACCGGTCCACGATCGTCGAGGCCGCCGGCAGCGGCCCCGACGGCGCCCGCTGCGCCGCCCTGCACTACCTGGCCGAGGCCAGGGATCCCGCCGTGCTCGACCTGATCGAGGCCGCCGCGGTCAGCGCGTCGCGCACCGTCGCCGACGCCGCGGTCGCCGCCTTCGAGCGGATGTGCGGTGACGCGGCGGTGGACCGCGCCAGGCGCTGGGCCCGGCGGCCCGACGCGCTCGGTGCCTCCGCGGCCGGTGTGCTCGCCTGCCGGGGCGGGGCCCAGGACGCCCCCCTCGTCCTCGGCGCACTCCGCGAGGCCGTACGGGGCGAAGGGCCGGACGCACCACGCCTGTGGACCCTCGTCGACGGAACGGGCCGGCTGGGCATCGCCTGTGCCGCCCCGGTGCTGCGCCACGTCTACCGGGAGACGTCCTCCTCGCATCTGCGCGGCCGAGCGGCCCGCGCACTGGCCGCGACCGACCCCTCCTTCGCCACCGGTTTCGCCGTCGAATGCCTGTGGGACTGCGAGGAGACCACCCGTGAGGTCGCCGCACTCCACGCGGAGACCGGCGACATCAGAGTCGCCGAGCGACTGCGGCGGCTCGCCGCCGACCCGGCCGAGGAGGCAGAGGTGCAGACGGCGGTACGCAGCAGGATCGGGCCCGACACCCCAGCGGTCTGACCGGAGTACGCACAGCGGCGCGCGTCGGGGGCGCGCGGTGCGAAGGGGCGAGCGGCGCGTCGCAGGCGCGCTCGGCTCGAACGCTCACGGGCCGTTCCCCGGCCGGAAAGATCCAAGTCGGCTCTGTCACGTCCGGCACGGCGACAACACCAGTATGCGTGTCGTCATCGTCACCGAATCCTTTCCGCCCGATGTCAACGGCGTGGCCCACTGCGCCCTGCAGACGGCCCGGCACCTCGTCGGCCGCGGCCACGAACCGCTCGTCGTCGCCCCGGCCCCGGCCGTCGCGACGACCATGTCCCGTCCGGACCTCTCCGACGCCTTCCGAGCCGACGCACCCTGCCCCGTGGTACGCGTCCCTTCCCTCCCCCTGCCCGGATATCCCCAGGTCCGGGTGGCACTGCCGAGCCGCCGGTTGACGGCGGCCCTCACCGCCCACCGCGCCGAACTCGTCCATCTGGCCGGACCGTTCGTGCTCGGTGCACGCGGCATGGCGGCGGCGGCCCGGCTCGGGATCCCGGCCGTCGCCGTCTACCAGACCGATCTGGCCGGTTACGCACGTACGTACCTCGGCACCGGTGAGAACACCGCGTGGCGCCGGATGCGCGCCGTGCACAGCGCCGCCGACCGCACCCTCGCCCCGTCCACCGCGGCCGTCCGTGACCTCACCGAGCACGGCGTGCCCCGAGTGCGGCTGTGGCCGCGCGGCGTCGACACCGCACGGTTTCGGCCCGGACTGCGGGACGAAGCACTGCGCCGACGCCTCGCCCCCGGCGGAGAGCGGATCGTCGGGTACGTCGGCCGGCTCGCCCCGGAGAAGCACGTCGAACTCCTCGCCGGGGCCTGCGCGACACCCGGGGTCCGGGTCGTGGTCGTCGGCGACGGCCCCAGTGAGGCGTCGCTGCGGACCGCCCTGCCCGGCGCGGTCCTCCTCGGCCGCCGGACCGGGGACGACCTCGCCCGGCTGTTCGCCTCGCTGGATGTGTTCGTCCATACGGGACCGTACGAGACGTTCTGCCAGACGGTGCAGGAGGCCATGGCCTGCGGAGTGCCGGTGATCGCCCCCGCGGCGGGCGGACCGCTCGATCTCGTCGACCACGGGCGCACCGGACTGCTGGTCCCGCCGCTCGACACCGGTGCCGTGACGGCGGCGGTCGGCGCACTCGCCGCGGACCCCGCGCTCGCGGCGGCCTACGGCGCCGCAGGCCGGGCCGCGGTCGAGGGCCGGACCTGGCAGGCCGTGGGCGACCAACTGCTCGACCACTACGACGAGGTGCTGCACGACCGGACGGCGGTGGCGGCATGACCGGCCGCGAACGGCGCACGGTCATCGTCCGGCTGGCGAACTTCGTCACCCCGTCATCGGGCGGCCTGCGCACCTCCCTGGACGAGCTCGGCCGCGGCTACCTCGCGGCCGGGCACGAACCGGTGCTCATCGTGCCCGGCGACACCCGGAGCGACGAACGCACGGCCCAGGGGAGGGTGATCACGCTCCCCGGTCCGGTTCTCCCGGGCAGCGGCGGCTACCGCGTACTGGCGGACCGGCGCAGGCTCCGCCACCTCCTGGAAACGCTGCGGCCCGACCGTCTTGAGGTCTCCGACCGCACCACGCTGCGCTGGACGGGGGAGTGGGCGCGCCGCGCCAGGGTGCCCGCCGTGATGGTCTCCCACGAGACCGCCGACGGGGTGCTGCGCACCTGGGGCGTCCCGGCCGGCGCGGCCGGGCGGACGGCCGACCGCCTCAACGCCCGCAGCGCACACGCGTACACCCGGATCGTGTGCACCACCGAATGGGCCGAGCGTGAATTCCTGCGTATCGGGGCGCGCAACGTGGTGCGCGCCCCGCTCGGCGTGGACCTGCGACGCTGCCGTCCCCACCGGCGCAGCGCCGTCCTGCGCGCCCGGCATCTGCGCGGCCGGGACGTGCTGCTCGTGCTGTGCTCGCGGCTCTCGGTCGAGAAACGTCCCGGCCGGGCCCTGGATGCGCTCACCGGGCTGCGGCACCGTGGCGTGCGCGCGGCGCTGGTCGTCGCGGGCGACGGGCCGCTGCGGACGGGCCTGGAGAGCAGGGCGCGGGCGCAGCGGCTGCCGGTCGAATTCCTGGGCCATGTGCGGGACCGGGAGTCCCTGGCGGATCTGCAGGCGGCGGCCGACATCTGCCTGGCGCCCGGACCCGCCGAGACGTTCGGCCTGTCGGCCCTGGAGGCGCTGGCCTGCGGCACTCCGGTCGTGGCGAGCGCGAGTTCCGCGCTGCCCGAGGTGATCGGCGCCGCAGGAGTCGCCGCCCCGGACACGGGTGAGGCGTTCGCCACCGCGGTACGGGAGTTGCTCCGGCGCCCGGAGGACGAGCGGCGCGCCGCGGCGAGGCGGCGGGCAGAACTCTTCGGCTGGGACCGCTCGGTGGCCGCGTTCCTGGCCGCGCACGAGGTGCCGGACCGGGGCGGGATCGCGGAGGTACGGGCGTGAGCCGGGCGGCGCGGCGTTCCGCAACCGCGTGCCGCGTCACCCTGGAAGCCGCCCGCGCCGCCTGGCCCGTCGTCCGTGGAGCGGGCCAGTATGGGGGGATGAGCGGACGCTGGGACTTCTGGATCGACCGTGGCGGGACGTTCACCGATGTCGTGGGACGGGATCCCGATGGGCACCTG
This sequence comes from Streptomyces sp. NPDC047515, assembly GCF_040643055.1. Taxonomy (NCBI): domain Bacteria; kingdom Bacillati; phylum Actinomycetota; class Actinomycetes; order Kitasatosporales; family Streptomycetaceae; genus Streptomyces; species Streptomyces sp. NPDC047515. Next base: position 56,061 of record NZ_JBEYTM010000041.1, read on the forward strand.
GTCACCCGCAAGCTGCTCTCCCACGACCCGGACCGCTACCGCGACGCCGCCGTGGCCGGCATCCGGGGACTGCTCGGCCTCGGGCCGGCCGACCCGGTCCCCGCCGACCGGGTCGGCACGGTGAAGATCGGCACGACGGTCGCCACCAACGCCCTGCTGGAGCGGCGCGGCGAGCCGACCGTTCTGGTCATCACGGAAGGCTTCCGGGACGCCCTGCGCATCGCCTACCAGAACAGGCCGAGGCTCTTCGACCGCCGGATCCTGCTGCCCGAGGCCGTCTACGAGCGGGTGATCGAGGTCCCCGAACGGATCGACGCCCGCGGCGGGGTCGTGACCCCGCTGGACCGGGACGCGGTGGCCGAGCGGCTGAGGGCGGCACGGGCCGACGGCCTGCGCAGCGCGGCCGTCGTCCTGATGCACGGCTACCGCCACCCCGCGCACGAGAGCGCGGTGGCCGCGGTGGCCCGCGAGGCGGGCTTCACCCAGGTCAGCTGCTCGCACGAGGTGAGCCCGCTGATCAAGCTCGTGCCACGCGGCGACACCACCGTCGTCGACGCCTACCTCTCGCCGATCCTGCGCCGGTACGTCGACGAGGTCGCCCGCGAACTCGACGGCATCCGGCTGATGTTCATGCAGTCCAACGGCGGCCTGCGCGAGGCCTCCCACTTCCGGGGCAAGGACGCGGTGCTCTCCGGCCCCGCCGGTGGCGTGGTCGGCATGGCCCGTACGTCCGAACAGGCCGGATTCGACCGGGTCATCGGCTTCGACATGGGTGGCACATCCACCGATGTGTCGCACTACGCGGGCGCGTTCGAACGCGAGCTCGGCACCCAGGTCGCCGGCGTGCGGATGCGCGCCCCCATGATGAACATCCACACCGTCGCGGCCGGCGGCGGCTCCGTCCTGCACTTCGACGGCCACCGCTACCGGGTGGGTCCCGACTCGGCGGGCGCGGTCCCCGGCCCGGCCTGCTACCGCCGTGGCGGGCCGCTGACCGTCACCGACGCCAATGTGATGCTCGGCCGGGTCCAGCCCGCACACTTCCCGGCCGTCTTCGGACCGGACGGCGACCTACCCCTCGACGCGGACCTCGTCCGTGAGCGCTTCGACGCGCTCGCCGAGGACGTGGCGCGTGTCACCGGAACACGGCGCGCGGCGGCCGAGGTCGCCGCCGGGTTCCTGGAGATCGCCGTGCTCAACATGGCCAACGCGGTCAAGAAGATCTCCGTGCAGCGCGGGCACGACATCACCCGCTACGCCCTGACGGGCTTCGGCGGCGCCGGAGGCCAGCACGTCTGTGCCGTCGCCGACGCCCTGGGCATCGACACCGTCCTCGTACCGCCCCTGGCCGGTGTGCTGTCCGCGTACGGCATCGGTCTCGCCGACGCCACCGCCATGCGCGAGCAGTCCGTGGAGGCGGAACTGAACGAGGCGACCCGGACCCGGCTCGGTGGACTCTGCGACGAACTCGCCGCCCGCACCCGCGCCGAACTGCGCGCCGACGCCATCCCCGACAGCGCGATCAGCACCCGTGCCCGGATCCTCCTGCGCTACGCCGGTACGGACTCCAGCCTGTCCGTCGACCTGGCCACCGCACCCGCCATGGCCGAGGCGTTCACCGCGCAGCACCGCGCACGCTACGCCTTCACCATGGAAAAGCCCCTGGTCGTCGAGGCGGTGTCGGTCGAGGCGACCGGAACGGCGGGACGGCACGGACCGGACACCGCCGACCGCACGCCCCGTGCGAGCGCACCGCCCCGACCCCACGACACCGTAAGGATGTTCGCGGAAGGCCGATGGCAGGACACCCCGCTCCACCGACGCGAGGAACTGCGTCCCGCGGCCACCGTGACCGGCCCCGCCGTCATCGCGGAGGCGGATGCCACCACCGTCGTCGACCCCGGCTGGCAGGCCACCCGCGCCGAGACCGGGCATCTGCTGCTCACCCGCGTCCGCCCGCGCCCGGACCGCACGGCCGTCGGTACCCGCGTCGACCCCGTCATGCTGGAGATCTTCAACAACCTCTTCATGTCGATCGCCGAACAGATGGGCGTGCGCCTGGAGAACACGGCACACTCCGTCAACATCAAGGAGCGGCTCGACTTCTCCTGTGCCCTCTTCGACGCGGAGGGCAATCTGATCGCCAACGCCCCGCACATTCCCGTCCACCTCGGCTCGATGGGGGAGTCCATCAAGGAGGTGCTCCGGCGCAACGGCGGGGCGATGCGGCCCGGCGACGTCTACGCCATCAACGATCCGTACCACGGGGGCACGCATCTGCCCGATGTGACGGTGGTGACGCCCGTGTTCGACGAGAGCGGTGACGAAGGCCCCCGGCTGCGCTTCCTCGTCGCCTCACGCGGACACCATGCGGAGATCGGCGGCATCACCCCCGGCTCGATGCCCGCCTTCAGCCGCACCATCCACGAGGAAGGAGTGCTGTTCGACAACTGGCTGCTGGTACGGGACGGCAGACTCCGCGAGGCCGAGACGCGCGAACTGCTCACCACCGCCGCTTACCCCTCCCGCGACCCGGACACCAACCTCGCCGATCTACGCGCCCAGATCGCCGCCAATGAGAAGGGCATCGCCGAACTCCGGCGCATGGTCGAACAGTTCGGGACCGAGGCGGTCGCCGCGTACATGGGGCACGTACAGGACAACGCCGAGGAGTCCGTCCGCCGGATCATCGCCGAACTGCACGACGGCGCCTACCGCTACGAGACCGACAACGGCGCGGTCATCGAGGTCGCGCTCACCGTGGACCGGGCCACGCGCGGTGCGGTCGTCGACTTCACCGGCACCTCACCGCAGCAGCCGGGGAACTTCAACGCGCCGAAATCCGTCGTCATGGCGGCGGTGCTGTATGTCTTCCGGACCCTGGTCGCCGACGACATCCCCCTCAACAGCGGCTGCCTCAAGCCCCTGGAGGTCAGAATTCCGCAGGGCTCCATGCTGGCCCCCGTCCATCCGGCGGCCACCGTCGCGGGAAATGTGGAGACCTCCCAGGCCGTCACGGGCGCCCTGTACGCGGCGCTCGGCATCCAGGCGGAGGGTTCGGGAACGATGAACAACCTCACCTTCGGCAACGAACGGGTCCAGTACTACGAGACCGTGGCGAGCGGCTCGGGCGCGGGCGACGGCTTCGACGGCGCCGACGCCGTGCAGACCCACATGACCAACTCCCGCCTCACCGACCCCGAAGTCCTCGAATGGCGCTACCCCGTACTGCTGGAGAGCTTCCGGGTACGGGACGGCAGCGGGGGTGCGGGGCGCTGGCACGGCGGCTGCGGCGTGGAGCGGCGCATCCGTTTCCTCGAACCCGTCACGGTGGCGCTGCTCTCCGGACACCGCCGGGTCCGGCCCTACGGAATGGCGGGGGGCGAACCCGGCGCTCCGGGCGAGCAGTACGTCGAGCGCGCGGACGGCCGGACCGTCACACCGCTGCGGGGCTGCGACACGGCGGACCTGGAGAAGGGGGACGTACTCGTGCTCCGCACACCCGGCGGCGGGGGCTACGGAGCCCAGGATCCGGGTCGGGACGGCCGTCCCGGGCGCACCGCCGAACAGCGGTGAGGCCGCCGCCCCCGCGCCCCCGGCAGGGGGTCGCTTCTGCGCCGTTTCGACCGTTGTCAGTCTGAGGACCTAATCTGTGCAGCGTGACTTCGCCTGCCTACACGGACAACGCTGCGCCCCAGCTCAGCGCGGGGCCGCGGCTTGCCCCGGGCCCGGCCGCCGACGAGGGGCTCTCGCGGCGGCTGCGCGCGCTCGCCTGCACGGCGCCGCTGCACGACCTCGATGTGCGCAAGGCGAATCTGGCCGGTGAGTACACGGTCTACACGATGGCCGAGGTCGCGCTCGCCGCCATCGACCTCGTCACCCTCAACATGGACTTCGACACGGGGGCCGACCACGACCAGATAGTGACCAGGGTCCTTCCTCGCGTCGCCGCCCAGGCCCCGGACCGCCCGGCCGCCGAGCACGAGCGGGTCGCCCGCTGGGTGCTGGAGAACCTGATCAATGTCGGCAGCGTCGACCGCGGATTCCGTGCGGTGTACGGCACTTTCGGCCCTGATGGGGTGTATGTCCGCCGCGATTACGACTTCAAGCTGATCGAAGAGGTTCCCGGATACGGCGGCACCGTCTATCTCAGGGCCACCGACGAAGCGGTCAACGTCCTGGTCGGAGCCCTCGACACGGACGTCACCAGCGCCCAGATCGCCGCCGAGGTGAAGCTGGAGGTCCTCATCAGCCGGGGCCGCCTCGCGGACGCGCAGCTCGCCGCCGAGCAGGCCCGCTACCGCACCGTGCAGTACGCGGAGACCCTGCGCAAGACGCTGGAGGCCACCCGGCGCAACGTCCGGGCCGTCGACTGGCTCAACGCCGTCCCCGACATGATCGCCGAAGCGCTCGACCACGTCGCCGACCGCTACCGCCACGAGAACGCGATCCTCACCAACATCCGCAAGGCGCGCGACGAGGCCGAGGAGCCCGAGCACAAGCGGCGCGCCGCCGAGCTCGTCGACATCGTCAAGGACTGCATCCGCCGCCACACCCAGCTGCAGTCCCGTCTGCTGGAAGCCGGACCGCTGTTCCGCGCCGAGCAGGACCGGCAGGCGTTCGCCACCCCCGCGGCCCGCACCGGCCTCGATCTGTACGGTCAGCTGGTCGGCCCGCTGCTCCCGCTCCCCGTCGAACGCGCCATCCGCGTCACGGACGCCTTCTTCGCCCACGGCACCGGACTGCGCACGCCCACGTCGGTACGGGTGGGCGATCTCGTCGACATGCTGCTCACGCCACCCCTGGAACGCGAGCATCTGGGCGCCGAGATGCCCGAACCCGATCTGATCGCCACTCCGGACGACAGCAGGTTCAGCGAGGAGCAGCTCGCGAACGCCATGGAACTCCTGGAGCTGGAGCACGACGCCCCGCGCAGGCTCTCCGGACTCCTCGCCGAGGCCCGGCGCCGCGATCCCGAGCTGCCGTATCTGGTCGCCCTGCTCGCGGTGCACGCCGCGAGCCCGCCGGTCGGCACCGCCTACCGGCAGGGCGAGCAGCGTCTGTTGTTCTCCGTCGACGACGGAACGCAGCTCGACGACCCGGAGTTCGGCGGCGCGGATCTGATAGTGGGTACGGCCCTGCTGGACGCGGCCGGAATGGCCGCGGACCGCTCGGAGGCGTCATGAGGGGCGCGCCTCGGGAGGCGCACGAGTCGCCGATCCGACCGGCGCACCCCGTCCGGGGGCGTCGTCGCCCCGCCGGTGGACCGGCCGGAGCCGCGCCGCTCGGGACGGACGCGGCGAGAGCCGGCGCCGTCCGCCCCGTCCACCCCGTACCCAAGAGTTTCCGCAGCAAGGAGCGACAGTCGTGAGCGACCACCGCGCACAGCACGCCGACGCGTGGAGCGAGCCGACCGCCGTGTACGCGACCGAGAGCACGGCCTCCGCGGACCCGGCCGGGCCCGCCGCCCCCGCGCCCGTCACCCCGGCCGACGCGGCCGACGCCGCCCGGCTCGTCGCCTTCGGACTCCAGCCCAAACTGCTGCCCGCACGGGACGCCGAATACGCCGAACTGCTCCGCCGCTACCGGGAAGAGCCCGCTTTCGCCCGGCTCGCCGACGCCGTGGCAACCGGGCTCGGCCTGGTGGTGCTGGAGGTGTCCACCCGCGCCGGGATGGCCGTCACCGCCGGTGAGGACTCGGTCTTCGCCGTCCGCATGGGCGACTACGCCCGTCGCGCGTCGTCCGACTCCGCCGACCGGTTTCTGCACGGGCTCGCACATCTCGCCGTCGCCGCGATGGCCTTCCCCCGTCCCGAGGATCTCGCCGACGACGCGTACATCGGCCGGATCACCGTCAACGGCGTCGACTCGTTCGTACGCCAGGCGTGCCATCGGCTGGAGGAGCGCGCGGAGGAGCACGGCGACAACACCGACCCGGCCACCGACGCCCCCGGACTGGAGGCGGCCTGGCGCATCTATGCCCGGCGCAGCGCCACCGGAGCCACGAAGGACGCCCGAAGGCTGGCCGGTTCCACCACCGGCATCGTCGGCAAGGCCGTCGCCTTCCTCACCGATTCGGGCTTCCTCCAGCGCACCGGGGACGACGCCGGAGGCGCCTTCCGCACCACCGCCCGCTACCAGCTCCAGGTCCGCGACATGGCCGGTGGCGCCGCCATGGCCGAGCTGCTGGAGCTCGGAGTCGTACCGGTCAGCGACGGGACGGCGACGCTGCTGCCACCGCCCGACACCGACGACCTGGAGCTGGCCGCCGACGCCGGTCTGCCCTTCCACGCCTGACCGGTCCGCCCCCCCACCGCCGTTTCCCTCCCGCTCCCTGAACGACGAGAGTCCGCCGCCATGTACGAGCTGTCCCGGGTCCGCCTCTACTCCATCGGGCCTGCCGGCGCGCGCTATGCCGACACCGTGCTCGACCTGCGCGGAGTGGGCGAGCCCGTGCCCAACCCCGCCCCGGCCCAGGCGGAGTTCTTCGAGGAGGAGCCGGTCGGTCCGCCGCGCCGCCCCGCCCCCGCCGGGGTGCTCTTCCTGGAGAACGGCGGCGGGAAGTCGGTGCTGCTGAAGCTGATCTTCTCGGTGATGCTGCCCGGCCACCGCAACACCCTGGGCGGCGCCAGCTCCGGCGTGCTGCGCAAGTTCCTGCTCGCCGACGACTGCGGGCATGTCGCCCTGGAATGGCAGCACACCCTCACCGGCGAATGCGTGGTCGTCGGCAAGGTCAGCGAGTGGCGTGGACGCCAGGTCTCCAACGACCCCAGGAAGTTCGCCGAGGCCTGGTACTCCTTCCGCCCCGGGCCCGGACTCAGCCTGGACTCCCTGCCGGTCGCCGAGGCCACCTCCGTGCACCGCCCGGCCGAAGGCGCCTCCGGTGCGCAGGGCCGACGGCGCACGATGAAGGGCTTCCGCGACGCCCTGACCGAGGCCGGCAAGTTCTACCAGCACCTCGATGTCCACTGGGAGGAGATCCACGACCGCTGGAACGAGCACCTCGGCGACCTCGGACTCGATCCCGAACTCTTCCGCTACCAGCGCGAGATGAACGCCGACGAGGGCGAGGCGGCCGGCCTCTTCGCGGTCAAGAAGGACTCCGACTTCACCGACCTGCTGCTCCGCGCCGTCACCGACACCCGCGACACGGACGGCCTCGCCGACCTGGTGAGCGGCTTCGGCAACAAGCTGGGCCGCCGGGCGGAGCTGACCGCGGAGCGCGACTTCACCGCGGGCTCGGTCGATCTGCTCGGCCGGATCGTGGAGGCCACCGCCACTCGTTCCCGTGCCAGGGACATCCACGCAGGGGCTGAACGCCGCACCCGTACGCTCGCCCGCAGGCTCTCCGCCCGCGCGGGCCAGGAGCGCGGCCGGACCGCCGAGCTCGCCCAGCAGGTGACGGGCGCCGCACACACCGTCAGCACGGCCGAGGAGGCCCGCAGCCGCAGCGCCCTGATCGCCGCCGAACTGGCCTATCGGCACGCCTCCCTGGCCCTGACCGCGGCGGAGAAGGGCGCGGCCGCCCAGCGTCGCGAGCTGGGCGACGCCCGAACGCTGCACTCCGCCTGGCAGGCCGCCGAGGCCGTGCTGCGCCACCGCGCCGCCGCCGACCGGTCCGCACGGGTCGCCGTCGCCATCCGCGAGGCCGAGCGGGACGCCGCGCCCGCGCTCGCCGCCCGCGCCGAGGCCGCCGCCGATCTCGTACGGGCCCTGCACACCGCGGCGGAGGCCGGTGAGCACCTGGCCAACGAGGAGGAGGAGCGCTCCGGCACGCTCCAGGCGGTGGGCGAGACCGCCCACCGCGACGCCACCACCGCCGCCACCGAGGCCCAGCGCGCCCGCAGCGAGGCGGGACACCTGCGCCAGCGCCTCGCCGAGGTCGAGCAGGAGACGACGCAGGCGGTACGGGCCGGCTGGCTCGACGACACCGCGCCGGACGCCGACCCGGCGCGCGCCGCCCTCGCCGCGAGCGACGCCGAGCAGTCCGCCGTCGCCGCGTGGGACACCGCCAGGGAGGCCGCCCGCGCGGCGGCCGATCTGGCCAGGGAAGCCGCCGCCGCCGAGAGCCGCGCCGAACTCGCCGCGGCCCGTGCCGCCGACGCCGCACAGGCCGCGGAACAGTCGTACGAGGCCGAGCTCGGCGCCGCCGAGTCCCTCGCGTCCGACCACCGCCTGGCCGACCTGCTCGGCCTGCCCTCCGCGCAGGCAACCGGCGTCCCCCGGCCCCGCAGCGCGGCGGCCGGCACGGAGGCTGACCCCGACGCCCCGTACGGCGCGGACGGCCGCGGAACGGACACCGACCCGGCCGGCACCGACCGACGGTCCGCCGCCACCGGGGCGACGGCGCAGGCGGGACGGGCAGGGCAGCCCGCCCACGGCACCCACACCACCACGGCCGAACAGCCCGACGCCCACCAACGGCCGCTCACCGCCCAGGAATTCGACCGCAGCGCCGGCGAACTGCGCGAGCTCCTGGACCAGGGCATCGCGTCGGCCGAGCGCCGCCTCTTCGAACTGCGCACCGCGGCCGCCGACGACTCCCGCATCCTCGGCGCACTCGGCGACGGCGGACTGCTGCCGCCCGGCCCCGATGTCCTCGCCACGGTCGAGTACCTCGGCGAGCACGGCATCCCAGCCCTGCCCGGGTGGCGTTACCTCGCCCAGGCCGTCGACCCCGCCGACCACGCGTCCGTACTCGCCGCCCGCCCCGAACTCGTCGACGGTGTGGTCATCACCGACCCCGACTCGCACGCCCGCGCCCGCGATGTCCTGAGCGGCGCCGCCCTGCTGCCGCGCTCCGCTGTCGCCGTGGGCACCGCCGCGGCCCTGCTCGCCCCCGTCCCGGCGACCGGAGCGGGCTCGGCCGGGAGCGCCGAAGGGGTGTTCCTCGTCCCGCCGAACCCGGCGATGCACGACGAACACGCGGCCGACGAGGAGCGGCAGGCCCTCAGGAGCAGGGCCACCGCTCGCGACGAGGACATCCGGATCCTCGCGGCCCGCCTGGCCGCCGACCGCTCCCTCGCCGCCCGTATCGGCTCCTGGCGTGCCGACTGCCCGCCCGGCATGCTGGCCGAGCTCGCCGAGGCCGCGGGCACCGCCCGTACGGCCGCCGAGACGGCAGAATCCGCTCTTGCCGAAGCCCGTACCGTGCGCGCCGAGGCGGACGAGGCCGCCGCGGACACCGCCCGTGTCCGCGAGGAACGCCAGGAGGCCGCTCAGCGCGCCCGCCGTGCCGCCGACGCCCTCGCGGGCCTCGCCTTCCGGCTCCGCGAACGCGCGGGCTGGCAGGTGAAACTGCGCGAACTGGTCGACGAGGCGGCCGAGTCCGAGGCCCGTGCCACGGTCTGCCTGGAGCGGGCCCGTGCCGCCGACGAGGACCGCAGGGCCGCCCAGCGCGCCGCCGACGACGCCCGCCGCACCGCCCGCGCGCTGCGTGCCGAACGCGCCGAGATCGCGGGCGCGCCGGAGTACCTCCCGGAGCCCGTGGGCGACACCCCGCGCCCGGCCCTTCCGGCATTGCGCGAGGCGTACCGGGCCGCGTCCCAGCTGTACGAGAAGGTGGGTGTGGGCGCCGACCTGCGCGCCGAACAGGCGCGCGCGGAGAGCGACGAGAGCGCCGCCCTCGCCGAACTGGACCGGCTCACCAACAAGGTCCGCACCCGGGCCGCCCAGCTCCTCGAAGGCACGGACGGCGCCGACGGCCCGTCCCGGCAGGCGGCCGCCGCCCGCGCAGAGTCCCTGGTCCAGCTCCTGGAGACCAGGGCCTCCACCGCGAGCGAGCAGCTGGGCCGGCTACGCGGCGAGGCCGAGCGCCTGGCCCCGGTCGACGGCGAGACCCACCACACCGAACTCCCCGACGAACTGGTCCCGGCCGACGCCGAGCAGGCCCAGCATCTCCTGCGCACCGCCACGGCCGATCTGGCCTCCGCCACCGCGACCCTGGACACCGCCCGCGCCGCCCACGCCGAGCTGCTGCATGCCCACCGCACCGCCGAGGACTCGGCAGGCGGCTTCGACGAGACCGCGGCACTTCTGCGCGACCTCCTCAGGGACCACGGCGCGGACGACGACCCCGAGGTACCCGGGCCCTACCCGGGCAGTCTCGCCGAGGCCCGCCAGTCGGCCGCCGAGGCCCGCCGTTCACTGCGCGGCTGCGCGGCCGACCTGTCCGCGGCCGAGAGCGCCGTACGGGAAGCGAGCGACGTCCTCGTCCGGCACGCCAACTCCACCCGCTACGAACAGGTCCGCACGCCCGCCCGCCAGCAGATCCGCGAGCTGCCGGCGGCGGCGCTGCCCGAGCACGCCGAGAAGTGGGCGGCGGCCTTCGCGCCCCGGCTGCGCGTCCTCACGGACGAGCTGGCCCAGTTGGAGCGCAATCGCGACTCCATCGTCGACCGGCTCCGCGGCCTCGTGGAGTCCGCGCTCACCACGCTCCGTTCCGCCCAGCGGCTCTCCCAGCTCCCCGAAGGACTGGGGGAGTGGTCCGGCCAGGAGTTCCTCCGGATCCGCTTCGAGGAACCCGACCAGGCGACACTCACCGAACGGCTCGGCGAGGTCATCGACGAGGCCACCCGCGCAGCCCTCAGGAAGAACTCGGATCTGCGCAGGGACGGCATGTCCCTCCTGCTGCGCGGTGTGCAGGCGGCACTGGAACCCAAGGGCATCGCCGTGGAGATCCTCAAGCCGGACGCGGTGCTCCGTGCCGAACGCGTCCCGGTCGGGCAGATGGGCGACGTCTTCTCCGGCGGTCAGCTGCTCACCGCCGCCATCGCCCTGTACTGCACGATGGCCGCGCTGCGCAGCAACGACCGGGGCCGTGACCGGCACCAGCACCGGCACGCGGGCACGCTGTTCCTGGACAACCCCATCGGCCGTGCCAACGCCACCTATCTGCTGGAGCTCCAGCGCGCGGTGTCGGACGCCCTCGGTGTGCAGCTGCTCTACACGACCGGGCTCTTCGACACCACGGCGCTCGCCGAATTCCCGCTGGTCATCCGGTTGCGCAACGACGCGGATCTGCGGGCCGGGCTGAAATACATCAGCGTCGAGGAGCACCTGCGTCCCGGGCTGCCGCAGCAGGACCCGAACGGCGAGACGGTGCACGGCGAGATCACCGCCACCCGCATGTTCAAGCGCACGGCGACACCGCCCGAGAGTGCCCGGATCCCCTCCCCGGCCCCGTCCGTCGAGTGAGTACGGGCCGGCGTGAATCGAGCGCGACGAGTCAGTGCCACGAGGCAGGCGCGGGGAACGAGCACGACGGGTGAGCACGGTGGGCAGGGGCGAAGAACAGGAACGCCGCGCGGCGCCCGTCCCCTGACCACACCCCACCGGGGCCCGGACCTCTGGGCCGGACAGGGCCCGGAGCCCTCCGAGCCCCGGCCGCCCTGTCCGTCGGGCAGATCCGATGCCCTCAGAGCCTGTCGGGCGGCCTGTGATCGGGCGGACGCGGTCTGGCACGCACTCCCCCAAGGCCTCAAGGGCCAGGGGGGACCCCCTCCCGCGTTGCCGAAATGTCCTAGTAGCTCCGCTACGAGGGCATCCTGGCGCCTCGGAATCGCACGCACCAGACCGCGTCCGCTGTCCGATCGAAGGCTGCCCGGCAGGCTCTCAGGCCCGCGAGAGGCCGCCCGCGCCCCGGCGGCGTATCCGGGCTTCCTCACGCTGCGCGGTCCGCGCCGTCCGGCGGGCTCTGCGGCGCTCACGGCGCAGCTGCCGCGCCGAGCTGCTCGGCATGGACACCACACCGTTGCGCTGATTCCAGACCTGCCGGGTGATCCAGACGTCCAGCACGGACCAGGTCGCGCCCACCGTGCTGCCCACGCTGCTCAGCACCATCGGAAAGGCCAGCCAGGACCCCGTCAGCGTGCAGAGGAACGCCACCATGGCCTGGGTGATCGTCAGCGACATGATGAGCACGGCACGCACGGCGGCGGTACGGACCGGGTCGGGCATCCGTCGCCGCGTCGCGGGCTCCTCCACCCAGAGCTGCCGGCGCTGGTGCGGGATCTTCACCCCGCCGGTCACCGCCGAGGCCGGTGCCCACGGCACCGGGCTCCGACGCTCTTCCGCATCCAAGGACCCTCAACTCCCCACCGCTCTCCGACTTCAGGGTTGCTGCCCGGCATGCGTGGCTTCTACGCGGGCGGATCGGACCATCCTGCCCCGGACACTCCCCGTGTTCTCCCTGCCCCGTACAGAGAGACGAGTGAACGGCTGTGAAGATTCCCCCGATCCGTCATCGAGCGAAGAATTCCAGCCAACTGCCCTGTCGGGCAACGCGGAGCTCTGACAGGTCTCTTCTGCCGCTTTCGCGAATTTCATCGCCCGGAATACCGGGACAACTCATGATCGACGTCGGGGAGTGCGGCTGAAAATCGTCCGGACATCTCTTCGGATTGTCTCTCTGTCGGTAGTAGGCTCGCGCCGTTTGTTGACGGAACACGACCCCCGCCCCGTGGGGTCGGGCTGGGGGAGGCCATGCGCTTTCGCGGGAAGTCCATCCGCAGGAAGATCGTGGCACTGCTCCTGGTGCCGCTCGTCTCCCTCACCGGACTCTGGAGTTTCGCCACCTTTCTGACAGGGCGCGAGGCTGGCCACCTGATGAGTGCGAGCACCGTCGTGGAGAAGGTCGGTCATCCTCTGGAGGACACCGTCCGCGCCATTCAGGACGAGCGCCGTCAGACTCTCGTCTTCCTCGCCGATCCCCGGGCCTCCAACGCCCTCCCCCTTCTGCAGCGCCGACGCGCGACCACCGACCGTGTCGTGGCGGACGTCAGGGACAGCGCGCGGCAGAAGGACATTCGCGACGCGCTGCGACCCGAGGACGAAACGCAGCTGAACTCGGTCCTCGGCACCGTCGAGGGCCTGGGCGCGCTCCGCGATTCGGTCGACGAACGCACCATCGACCGCCTGAAGGCAATGGAGTTCTACGACCGGCTCATAGATCCCTGCTACCGCTTTCTGACCGGTCTCCGCACGATGGAGAACGTCTCGATGGACAAGCAGGTCCGTGCGCTGGCCGGCATCTCGCGAGCCCGCGAAATGCTCTCCCGGGAGGACGCCTTGGTCGCGTCGGCACTCATCGCCGGACGGCTGACCGCTTCCGAACTGCGCCAGATCTCCGACCTCGTCGCCAATCGCAAGCTGCTCTACGAGATCAACGGCGAAATGCTGCCCGCGTCGGAGCGCCAACGCGTGGAACAGTACTGGGCGAGCCCGGACAGCGAAGCGCTGAGGACCGCGGAGAGCCGGCTCATCGACGCGGGTCCCACCGACGAACCGCGTGCGGTCGACGCCGAGCGCTGGCAGGAAGTGGCACCGCCGGTCCTGGACCGGCTGGCCAACGACTCCACCGAACTGAACAACCGCTTCCAGGACCGCGGAAAGCCGGCCGGCTACAGTATTCTGATCAAGGCGGGGATCGCGGGCGTCCTCGGCTTCCTCGCCCTGCTCGCCTCGGTGTTCGTCTCCGTGCGCATCGGCCGGGAGCTCATCCGTGACCTCTCCCGGCTCCGCAAGGACGCCCATGAGGTCTCCGGGATACGGCTGCCGAGTGTGATGCGCAGGCTCGCCGCGGGCGAACAGATCGACGTCGAGACCGAGGCACCGCACCTGCAGTACGAACGGGACGAGATCGGCCAGGTCGGCCAGGCCCTCAACACCCTGCAACGAGCCGCTGTCGAAGCCGCGGTGAAGCAGGCGGACATGCGGCGCGGGGTGTCCGAGGTCTTCGTCAACCTCGCCCGCCGCAACCAGGTGCTCCTGCACCGGCAGCTGACGCTCCTGGACACGATGGAGCGCCGCACCGAGGACACGGACGAACTCGCCGACCTCTTCCGTCTCGACCACCTGACCACCCGTATGCGGCGCCACGCCGAGGGCCTGGTGATCCTCTCCGGTGCCGCACCCTCCCGTCAGTGGCGCAAGCCGATCCAGCTGATGGACGTGGTACGGGCAGCGGTCGCCGAGGTCGAGGACTACGAGCGGATCGAGGTCCGTCGGCTGCCCCGCATCGGGGTGGGCGGCCCCGCCGTCGCCGACCTCACCCATCTGATCGCCGAACTTCTGGAGAACGCCACCGTGTTCTCGCCCCCGCACACCGCGGTCCAGGTGCACGGTGAACGCGTCGCCAACGGCTTCACGCTGGAGATCCACGACCGTGGACTCGGCATGCCTCCCGACGTCCTCCTCGATGCCAACCTGAGGCTCGCCGAGACCCCCGAGTTCGAACTCTCCGACACCGACCGGCTGGGCCTCTTCGTGGTCAGCCGCCTCGCCCAGCGGCAGAACGTCCGTGTCTCGCTGCAGAAATCTCCGTACGGTGGCACGACCGCCGTCGTCTTCATCCCTGCGGCGCTGCTCACCGACGCCCCGGAGACGCACGGCACCGGATTCCGCCTCGACCGCCGGTCGGAGAAGGCGATCGGCGGCGGTGCACGGGCAGCCGGTCAGGGACCGGGAAGCGACAAGGACCGCAGGGACGGGGTGCCGGACCGCCGGGCCAACGGCAGGCCCTCCGGCCTCGCCCCCGTCCCCACCGGCCTCGTCGACCCGGCCCTCCTGGACGGGCCCGTAGAGCTCGAAGGGCCCGTCGGAGCACTGGGCTTCGAGAGCGACCCCGTACTCGATCCGCTGCTCGACGCGGGCCTGGACCCCCTGCTGGGCGGCGCTTCCGACCTCGACGACTCCGAAAGCGAACGCGGCGGAATCTTCCGCGCCCGCGATCTGCGCCGCGACGGCGACCGCGAGCAGCACCAGCAGGCCTCCGACCAGGTGGGGGAGCCGGCGGCCGACGCATGGGCGAAGCGCCCCGTTGCCCCGGTGCCGCTGCCCCGCCGCAAACCTCCGACGCTGGTCACGGAGAACGGCCGCCGGGTCGACGAGGCGGGCCGATCCCACCCGACGACCGCCGAGCGCGATCCCGCACCCGGCCCGGCCGACGCCGACGGCCCCGGCGCCGACAGCGGGGTCAGGCCCGTGGCCGCCGGTCCCTGGCGCCCCGCCGCCGGCACCGACAGGCCCACCGAGCCGCGACACCCCACAGAACCCCGGCAGCCCACCGGCTTCCGGAAGCCCGCCGAGCCGGGCACACCGCCGCGGTCCGTTCCACCGGCCGAGCCCGGTACACCCGCGGAGGCCGACTCACCCGCCGAGCCCGCGCCCCCGGCCCGTGAGACCGTGGGCGGGCTGCCCCGGCGCATCCGGCAGGCCAGCCTCGCCCCGCAGCTTCGCGAAGTCACCGGCGGCCGTGACGCGGATCCGGCCCGGACGGAATCGGCTCAGGACTTCGAACGGGACGCGGACGAGGTACGCAGCCGCATGGCTTCGCTCCAGCGCGGCTGGCAGCGCGGCCGCCGGCAGAACGCCGAGGACGTGACCGGTCCCGGTGACACAGCACAAGGAACCACTCCGGGAGGGGACGGTCGATGACCGCACCGAACGCCGCAGCACCCAACGCCGCACACCGGGGCACAGGCCGGCTCAATTGGCTCCTCGACGAACTCGTCGAGCGCGTCGCCAGCATCCACAAGGCGCTGGTGCTCTCCAGCGACGGCCTCGCCACCGGCACGTCCAAGGACCTGACCCGTGAGGACAGCGAGCATCTGGCGGCCGTCGCCTCGGGGTTCCACAGCCTCGCCAAGGGCGTGGGGCGCCACTTCGACGCGGGCCGGGTCCGCCAGACCGTCGTGGAACTGGACGAGGCGTTCCTCTTCGTCACGGCGGCCGGTGACGGCAGCTGTCTCGCCGTGCTGGCCGACGCCGACTCCGACGTCGGCCTGGTGGCCTACGAGATGACGCTGATGGTGAAGCGCGTCGGTGCCCACCTGGCCAACGCACCCCGGACGACCGGTCAGTCCGCCGGGGGGTGAGTGGACGGAATGAGCGCTGACTCCTCCAGATCACCGGCCACGCCCACGGACCCGCAGGCCTCGCGCTGGTACGACGCCGACGCGGGACCGGTGGTCCGTCCGTACGCGATGACCCGAGGCCGTACCAGCAGCGCCTCCCGTCATCGGCTCGACCTGATTGCGGTCGTCGTCCCCGAACCCGCGGCCGACGACCCCGGCCGGGACCAGACGCTCTCCCCGGAACACGTGGAGATCGTCGAACTCTGCAGTGACATGCCCCAGTCGATAGCCGAACTCGCGGCCTTCCTGGACCTCCCCGTCGGGGTGGTCCGGGTGCTGGTCGGCGATCTCGTCGAGGACGAGCTGGTGCACGTAACCCGTCCCGTTCCGCCGGCCGAACTGCCGGACGTGAACATTCTTCGCGAGGTGATCAATGGCCTTCGGGCGCTCTAGCCGCAACAGGCGGCCCGTGGAGCCCGTTACCCTGAAAATCCTGGTGGCGGGCGGCTTCGGAGTGGGCAAGACGACTCTGGTCGGCGCGGTCAGCGAGATCAGGCCGCTGCGCACGGAGGAGAGACTCAGCGAGGCGGGCCGCCCGGTGGACGACCTGGCGGGTGTGGAGGCGAAGACCACGACCACCGTGGCCATGGACTTCGGCCGGATCACGCTCCGCGAGGATCTGGTGCTCTACCTCTTCGGTACTCCGGGGCAGGACCGGTTCTGGTTCCTGTGGGACGAACTGGCCCAGGGCGCGCTGGGGGCGGTCGTGCTCGCCGACACCAGGCGACTGGAGGACTGCTTCGCGGCGGTCGACTACTTCGAGCGCCGCGCGATTCCGTTCACCGTCGCCGTCAACTGCTTCGAGGGGGCCGACGCGTTCCCCGTCGAGACGGTGCAGGCGGCACTGGACCTGGATCCGGAGGTACCGGTGGTCATGTGCGACGCACGCGACCGTTCCTCCGCCCGGGACGTACTGGTGACGGTCGTCGAGCACGCAGTGGCCCGCGTGGAGCGTCCGCGCGAGCCCGCGACGACCTAGTGTCCTGCGCCAGGAATTCGATCAAGATATGCGGCGAGGCGTTCGAGGATCTCGTCGGCGCTCTTCGTCCAGGCGAAGGGGCGGGGGTTCT
>NZ_JBEYTM010000042.1:0-72659 GCF_040643055.1 Streptomyces sp. NPDC047515
ATGCGCGGACCGCTAAATGATCATTCGAAGGTGGACCCGGCTGGCACCCCCGTTCGACCGTCAAGCATCACGGCCGAATGAGCAACAGCCAGTCATCGCCTTCCCCAACCGCCACTGCGCCTGCGTCTGACCTACGCCGCCCCCTTCACCAACTCAGGAGTCTCTCTTGCCTCGCGAGATCACCGTTCGCCAACTGATCCACCAGCTCCGGGCAGTCGACCCGGATCTCCCCGCGTACTTGGCCATCAACCCGGACTGGCCCCAGACTCACCGCATCGGTCACGTCATCGAGATCAGCGGCCCGAACGGCGCTGTCTACCTTGCCGAGAACGGCCAAGAGGGCGTGCTGCCAACTGAAGTCCGCACTCAGCTCGTCTGGGCCGACGTGTGAACCGCTGGTCACGCTCGCAGTTCGCGGCGGGCGCGAAGAACCCTCCGGGCCCGCCCTTGCTCCTCGGCAATGTCGCCCAACGCCCTATGCCTCCAGGCGTACGTGGTGCTCTCGTCCGCTCCGTGCCCCGATGCGCCACCGAGCCGGCTCGCACGACCTGGGTGTCCGCGCAAGACCGCGCTCCTCTTCGTCCGGGCTCCGTTCGGCTGTCCTGGGAACTCGCCCCTTCCGGCGGGATGGACGTCACCGCCTACCTCGGCCTGACCTCAGCGAACGTCACCCTCGCCACGTGGCCGAACCTTCGCGGGGACTGGACCCCGGTCGTCCATCCCACGCTGCTGGAGGTAATCGGTCTGCACACAGCGCTGTCCGTGGCCATCGACGCGCTGCACCTCGCCAACCACCTTGCTGACGCCTGACTCCACGATGCATCTCGAACGCCGAGGGCTGTCCCAATTGGGGCAGCCCTCGGCGCGTTTCGTTCCACGAGCCTCGATGCACATCACCCGCGCATCAGGCTCGTTCCTAGAGCGTCCCTGCACCGCCTGAAAGGCTCGCCCGTGTAGAGCTCTCGTCCGGCCAGGGGCATTGATGCCACGGGCAGGCTTCTATTCGGGCCGCCGCTCCGACAGATACGTGCCGACGAGCGTGCCGTCGTACCCCACGGCCTGGGCGGCGGCCTCCAGGCTCGGATAGTCCTGGCCGCCGACGTCGATCATCGCGTCGTAGTCCGCGCGCGTCAGTTCGGGCTCGACCCACTGGTGCGCGCATCGGCAGCGGATGCTGATCTTGTTGCGGTCGCAGATGACCATCCAGTCGCGTCGGGCTCCGCAGTTCGGGCACCTAACCAGGATGCCGCCGATGCGGATTTCCTCCGGGTGGGTGGTGGCGCGGAGGCGGATGATGCCGTCGCCGAGCCGCGTCTCCTGCTGGAGCCTCAGCAAGGGGTCGTCGGCTGCCGTCTCCGGCAACACGGCTCTCCGGGTCCGGAGGTCTTCGCTGAGCATTGGCATCGTCTCCTCGTCCTCTTGTTGACCAGCCCTAACAGCGTTGGCTGTGGGTGTCCAGCGCTTTGAGGTGCTGGTCAGCGCCGTGGGCCCGGCCTGCGGGTGCTGTTCGTGTCGTGGCGGGCTGTGGGCTCGGCCGCAGGCTGCTTCGGGGATCGGGGCTGCGGCGGGGGTGTCCGCGGGTGCGCGCGTGTGCCGGGCAGGTCCACGGTGGCGGGCAGTTTCCCCATGCGGCGCAGGCGCCAGACGAGTACGTCGGTGACGTTGTCGGCGGTCTCCAACTCGCGCCATTCGATCGCCTGCTGGAGCAGTGCGTCGGGGTCGTGTCCCACTCGTTCGGCTTGGGCGAGGGTGGCGGCGAGCGCGTCCCAGCCAGGCTCGCGCAGGACGTGGTCGGACTGCCCGGGCAGGGCGGCTTCCACGGTGTCGGCGTACCGATCGCGTACGGGGGCGGGGAGTCGGCGTCCCTGTTCTCGCATCGCCTTCATGGGCGTGGCGGACGCGGTCTGGTAGGCGGCACGCAGGTGCTGCGCGGCTTGTCGGGCGGCAGCGGCCTGCTGGGCGTGGCCGCGGGCGGAGTGCCAGCGGATGGCGGCGATCGTGACGAGGACCATCGTGGACAGGAGCATCGCTGTGGTGCCGCCGTCCTCGCCTTTGCCGAGGGCGTTGCCGGCTCGGACGATGCCGCGCGCGGCGGAGCGGAGGGCGCGGTGGTCGGCGTGCTCGGCGCGGGTGTGGGAACGGGTGGCGCGTTCGAACGCGCGGGCGGCCTCGGCGAGCTCCTTGCGGGTGGAGGCCGGGGAGGTCTGGGCGACGGCGTCGAGGAGTTCGCCGACGCCGATGAGCTGAGCGGCGCCTGCCGCGTCGTCGTCCCCGGCAAGTACGGTGACGGCCTGCTCGGCGACGTGAGTGGCGTCTCGGCGAGCACCGGCTGGGCGAGCGGACCCTTGGTGGCCCGTGGCGGTCGTCGGCTCGTCCTCGGGCGGTCCGTCCGCGAGGCGTTGGCGGATCCTGGGGAGGGAGAGGTCGGGGGCGAGTCGGGAGCCGGGGAACCAGATGGGCGCGCCGTCACGGTTGCGGTCGCCGGGCAGGGCGACCTTGTAACCGAGGATGTCTCCGGAGGGGGCGACACGCTTTTCGAGGCGAAGTCCGGCTTCGGTGAGACGGCGGAAGAACTCGTCCTCGTCGGCGGCGCCGGCCAGCGCCTGGCGGACGTGCTCACGCAGCGTTTCACGGGGCGGTTCGGTGCGGCCGGTGCGCTCCGCCTTGGCGCGTTCCGCGCTGGTGGGGTGTTGGGCGGCGGTGCGGTCGCCTTCGTTGAGGATCTGCAGGCCCCACTCCTTTTCGATCTTGCGGCATTCGGCCTGGGCGCGGATGCCGTCCTGGTGCCGGCGGGGGCTTCGTCCGTCTTCGCGTTTGAGCGTGGCGACGATGTGGATGTGGTCCTCAGCGTGGCGTACGGCGATCCAGCGGCACGCCTTGTCGTCGCCTTCCTCGGCGATGCCGGTGGCGTGGACGATGCGGCGAGCGACCTCGGCCCATTCGGCGTCGGTGAGGTGCCGGTCGCCTGGGGCGGTGCGGACGGGGCAGTGCCAGACGTGCTGGGCGGGGCGGCGGTCCTTGGGGAGGGCAAGGACGGGGAGGTCGAGCCGGTCGGTGAGCTGCTTGAGGGTGGCAGCCGGGTCACGTCCGGGGTCGGGCGCGAGTTCCGGCATCCAGGCGGCGACGAGGTGCGGGTCGGTGTGTTCGTCCCGGCGGCCGGGTCCGTAGAGGTAGGCGAGGAGTCCGTACGTGCGGCTGCCGGTGGAGATGTCCGGGACCACGGTGTCAGCGCCTCGCCATCTCGATGGCGGCGGCCTCGACCCGTGCGGCGGCGCGCAGAACGCGGGCGACCGCGTCGTCGGCGTACTCCGGCCGGCCGCCGGAGTTGAGGACGCGGGCCACCTGGTTGAGGTTGTTACCGGCGCGGCCGAGCTGGGCGCTGGCGGACATCAGCTCCTCGACGCGTCCGCGCTGGTCCAACAGCCATGCCCTGGAGTCGCCTTGGGCCTGGGCGACCGCAACCGCGGCGTCGGCGAGGAACCCGGCGGTCTTCAGGCCGACGGATTCGGCGGCGCGCTTGACGATGTCGAGTTCGTCGCGGGTCAGGCGGACGCTGCGGACTTGGTCGCGGTGCACGCTCTGGCGCAGGCGGGGGCGCGTACGCGGCGCGGAACGCGCGGCTTCTTCCCCCTCCGGCTGCGATCCGCCCTCGGTCGCGGCCCCACGGCCTGGCTCCCCCTGGTGCCGGGCCTCCCCCGCCCCCTGGGGGGTGGGGGCAAGCCCTTCCGAAACTCCTCCGCGGCCCGTGGCTGCGGAGGAGTTTCGGAAGGTACAGCTTGCTCGGCCTCGTGCCGGGCAGTGACCTTCCCCCAGGTCAGCGGGGGCGGAGGTCGGATCGGTGGGCGTCATCGGGGCAGTCCGGAGGGGTCGCGGCGTACGTCGCGCAGGACCTCGGCGACGAAGTCGAGCGCGAGGACGGGGTGGTGGAGGGTGCGGGGTGTGCTCGTGGGTGTGCGCTGGACGGTCCAGGCTTCGTCGGGGCCGGGTTCGGCGTGGTGGAGGTGTCCGTACCGGCTGAGCACGGTGATCCAGGCGTCGGCTTCGGCTCGGGTGGCCGAGATGGTGCGCATGGTGGCGGCTCCAGTGCATGTGTGGGGCGGGAGGGAGTCGTGTGCTCGGCGGGTGCGCCGGTCCGGTGGACGGGCCGGCGCACCCGCCGAGCGGGCGGTCCGGTCAGGCGGTCCGGGTGTCCGCAGCCTGCTCCGCTTCCTTGCGGAGGTGCTGCATCAGGACGGTCAGCCGGTCGTTCCCGAGGCCGTGTCCGTGACCGCGGATGGCGTCCGCGACGACCTTCCGGGTCAGGTCGCCTGCCTCTGTGACCGCCTGGCGGGCGATCGCGAGAAGCTGCTCGTCGGTGACCGGGGCCGACTTGCGGTCACCGGTGTCCGAGCGGTTGGCAGGGCCGGTCTCCTGGGCGGCGTCCGGTGTAGTGACCGGAGGCTTGGCCAAGTGCAGGCGGGGGACCTGGCGAGGTCTGGGGACGGGGTGTCCGCCCTGGTCAGCGTCGCGGCCGTCGTGCTCGGGTTCCGGCTCGACCGGCTTCCCCCGCTGTCCGGACAGGATGTCCGGGGCATGCGCCTCCAGGGTGTCCGGCCCCGTGGTGACCGCCGCGCGGCCAGTGTCCGGGCCGGGCAACTCGGCGGGGTGTCCGGAGGCGACCGGTGCTGGCCCTCGTCCGCGCCGGACCGGATAGGTGTCCGGACGGTCATCGGTGACCCGATCCGTCCGGACACCGGGCGTCTCCGGGTGTCCGGACAGCTCGCCCTCAGCTGCCCGCCGGGCGATGAGGATGTACAGGTGGACGGCTCCGGCCAGGGCGAGCGGCGCCAGGGTGGACAGGACGCCGACGGTGACGTCGCCGAGCCGGAGCCCTGCGCTGCCGGGCCGCAGCTGGTTGAGGCGTACGGCGTGCAGGGCGTTGGCCCAGATGCTTGCGGCGGTCGCGGTACCGAACAGCGTCCACACGTAGCAGCGGGCGGCGAGCGGGGCGGTGCGCAGGACCAGGAGGGCTCGCACTCCGTAGGCGATGAATCCGTCGATGACCAGAGGGAAGAGGAAGGTCAAGAATCCTCGGACATGGATCGCGGTGGCCATCTGCTGCAGGGCGTCGTACGAGAGCGCGCACCCCGCGCCGCCGAGGGCGACGACGGCGGCCCGGTCCCAGCCGTTGATCCGCGCCGGTACCGGCGCGATGTGGCTCACGCCGCCGTCCCGAGGTCGTCGCGGGCCGGGAGTTTGGCGGCGGGATTCTTCAGGACCTGGGGGGCGTTGCCGGGCGTCTTCGCTGCCTCGTTCGCCTTCTTCTGCTGGTCGACGGCGCGGTTGCGGATCTCGCGGCGGGTGCGGCGGTAGAGCTTCCCGGCGTGCGCCTCGGTGACCTTGAGCATCCGGGCTAGCTGCTCGGCGGGGATGTCGGCCTGGTAGGCGGCGCGGACGACTGCCTTCCGCTCGGCTTTGGTGAGGTGGATGTCGCGGCCGGCCAGGGCTTCGTTGACGCGGGAGTAGCTGAGGCGGCCCCCCAACTTGCTGTGCAGGGCCTCTCGCTCCTCTTCGGTCATGCCGCCCCGGATGCCGTCGCGGTCGCCGTTCTCGAGGGCGGCGTCGAGGCAGGTGCTGCGGACCGGGCACTGCGCGCACAGGGCCTTGGCGGCGGCTATGCGGTCGAGCTCGTCGGGCTCGGGGAAGAAGAGCTCGGGGTCGACCTGGTGGTGCGTGGTCGAGCGGCAGGCGGCCCGGTCGCGCCAGGTGTGGTCGCCGAGAGCTCGGGGCTGCGGGGTGTCAGTGCGGTGCATGGGGATGTCTCCGTATCCCCCCGGGTCGCGTTTGGGCAGGGGCGGCCTGGGGGTTGGTGCAGGTGATGAAGGCGGGCCGGTGCCGGCCGTCGCGGGGCAGGGTCAGGCGCTGGCGGCGGCGATACGGCGCCGCTCGGCCGCGAGGGCACGTCTGCGGTCGGGGCCGTCGAGGATGACCCGGTCGGTCATCTCAGTGAGACGGGAGGCGACGCGGTCACCGATGTGGGCCCGCAGATCGGCCATGCCGAGGTTGGTGGTGATCAAGGTCGGGAGCATCGCGTTGTACCGGCGGTTGATCAGCCGCATCGTGATCTCCTCGGTCCACTCACTGGTCTTCGCGGCACCGAGGTCGTCGATGATCAGCAGCGGGCAGCGGGCCAGGTCCATCAGCTCCCGCTCGCCGTCGTGGCCGGGGCGGGGCCGCAGCTCCGCGTACAGGTCGGCAGCGGTGATCGCCTTCCAGCGCAGCCGGACCCCGGCGATCAGGAGCGAGCGGACCGCCCCGTACGCCTGGTACGTCTTGCCCGTTCCCGTCGTGCCGACGATCAGCAGCGAGCGGCCCTCGGCGAGCCCCGGTGCGCCTTCGGGCCCCGGACGTCCGCCCTCGGCGACTTCGCGGACCCAGGCAGCGACGGCCGGGTGGTCGGCGACGGCGGCACGGTAGCGGGCCGGGATACGGGCCTGGGCCGCCTGGAGCGCGGGGAGGGGTTCCGCCAGGTCGGTGAGCTTGGCGTTCGGGTCGAGGCCACGCGAGGTCAGGATGTGGGCCAAGCGGCGGGCGATGCCGCCGACGGGCTGGGCGTCGTAGTCGCGCATCACAGCTCCTCGGCGTAGGCGGCGGCAGGGTCGGCGGGATTGGCCCAGGCCCGGTGACCGGGCACGCTAGGCCGGGATTCCGGCCGGACCAAACCGGCGCGGGTGGCGTTCATGGCCTCGTGGACGAGGCTCGGCAGGGTGCTGGGGTGCAGGCCCTTGGCGCGGTGGAGGGCCAGCCCGGCGCGGATGTGGCCGGGTTCGATGCCCTCCGCGAGGAGCTTGGTCGTCTCGCGGCCGAGGTGACCGAGGACGCCGCTGGGCGGGCGATGTGCACAGGCCGCGGCGTACTCAGCGATGAGCTGCTGGGCCGAGGTGGTCTCCGGTGCGTGGGCGCTCGCGCCCCCCGAAGGGGAAGAAGTTCCTAGATCCAGGTTCCTAGGTCCTAGATCCAGGGGGTGAGGGTTCACCGCGGCTTCAGCGCTCCCTCCGTGAGTGTTCAGTGAGGACTCACTGAACGCCTCGCGACCTGCGGTTTCGCGCGTTCCGGAGGATTCGGCGGGGATTCGTGCGTTCTCAGTGAGTTCTCCGTGAGCCTTCACTGCGGACTCCGGGACGTCTCCGTGAGCCTGCGACGCATCCGACTTCGGCTTCCCGGCGCCGTGCTTCGGGCACTCGGGGAGTCGGCTGCGGCTCGCGCGGTTGATCTTCTGGTGCCGGTGCCAGGTGACGATGTGCAGGTACCGCTTGCCTTCGTCATCCTCGTAGCGGCAGATCAGGTTGGCGGCGGCGAGTTGGATCAGGTCGTCCTCGACATCGACCGGCGTGCGCCCGCCACGAACGGCCCAGAGCTCTCCGCAGAGCGCGGCGGGCTGGTCACGGAGGCGGCCGTGGTCGTCGGCCCGGCTGATCAGGCCGAAGAAGGTCCGTTCTGCGTAGACGCTCACCTGCGCCAGGGACTCGGACGTGAAGGCTTCGGGCTTGAAGGTTCGGATCCGTGCCACGGTCAGCGCCTCCCGTCCGCGATCGTGTACGCCTGGGTGGCGGGGCGCAGGACACCGGTGGCGAGGTCGAGATCGTGTGCCTCGTTCCAGTTCACCTCGGGGTGGGTGCGCATCACCCAGCGTGCGGCCGTCAGGCCCTGGGCCCGGTTGAGGGCGACAAGGCTGCCCTGCTCGTCGTAGGCGCGGGCGTGGGGGCTGGGCCAGGTCCGCTCGGGTTCACGCTGCGAGACGCGGATGGTGCGAGCACTGGGCACCATGTCCGCGAGGAGGGTGGCCAGGCGACGCTGGCGGGATCCGGTGGCAGGGTCGGTGACCTGGACGGGCCGGGCGGTGTGCGCCCTTCCGTTCCGGGACTCGGGCATGCGAGAATTCCTCACTCGTAGGTGAAGTGGGGCGGCCGTTCTCGTCGAAAAGGTCAGCCGACCCGCTCCAGTTATGGTTCCGCCCCCTTGAGGTGGCGGGCTCGGCGTCCGGAAGCGGCTAACTTCTGGGCGCCGGTTTCATTTCCGCTGGAGGAAGCGCGTCCGTGGCACGCTTGGGTTGTCCTCTTTCCTCCCATGTGTTGAGCCCGGTGCCGGCGCGTACCGCCGAGGGACCAGCAACATATGCAGACGGCGGTCAACACTCCAGCGCACAGCGGGCACAGGGCCGATTCGACGCCAACTCGACACGTACTTCAGGCCGGCGGACGTTCAGGGCTCACAGCGCGACCGGAAACGGCACCAGTGAGGGCCGGTGGGTGCATCAGATATGTCGCCCTCATGGACGGAGCTGCGCCGTGTCGGCTGCAAGCTGGACACACAGTCGCGGATCCTCGACGACGTTCGATCGAGGGCGTGCGTCCGATGCCCGGGAGTTGCCGCTCCCAGGCACCCGCGTGCGGCTGCAAGGTGGACCGTTTTCGTGAGTGGATGGCACGATGGTCACCCTAGACTCAGATGGGGCGCCGCTGTCAACCCAAGAAAATGAGAACGGGATCGCCATCCACCTCAGTAAAGGCGCAACGCGACCGAAGGACCGCCCCGATGGACCACGAGAACGAGCTAAGCACCCAGCAGGACGGCGCCCGAAGCACGCTCGCCGAGCGCTTGGACCGCCTGTTCACGACCGTGCACCCAAAGGGGCGCGGCCCGTACGCCTACGAAGAGGTCGCGTCAGGCATCCGTCGGCAGGGCGGCCCGACGATCTCCGCAAGCTATATCTGGCAGCTGCGAACCGGCGCCAAGGACAACCCGACGAAGCGACACCTCGAGGCCCTCTCCACCTTCTTCGGCGTAAAGCCCGCCTACTTCTTCAACGACGACGAATCAGAGAAGATCGCCGCCGAACTCGACGCGCTCGCCGCCCTGCGCGATGCAGGCGTGAGATCAGTTGCCCTGCGCGCATCCGGGCTCTCCGACAAGAGCCTCAAGATCATTTCCGAATTCATCGAACGCGCCCGTGAACTCGAAGGCCTCGGGGCCCCCGACGAGAATTCGATCACTGACATGAATTCCAGTGGCAAACATCACGATGACATGAACTGATGCCCATTAGCGATGGAACCCTCACCCCATTTGCGAGTAATTGTCCGTATTTGACCGGCGCAATCAGCAACCCTCCAGATGTGCGACCGGAAATGATCCATATACTCGCCACGGCATCGCGGCAGTGAGTCGCGCGTTCGAGAAGTGTGGGAGTCGGAGGGCAGATGAAGTCCGGTCGTTCGACGCCTGCCCAAGATCAGGGAATCCGGCTCGAATCCATCCTGGACGATCTCGACCTTCCGGACCCCTTCAAGATCGAGGAACTGCTCGCCCGCGTATCCAAGAAGCGCGGCCGTCCTATCCACCTGCACGCGTTCCCGACGATCACCGGTGACGAACTGCCCTGCGGAGCCTGGCTCGCCACGGAGAAGGCGGACCACATCCTCGTGGAGGACGCCACCAGCCCTCTCCACCGGGACCACATCGTGCTGCACGAGGTCAGTCACATGCTCCTCGGCCACACCCCTCACCAAACCCTCGGCCGCGCCTTCCATCACCTCGACGCCGACCTCGTGACGGGTGTCCTTGGTCGCACGAGCTACGAGACCGAGGAGGAGCGGAGCGCGGAAACGCTCGCCGGCCTCATCGCGACCCGTGCCGCTCTGCGTGGAAACGGCGACCGGACCACCCCCAGCACCTTGCGTCGGCTCAATGCCGCGCTCAGCGACTCCTGAGACTCCCCCACAAATGATTGATAAATGATTGATGCGATACCCGCCGTCTTGCTCTGGGCCGTCACCCTCTGGCGTGCCCCCTCCGCCTTCCGGAGACCCGAGCGACTCAGTCTCTGGCTGGCCTTCGCAGCACTCGCTGCGGCCATGACAGTTCGACCGGTCGCCATCGCGTCGGCGGTCGACGAGCACCTGCACGTCACCAACCTGTCGTTCCTGATCAAGCACATCTGCGGGACCGTGGCGGCGGCATCGGTCCTCACCTTCGTCGCCGACATGGCCGAGTCGAAGACCGGGATGCGCGTATCCGGGCTGCACAGGGCCGTGCCTGCCGTCACGGTCGTCCTGCTGGCTGCCTGCTTCTTCGCCACGCCCCAGCCTCGCGAGGCGGAGGATCTCCTGGCCGACTACGCCGACCACGCCACGATCCTCGCGTACGGCGTCATATGGACCTCCCACCTCGGCGCCGCCCTGCTCAGCGCCACGCTGCTCTGCTTCCGCTGGGGGCGCCGCCCCGACAGCGGACTCGTCGGCAGAGGGCTGATCCTCATCGGCACCGGCACCGCCGTCGGCCTCATATACGCCCTCCACCGCGTCGCCGTGCTGTTCATCGACTACGTCGGTAGCAATCTGCTCGGCGAACACGTCAACCACGTGCTCAGCACGGGCCTGCTCTTCCTGGCCCTACTGCTGATCGTGCTGGGCAGCACCCTCCCTGCCGCCCCACGCGTCCTCGCCCGCGTCCGGTCCCACTGGCAGCTCGTCAGCCTCTACCCCCTGTGGCGCACCCTCACCGACGCCGTCCCGGAGACGCGGCTCGACACCCCGCCAAGCCGCGCCGCCGACGCCACCAACCCACTGCGTACACATGACCGGCTGTACCGACGCACCATCGAGATCCGCGACTCGATCCTCACTCTCGCCGACTACGCACCGGCGGAACTGCGTGGACGCTCCTACGACCACGCCACCTCCCTCGGCTTCATCGGCGCCCACGCCGACATCACCGCCGAGGCCTGCTGGCTCGCCGTCGCCCGCGAGGAACGGCTCCGCGGCGCGACCACTGGCTCCGGCGAACCCATGCCCCCCGCCAGCGGAGGCCGCGACCTCGCCACCGAGATCCGCGCCCTCACCACGCTCAGCACCGCCTACCGCTCTCGCGCCACGCAGGACTTCCTCCGCGCCCACCTTGAGGAGACACCGGCATGACCACCGCCACCCAGCTTCCACCCACTGCCGCCGTTGCTGCCGAGAGGCGATCCGCCCGCCTCGTCACCGAGGTCCTGGCGCCCGCCAACCTGGTCATCGGCGTCCTGCTGGTCATCGGCTCGCACTCCACCAACTCCCTTGCGGGTGCAGGCTGGGGCCTGCTGGCCGGCGCCTTCTGCGGCGGCCTGCCGATCGCCTACATCGTCGCCGGAGTCCGCCGTGGCCGCTGGACGGACAAGCACCTCAAGGTTCGTTCCCAGCGGTGGACACCGCTCTTCGTCACCCTCAGTTCCGTCCTCGTCGGGACGGGCCTGCTCCTGGCTCTCGACGCGCCCCGCGAGGTCGTCGCCCTGGTCGCCGCCATGATCGCCGGCCTGCTGCTGACCATGGCAGTCACCGTCTGGTGGAAGGTCAGTGTCCACACCGCCGTCGCCTCCGGCGTCGCCGTCGTCATCACCATCGCCTACGGCTGGTGGGCCGCCCTCCTCTTCCTCGGCGTCGCCGCCGTCGGCTGGTCCCGTGTCTCACTCCGCGACCACACCACAGCCCAGGTCATCGCGGGGGCCATCCTGGGCGGCACGGCGGCGGCTGTGGTTTTCGCAGGGCTGCGCTGACCTCCACCACTTCTTCGGAGCGCTGCCACGGTCCGACCACACGGCTGGTTTGCCGTCGCACCTGAATGAGACGGTGCATGCCGCTGGCACGGGCGGTGCCTTAGAACCGAATCTGGCCGACCATGTCCGCAACGCTGGAGACCAGCCGATTGATCTCCGGCGCCATCGACGTGCCCGCCAGGAAGAACCCGAAGAGCACGCTCACGACCACGGGCCCAGCCTTCAGGGAGCCGCCTCGGATCAGTACGACCAGGACGATTCCGAGCAGCAGGACGAGGGAGATGTTCAGGGACATCAGGAATCCGTGGTCTCCGCCGGACCGCTGCGCTCTCTGCGTGCCTGGCTGAGGGCCTTACACAGCGGACCGGGCTGTGTGAGCGACCTGGGGGCTCGGGGGACGACGTGCCAGTGCAGCCCGGGCGGCTCCGTGGCGCCGGCGGGCGGCACCACAACGTGGCACTTCTGCCCGAGAGGAACCGTTCCCGGCTCCTCCCAGTCGGCGGCCGTGCCGGGCGGCACAAGGAAGTACAGGCGGGGCTCCGGCCCTCCGGGATCAAGGATGACCGGACCGATCGTCGCGCCGTCCTCGCGGAGAAGCTCGATCGCGCGCCGACCGGTGATCTCCACAGCGCGTATGGCATCCCACCACTGGCCCGCCGAGCACAGCTCGGGATCGTCGCCTATCGGCATCCACCGAGGCGGCAGTGCGGAAACGCGCGGGGTGACGTCGGACATGGAAACGGCCTCCTCAGAACCATCTGTGAGGAGACCTTTCCACTCTGCCGGCTCCGTGCGCGGACAGTCTGTCCGTGGGATTCTTCGCGAAGTGCCTTGCCTTACCGTCAGGTTGTGATAACTCCCGCCCAACTTCCGAATGCAGACAGCTCGTTGGAGGGATGCGCGTCCATCCTCAGGAGCGCCGCGACCGTCTCGCGAGCTGAGGGGTGGAATCGCGTGTGATTGGGGGCGACCTTACGCGCACGACGCAGGTCCCCGAACGCACCCGCCCTGTCCCCCATGGCCAGCTTCGCCGAGGCCACATCGATGAAGTGGTGGCTCGATCGCTCGCCCACCGTCGAAGCCGGAGGTGCCCACTCCTCGCCTGTCACGTCGGACCACTCCGTGAGGCGGGCGAGAGCCTGCTCCGTGTCCCCCATGTCGATCATGGCGTGCACTTCGTGGATGCGGATGTTCGTCGGCCCGAAGGACATCTCGTAGGCGAGGGAGTCGCGGTTGCCGGCCATTCTGGCCACGGCCTCGGCCTCGCGCAGGTAGTCGTCCGCTCGGTCCGGGTTGTTCTCCCTGGCCTCCAGTACGGCCAGCTTCAGCAGCAGCGCGCCGTCGACCGCGAGCGCGTCGTCGGTGAAGGAGCGTTCCGGCTGGAGCCGTTCGAGCTCCTGGCGCAGCGCCTGGAGCTTGCGGCGAGCGGATGAGTAGGCCCCCTGGCGGAGCATCGCACCGGCGACCAGATATCCGGCGGTGAACTTCATCAGCGGATCACCGGACCGGTCCGCCGCCCACCGCACCCTCTCCA
The DNA here is from genome assembly GCF_040643055.1 of Streptomyces sp. NPDC047515. NCBI lineage: Bacteria > Bacillati > Actinomycetota > Actinomycetes > Kitasatosporales > Streptomycetaceae > Streptomyces > Streptomyces sp. NPDC047515. The sequence continues at coordinate 13,104 of NZ_JBEYTM010000042.1, forward strand.
GCGCCGTGTTGGACAGGTCGTGATGCCCCATCTTGTGGGCCAGGGAGTTCACCGCCCGGTAGGCGCGGGCAAGGTGCCAGAACGCCTTGGCCTGGTCGCCGTTGCGGCTGGTGAGGGCGAGATGCGTCAGCTCCGTGATGACGGCCGGCAGGAGCGGCCCCATGGGGGCGTAGCGCGCGTCCCATCGGAGAGCGGCCACCTGGTCGACCTCGGACGCCAGGACCACCAGCGGCCTGGGGGCGATCTCGAGTTCGTCCGGGGTGTCGTAGCACAGCATGATCCTGCGGAGATCCGGGATCACCGCGTGCACCCCGTCCTCGGCCTCCGGCTCGCCGTAGTACGGCTGGCCGGTGAGGACCTCGGGGCCGAAGTGGAGTGCCTTGGCGAGCGCCAGGACCAGTGAAGGCGAAGCCTTTCGCGCGCCGGACTCCAGCTTCTGGACGTAGCTGGGCGATATCGCGACCTTCTGTGCCAGTTGAGCGGCAGACAGCTTCCGTGTCCGGCGGGCTATACGGAGACGGTCTCCCAGCGTCAGGTTTTCACTCATCGGTGGATCGATCCCTTCGCGACGGAGCACTGCGCTCAGCGTACGGACAATGTCCAGTCCCACAGAGCTGCTCGCCAAGTGTTAACAGCAACGTCGTCGGGCCGGTGCACGCTCGGACATCCGGCGGCCCCTGCACGCAAGAGCGTGGAATTCGATATCAATCACGCAAATCCCCTCGCCTACCACCCTCTCACCAGCGCCGCGCGCATTACCGAGATCCAGTGCGTGTGTCAAGACCTGTGCACCAAGAAAGCACGGACAGTCTGTCCGCTCGCGCGTCCTTCCCGGTGGGATTGTTCTGTACACAACGCACGTCGCCCGTAGGCCAGTTCCCCGGAGGGCACCCGCACTCCCCTCGCTCGACGACCAGCTCGTCGACGGGTTCGCAGATACCCAGCCGGACGAAGGACTGGGTTCCGCACAAGATCGCCGTTCTACTGATGGAGCCTCGCCATGCGATATCCGCCGACGAGCACCACCTTGTCGACGAGCCTGTCCGCGATCAGCACACACCCCGTGAGCGACGTACTGCTTGGCACCTCGCTGATGCGGAGTTCCGCAGTTCAGACTCCAAGGCTGACCGCGGTGATTCTCGATCTCTTCGGCACACTCGTCGAAGCCCCGAGCGCAGTTGAACGGAGTACCGCCGCCCATCAGTTCGCCGAGGTCTTGGGCGTATCCTCAGCGGCCGCCGATTCGGCACTGTCCGACAGCTGGCAGGCAAGGCACGACGGGCGGCTGCGGACCACTGCCGAGGTTGCGGCACATCTCGTCGCGCGCTGCAGCGCTCCCGCTTCCCGTGTGGATGAGTTGGAACGGCTCCTGGCGCAACTCGCCCACGAGCGACTCCAGGCCGACGCCACTCTCCTGCGGGCCCTGAAGGAGCTTCGGCACAGCGGAGTCATGCTGGCCGTCCTCAGCGATGCATCCCCCGACATCGCCGAGTCATGGAGCCGCAGCGATCTCGCGTCGTACTTCGACGCCGCCGTGTTCAGCTGCCGGGTGGGCGCGGTGAAGCCCGCTCCTCAGCTCTTCGCCGCGGTGCTCGGAACACTCGGCATCGCCCCGCACCAGGCCCTCTACTGCGGCGACGGCGGCGGTGACGAGCTGGCCGGCGCGGAGCGCGCGGGAATGCGTGCAGTGCGTGTGGAACGCCGGGGCGGGCCGCATGGCCTCGCGTTCGGTGAGACCGCCTGGTCCGGCAGGGCGATACCCGAGGTGGAGGCCCTCCCCTCCTTACTGAGTACGTGGAGGGACCGATGAACCTCCCGTACACATGGGCAGTTGAAAGCGGTGCCCTCCGCCAGCTCCCCGCGCCGGTGGACATGCACCCGATGGGCAACACGACGATCGTCGAGATCCGGTACACGGGCTTATGCGGAAGCGATGTCGCGAAGCTCAATCACCCTTGGCAGGGGCGGCTTCCGGAGCCCTGGTACCCCGGGCACGAGATCGTCGGGGTCGGCACGGAAACGGGTGACTGGGTCGCGGTCGACCCGCTGGTGCCCTGCCGCTCGTGCCCCTACTGCGACCGCGGCCACGTTCACCTCTGCCCGAAGCTGCGACGCGTCGGATGGGACCTTCCCGGGGGTCTAGCCGACGCCGTGAAGGTGCCCCGCGACAACGTCGTTCCGCTGCCCCATCTGCACGATCCCGCGCACGGCGTTCTTGCCGATCCGATGGCAGTAGCACTGCACGGAGTTCGTTGCGGTCTCCGGACGCCTCTGGGGCGGCTCGGCGTCATCGGGGGCGGCGTCCTCGGGGTGTGCACGGCGGTCTGCGCGGCGGAAGCCGGGTGGGAGGTCCACATGCTGGTCAGAGAGCCCTCGCGGTCGCACCAGCTGAGCTATGTCCTCGATTCGCACATCAACCTCCACTCCGCCGACCTGCCGCCGTGCGACGTCGTCGTGGACGCCGCGTCCGGCGACAGCGACTCCCCCATACGCCAGGCGCTGGGCGCCGTTCGTGATGGCGGAACGGTTCTCGTACAGAACGCCTACGCACCCCGGGTGCTTCTCTCAGTCCCGCTGCGGGACGTCTTCCGGCGCTCGATCACTCTGCGCGGCTCCTTCTCGTACTGCCGCGCGGACGGCCACGACGACTTCCGTGACGCCATCGACGTCCTCGCGAAAAGCGGCGCCTGGGCGGCCCTGATGACCCGGGACCGATTCCCTCTGAGCGACCTGCCGCAGGGGCTGGCGGCCCTGAAGAGCGGGGCCCGCCATCGCCCGTTCAAGGTCCTGCTCACGTCCGATATCTGAAGGAAAGGAGCCGACGCCGTGGCAGTGACAACGCCATTGCTGGCCCAGAAGATCAACTCGCCGGCCGACATCGCACCCGAGGACGTCCACGACGGCATCGCGAGCATTCTCGCGTTACCGGAGGGCCACACCCGGGACGTGATGCTCGGAAGCGTCCTCACCGGGCTGCTCCTGCGGGGGCCGAGGCTGGAGGAGGTCGAGTCCGCGGTCCGGGCCGCGACGGCTCTGGACCGGAGTGGCTGGGACTTCCACCAGCCGCCGGCGGGCATGCGGTTCGTCGGCTACACCGGCAGCGGGAAAAAGACTTTCAAGACGATCAACCTCAGCAGCGCCGCCGCACTGGTGGCGGCCACCGGGGGAGCACACGTCGCGAAACTCGGTTCGCGCAGTGCGTCGTCGAAGACCGGATCGCGCGACTTCATCGACCTCGTGGGGGCGACGAGCGACACGGTGCCGCACCAGAAGATGGTCGACATCACGGCGGAGGTCGGCTTCGGGTTCTTCTCCATCGAGAATCGCGTACCCGAGTTCGACCGGCGCTACGGAGGCAGGTTCCAGGCCGTACACGCCCTCAGCCTGGCGTTCCCCGCCCTCCTCAGCCCGGTCACCTGCCCGGCCTACGTGTACGGCCTCTCCCACCCCGCGGTCGGTGCTTCCGCCCGGCTGCTGTCCCGGCTCGGCCTGCCGGACGTGACGGTCGTCAACTCCAGCGTCGGCCACGCGGTCCAGGTCGACGAGCTGATCCCCGGGAGCACCGTGCGGGCCTGCCGCATCAGCGCCGGCGACGAGGACTTGGCCTTCGACGACGAGGTCCGCAGGGGCGCGGCCTCGATGCCGCAGGACCTGATGTCCGTCGCCCAGCACGAGGACCCCCGGGAAAACGTCGCCGCCGCGATCCGCGTGCTCGCCGGCCGGGACACCAGTGAGGCGCGGAACGCGGTCGCCCTCAACGCGGCCCTGCTCATGGCGATGTCCGAGGTGGTCCCAACCATCCAGTCCGGCATCGACAAGGCCTTCACCATCATTGACGCGGGCGCGGGACTGGACACACTCCAGCGGTTCGTACGGCTCACCGGTGGTGCCCCGCACCAGCTCCGCTCACTCCTGCGGGGCATCTCCCCGACGGCCGTCCTGGTGAGCCCGGACATCAAGGAGGCGACGCCATGCTGACGCACGACGAACTCCCGATCATCCACCTCGTCCTCAACACCGACTGCAATGCCTGGGATCTGGCTCCGACCAGTGCCTCACCAGGCGTGTGCCGCTTCTGCTATCGCGAGCGCAACCGGGTCCAGACCGACGCGGATACGGTCCGTCGCGTCATCGACCGAGTCCGCTCCGAGTCCGAGGCCCATCGGTGCGTCTTCACGGGTGGCGATCCCGTGATGCCGTACGACAACCATCTGTGGGTCGCCCTCCAGCACGCCACCGAGGTCGGCTTCGAGACGAACCTCCACACCAACGGGCTGCTCCTCAGCGAACGCTATGCCGGCGTCCGCGATCACGTGACCGTGTACTCCTTGGCGGTCGACGGCCCGAACTCCGAGACGGCTGACTGGTTCCGCGGGCAGGGGTACTTCGCACGCTTCCTCTCCAACGTCGAGTTCCTTGCCTCCGACCAGCGGCGGCTCGCCTTCAACACGTTCACCACGGCTGGCTCCGTGAAGCAGCTGCCGAGCCTCGCGCGGCTCATCTCCGGAGTGACCCAGCGGACGGACGTCGAGTACTGGCTGATCTCCCAGTACCGCCCCATCGGCCGCGCCAACACGCGCAAGGCGGAGATCTACGGCTTCGAGCGGGACGACTTCGTACATGCCGTGGACGACGTTCGCGGAGACGTCAACGGAGTGACGATCTACGCCCAGCCGACGCGTGCCCCCGAGGACCCGTACCCGTTCCGCGTGTGGGTCCTCGCCGACGGAACGGTCACGGCGGACCTCGGCAGCGTCGCGGCACCTCGCAACGCCGTGCTCGGGGACCTCCTGGTCGAGGGGTTCGAGCCGCTGGTCCGTCGGGCCTTCGCCCTCCGTGAGCAGACTCAGCTGGAAGGAATCGCATGAAGTTCGACACCGCGTACTACGAGAGCGTCATCGACCAGCACAGTTACGAACGCCTGGGGCTCGGCGCCATCGACTTCGGCCTCGCGGGGATGAGCCCCGACGACCTGCACACGAAATGGGTGTGCCACACCGGAGCGCGCCAGTTCGCGGAGGCGGTCGCGGACAGCCAGCCCACGATCGTCACCACGGGGGTCGGACTCGGGGGGCCACCCCACGCCGGCACCCTCTTCCAACTGCTGCGCGCCGTCAAGCTGCAGCAGTGCGGGCTCGACGTGCAGATCGTGCTGGGCGATCTCGACTCCTACAACGCCCGCCGTACGCCCCTGGACTCGGTACGGAGACTCGCCGACAAGTACGAGGAGTTCGTCCTGCGTCTCGGGTTCGACGCCGAGCGAGGTGTGCTGCGCAGGCAGGAGGGCGAAACCGACGTCCTGGCCACCGCGTTCCTGCTGTCACGCCACCTGGACGACGACGACTTCCAGTGGGCGGAGGAGGACCTCGCCGGTCTCTACCGCAACCACGGCGTCTTCGACCACCTCAACTACGGCATGAAGCAGGCCACCCTGCTCATGGCCGCGGACTTCGTACATCTCCTCCGCGAAGGTCGTCACGTTCTGGTCTCCCTCGGAGTCGACGAGCACAAGTACGTCGCCCTCGCCCGGCGCGGAGCGGAACGCTGGGGCTTGCCCGCGGAACGGCTGTCCGGCATCTACACCAAGATGATCCCGGGCCTCGGCGGCCTCCCGAAGATGAGCAAGAGCATCCCCGGCTCCGGCATCGATGCCTCCATGTGCGCCGAGGACATCCGGCCCCTGCTCAGGGCGGACACTGACACGTCTCCCACCGACGACGGCTCGGCGCTCCTCCAGATGTACGCGTGTCTGCCCGAGGTCGACGGCCGGGAGTACGCCCGGGCCTCGGCCGCGCGCCGCGACGGCAGCACCGAATGGCACACCGTACGCGAGCAGTTGGTCGAGCGGATGCTCTCGCTGTTCTCCCACTGGCCGAAGTAAGCAAGGAGTCTCCCGTGCACGCAGACACCACGACCGCCCGCCCGCCCCTCGGCGACGCCGAGTCCTACTTCATCAGGAGCGGCTACCGCAGCCAAAACCAAGTGGAGTACTTCCTCGACGAAACTGACGACACCGTGACCTGGCAGCCCGATGTCTACCCCTACGCCGCCGCCCGGGCCAAGGAACTCGGCCGCGATGTCGTGATCGACATCGGCTGCGGACGGGCGGGCAAGCTGGCGTCGCTGGCCTACGAGTACCCGGCCTGGTCCTTCATCGGCGTGGACTTCGGGGACAACCTCGTGTGGTGCCGCGACAACCACCCCTTCGGCGAGTGGATCGAGGTCGATCTCGAATCGGCCGAGCGTCTGCCCGTCGACCCCGCCCTCGTACGCCGGTCCATCGTGGTCTGCTCCGACGTGATCGAGCACCTGGTGAATCCGGTTCCGGCCCTGTCCCTGATCCGTGGCCTCCTCCTGGAGGGCAGTGCCGCCGCCGTGCTGTCCACGCCTGCCCGCGAGTGCCGCAGCGGTTACGGCACTCCCGGACCACCCCGCAACCCCAGCCATGTCCGGGAGTGGGCGAGCGACGAGTTCCAGGCGCTGCTGAAGGCGTCGGACTTCGAGATCCACCACGCCGAGCTCACGCGAAGCGACGACGCCTCCAACGGCCTCTCCACCCAGCTGCTCCTCGTCGGCGCGGAAGAGACGGAGGGGGAACAACGGTGACAGCGGTTCCCCGGTCCGAGAGCATGCGTGTCGTTCACCTCCCGGCTCGTACCCCATACGCGTGGAAGCTGCGGAGCCATGACTTCCACATCCTGAACGGAACGGAGATCCCCGGCGGCGACACGGTGCCGGCGGCGGTCAACGCCACCTGGCTCCTCGAACATGCCCCTCTCACATGGCTCGATGTCCTGCACCTGCACCACATCGACTTCGAGGACCCCGCCACTCTGGAGCGTCTGCTCGACGCATGCCTGGGCGACGGAGTGAAGGTGGTCTTCACCGCCCACGACACGCGGCCCATGGTCGGCAGCGCCGAGGACTTCACCACACGGCTGCGGATGCTCCACTCGGCCGAGGTGGGCTGGGTCTGCCTCACCGAAGGCTCTGTCACCAAGCTGACCGAGGTTCTTGGCGAGCGTCCCGACGCGGCCGTCGTCCCCCACGGGTACGTCGCGGCCCCGGAGGAACTGGCCGGCCTGGAGCGCGAGTCCAGCGGCTCGTCCCGGTACCTCATGTTCGGGGCCTCACGGGCCAGCCGGGACCAGTTATCCACCCTGGTCAACTGGAGTCTGGGGATCACGGACCCCGATAGCACCCTCCACGTCCTTCTGCGCGCGTTCAGCCCTGCCGACTTCGCCGATGGAGGCCGCGCTCCGCTGCTACTGGAGACGGCCCGGCGCGATGCCCGTATCCGCCTGACCATGCGCCCGTATCCCACGGACGAGGAAGTGGTCGAAGCCGGCCTGGCATCAAACGCACTGCTGCTCCCCTACCTCTGGGGCAGCCACTCCGGCCAGTTGGAGCTGGCCTTCGACCTGAACCTGCTCCCGGTCTGCTCCCTCACGGGACACCTGACCGATCAGTACGAGCAGCACAAGGGGCTGGTCGAGGAGCCTGAGTGGTTCGACTGGTCGCAGGGGCACCCCAATCTCTTCGGAGAGAAGTTCCTGACCGCGCTGGAGAACGCGGCGGCTCGGCTCGACTCCAGGCCACGCCGTCTGGATCGTGAGTTCCTCGACTACAGGACTCAGGAGCATCAGGTGATTCTGCGGCAATACGCCCGCGTGTACGGAGGTGACCGATGAACGGCCCGCCTCGTATTTCGTGCGTGATCCTGTGCCACAACTACGGTCGGTATCTCGATCGGGCCATAACGAGTTGTCTGGAACAAGAACCCGGAGACTTCGTCCTGCACGAGGTGATCGTCATCGATGACGGTTCCGTCGACGAGACCGAAGAGGTGTGCCTGCGCCACGGGGGAAACGACAAGGTCAAGGTCATTCGGAGGAACCAACGGGGTTTCGGACAGACCCTGACCGACGCCTTTCTCGCCAGCACCGGTGACTGGGTGGCTCCGCTCGACGCCGACGACTGGTTCCACCCGTCGAAGCTGCGTACATGCGCCGAGGCGATGACGGGTGGGACGCTGTTCATCGAGCACTGGGAGCACGTGGTCGACTCCGACGGGAACCGGATGTTGAAGGAGCCGCACCCGGGCGGGAACACGAGCACGCTGGTGGTCCACCGCGATGCTGCCCTGAGCCTCCTTCCGGTGAGCAACGAGATCTTCTTCCACGCGTTGCGCGAGGCCGGCCGAGGCATCGCCCTCCGGGATCCGTTGACCTTCTATCGGGTCCACCCCCGCAGCATGACCGACCGCGGTACGCCCGGCGTCTCACAGGACTACCGGGCCGAGGTCTGCGTCGCGCTCTCGGACCGTCTCCGTGCGATGTACGGGAATCCTCCCGCGTGGGCGAACCGTCGCCGGCTACGAAGGATCTCCTGCCATTTCCGCACGCTCGCCTTCGGCCACAGGGTGGAATCCGCCATGCAGCGGGAGAAGCGCCTGTCCGCGATGCTCCTCATTCCAGGAATGCTCATGGGCACGCTCCGTTCCCGTGACCCAATAAAGCCATGGCTCCGGTCGCTCTCCAGTACGGTCGCGGGACGGCCGCTGGTGCCGCTGACGGCGGGCCCGGAACAACCGGGTCATTCATGATCAATCCGACGATGTACCGAAGGTGGCGATGATAAAATCGCCGCTTCCAATCCCACTACTGGTCAGGCCAGTTGTCCGACGCAGGAGCGTATAGGCGCCATGAGCCGTTTGAGTGAGTCCGTCACCCGTGTCATGCACATCCTCGATGGAGCGGACCTGGGCGCGGACTATACGGCCGCGCAGCTGCTCGGCGAGACAAAAGCACGGCGCTCCCTCGACCTCTCCGACCTCTCCCCCCAGGAGCAGGCTGCCCTGGTCGAGGGGCGCGCGAACCACCTGATCCCCTCGGCCGCGGCACTCGCCGAGAAGATCGAGGCCGCGCAGGCGGCGGGACGTCCGTTCGTCGTCAAGTACGGCATCGACCCGACCTCGCCCGATGTCCACCTCGGCCACGCGGTGCCGATCATCATCGCCAGCCGGTTCCAGCGGATGGGCCACCACGTCGTCTTCATCATCGGCGATGTCACGGCCAAGATCGGCGATCCGTCGGGACGCTCCTCGGAGCGACCGCCCCTCACCGACGAGGACATCGCTCGCAACCTGAGTGGCTACCAGCAGCAGGTCACACCGTTCATCGACTTCGAGCGGGCCGACCTGCGCTTCAACGGCGAGTGGCTGAACAAGGTCACCCTGCCGGAGCTCGTCGGGGTTCTCGCCCGGGTCCCGGTCTCCATGTCGCTCCAGCGCGAGGACTTCCGCACCCGGCTCGCCGAGGGCCACGGGCTATCCATCGCCGAGCTCGTCTACTCCGTCGTCATGGCCTGGGACTCGGTGGCCATCGACGCCGATGTCGAACTCGGCGGCATGGACCAGCTGCTGAACCTCCAGATGTGCCGCAAGGTCATGGAGATCTCGGACCAGACCCCCGAGGTCGTCATCACCACCTCGCTCATCGAGGGTACCGACGGCACGGGCGCCAAGATGAGCAAGAGCAAGGGCAACTACGTGGGCCTGACGGCGTCGCCTGATGACGTCTACGGCCGGCTGATGTCCATCCCCGACCACCTCACCGAGCCGTACCTCCAGCTGCTCACCGAGTGGACGGACGACGAGATCCGCCTGGTCACCAAGCGCCTGGAGGAGGGAACCGCGCACCCGATGGCGATCAAGCGGATCCTTGCAGGCGAAGTGGTGGCCGCTCTCCACGGCCTGGACGCCGCTGCCGCCACCCGCGCGGAGTTCACGGCGCGCTTCTCCAAGCGCTCTTTCGGGGACACCCAGAACCTCCCTGTCGTCTCCCTGAAGGACCACGCCGAGGACACGCTCGGGGCGCTGATCAGCCGCACGCTGGACTTCGCTCCCAGCATCTCCGCCGTGCGCCGTGTGGCCCAGCAGAACGGCCTCCGCTTCATCCGCGAGTCGGACGGAGAGCAGCAGACCACGCAGCTCACGGAGGCTTCCGTCCAGCAGGCGCTGAGCGCGGTCGTGAACGAGGTCGGAGCACTCGACGGTGTCGAGCTCTACCTCAAGGTGGGTCGCAAGGTCGCCCGCATCGACGTCTGAGATTGGCTAACCGTTTGGGGTTCGGCGTCGAGCGCAGCTCGAGCTTGACCTGTGTCTTCGCAATTCGGCAGACGTGAACGCGGCCTTCGTCTGATCCTGCACTCCGTCATAGAGGCAGAGAATCAGCACGAAGGCCGTGGTCGCGAGATTGGGCACCAGGGTGTCCTGCCGGATGCATTCGTGGAAGTGTCATGCCTCCGCTCGGAGTTGTGCGCGTGTCTGACCGCGCGGGGCGACGCACTGTTCGATCACGGACGGGCCCGTGCGGACGCGGTCGACCTGGCGCCGGAACCGGAACACCGCCGCAGCCCCGGCGCACTGGACGAACGACCACAACGGCAGGATGGGCCCATGGACGCAGGGCTCGCCGCGCTGCTGGGCGCCGGTGTCGGCTCTGTCGCCACGCTTGGCACCGCGATCGTCAGCGGCCGGGCACAGGCACGGGCACAACATGATCAGTGGCGTCGTCAGCGCCGCCGCGACGCATACGCCGACCACCTCAGCGCGCTCCATGACCGCGACATCGCCATGGACGCCATCCTCGACGCGCTGCGTCCGGACAACCCTGACCTACCCGATGTCGACGAGAGGATACGCCGCTTCATCGCCCTGGCCCGCGAGGTCCACCGCGCTGCCGAAGTCGTGATCCTCGAGGGACCGGTTTCCCTCGAGGAAGTCACCGAACGAGTCGCCCACGCCTCCAGCGACCTCTCCCACGTCATGCGGCGGATGGCCGAGAACGCTCACGCGGGAGACACCACCCAAAAAGCCGAGGACACCACCCTGGCTGCCGAACGAGAACGAATCCTCTACCAAGCAGTCAAGGACTTCCGCCTCGCAGCCCGCAGTGTCATCGGCAACACGAAGTGACACACGAACCGTGGCCGGCATGACCACCGGAATGCCTGAGGCACGCTCAGCTTGGGATGGCCGGCGGCGCCCCCGTCCGGGTCGGCGCCGTTCTGTTTGCCCTCGACACGGCTGGTAGGCGCGTTGCCATGGCCGCACTCGGTGGTCATGGGACGGGACAGCACCCTCGCTCGGCGTCGGCCCGGAGCTGGATCGTCAATAGCCCGTCCGGACAGCTCGAACGGATCAAGAAGCCCAGCCTCGCCTCAGGGCGAGTTGGCCGGCCTGATGCGCGTCGCGCTGCTCAGTGATCCACCGCTCGACCTGGTCTACGGACTTCGTGACGAGCTGATCCGTGGTGTCGAGCAGTTGAGTGCGCCATCGGGGATCACCGGCGTGCCACCCGATCCAGCGGTGCCAAGCCATCTCAGGCCAGCTCTTGTCGATGACGACGTCGGGCCGGTGACGGGGGTCGAGAGCGTGCTTCCGATGCCACGCTGCCCAGCCGAGGAAGGCATCGACCGCCGGGGCGTCCCACCGACCGGGGTCGCGCTCGGCAAGCCGAACGCGCCGGACCTCGTCGGCGACGTCGACCAGGCACACGGCGATGCCATCCCAGCAGTGGAGCGGAGGGCACTGCGAGGACTTCGCCCAAGGGCGACTGCCCGGTGAGCAGTCAATTCCGCAGTCCTGGTACTCCAGCGCGCGTCGCACCCACATCTCGGTCATGCGATGGCGCCAGTGCAGGTCGGCGTCCTCCGGCACGCCGAGTTCATCGAAGTCGTGCACGACGATCTGCCTGATCCTGCTGGCTGCGGCGTAGGCGAGCGTCGTCTTGCCCGAGCAGCTGGACCCGGTGAGCTTGAACAACATCGCCCCAGGGTGCCAGCGCCTCAGCACCTCTCTCGACCCGTTTTGCGCCCCGCCCGCCTCCGCCGAGTACCGAGCGAGGCTGCAGGGTACCCGGCCTGATCCGAGTCCGCTCACGGTCACGAATACGAGCAGGCACTGGTAGCCGAGCCGCTCATGGCGTTCCGCCGCCGCGCTTGTAGCCCTCCCACAACCGGCCGCCGGTCTGCTCCAGTACCTCGTCCACCACACCGACGAGGGGCTGGACCTCACCCCCCAGCACCTCACGAACGGCGTGGTGCAGGCGCATGCTGAGCCCTGGTGCCGTGGTCTCGAGACGACGTGCCAGCCACTTCCCGCCTCCGACCCAAGACCCACCAATGGCCAGTGCCAACTCGCCGGTTCGCCGCGCCAGTTCGGTGGCAATGAACAGCCGCTCGCCTCCGTCCGTGCTCCCCGAGAGATCGTCGAGGAGGTCGGTGATCGCGTAGCGGCGGTCATCGATCTCTTCGGCCGAAACGGTCGGCGGTCCCGCGGCGGCCAGCCTCTGGGCTTCAGCAGCGAGGCAGGCACCGACTCCATCGGTGTCGAAGAGCAGCAGCCCGTCTGCGCACATCGAGAGCAGCGGTGACCGGCGCCTGCGTACTTCTCGCTCGACGTACGCGTACCAACTCGCCTCGGTGTGCACGAACAGCTCCACCGGCCAGTCGCCGTGCCGGAAGCTTGCACGGTACGGGGCTGGGGCCCCATGCAGGAGCACCACGATGTCGAGGTCCGACGTCGCCGCACGGCGCCCCGTCAAGACGCTGCCTCCCAGGAACGCCGCCCGAGCGTCAGGGTGGTGTTCCTCGACAACAGCGCGCGCGGCGCCAATCGCATCCATGCAGTAACTATCTGCACCTTGGGCGTACCGCGCACTGGGTTTCTTCGTCAGCGCACTGGTAACCCTGGAAAGGGATCCCGGCATCCCCGGAAGAGGCGGGTACCCGAAGCGTCTCAGCTACGAGCAGACCTCAGCACTCTCGGCAGCCTGTGCCAGGTCGATCCCGAGGAGCCGGTGCAGCTCCGCAGTGACCACACGGTACGCGTTGCCGAGCTTGAGGACCGTGACCGGGTACTCGCCCCGCTTCGCCAGCGCGTAACCCGTACTGCGGCCGATCGTCAGTGCCTTGTTCGCCGTGTCGAGGTCGACAGCGACAGGCAGAGCGAGCAGTTCCTCGCGAGCCATTCCCCTGACAGCCTTGCACGCAGCCATGACGCATCCCATCGGCAAAAGTTGTTCTGACCGCAGAACGAATATCACGAATATTGCGGCCACATATTTTAACGACGTAAGTTGCATCTATGACGAATTACGATTGGTCCCCGAGCTTCACAGCCCGCGTCGCCGAGCAGATGCGCCGGGCCCGTAAGGCCGCTGGCCTCACCGTGGCGGAGGCTGCCGAGGCGTGCGCCTCCCTGGGCCTCGCGGTCCCAAAGACGACGATCACGAACCTGGAGACCGGACGCCGCAGCTCGATCGACCTGGCGGAGTTCCTCGTCCTGGCCGAGGCCTACCAGGTGCCCCCGGTCAGTCTGCTGTTTCCTCTGGGCACCGATGCCTCGGTGGCCGTGCTCCCCGGCAGGGAGGTCCCGACGTGGGAAGCGGTCTCCTGGTTCACCGGCGAGACCCCTCTCGACAAGCCCGCCCCCGAAGGGTCCGCCCGGGACGTGCTCGACACCTACCGCGCCCACAGCGACTCCGTGACCACCGCCCTGGCATCCACCCGGCTCGCGAAGGAACGGCGCCGGAAAGCCAGCATCACGCTCGACGCCACCCGTCGCGACGCCCTCCTGGAAACCGCAGCCTCGTACGAACAGCTCGCCTTCGACGACTGCAGAGAACTGCGCGAGTTCCGCGACGCGATGCGGGAGCGCGGACTGGTTCCCTCCGATCTCCCCACCGACCTCACGTTCGTCGACAACCCCAAGGACTAACGTTGCCAAGCACCACCACGTCTGGCGGCACCGTCACGCGCCGCTGCTCGTGCCGTAACCCAGAGACCGGCAAGAACTACGGCAGGTCGTGCCCCAAGCTCGCCAATCGGCGCCACGGCACCTGGGCGATACGACACGAGCTACCCAACCGGCCCGACGGCACCCGCCGGGAGTTCCGCCGCAGCGGCTTCGAGTCCTCGGCCGAGGCGACCAAGGAGCTCAACAAGGTCCGCGCGTTGCTCGCCATACCCGACGAGGACGATCCTTCGGGCCAGCTGGCGATCAGCGACATGCTGGAGGCCTGCACCAAGAGCAAGGAGCCCCTGCCGGACTACGACGAGACTCGTCGTCGCCTGGCCGCCGGGCAGGCTCTCAACTCCAAGATGGCGGTGGCCGAGTGGCTGGACCTCTGGCTGGGCGGCAAGAAGCGCCTGCGCCTGAGCGGCTACAAGCGGTACGAACTTGATGTCCGCGTCCATCTCAAGCCCCACCTCGGCGAGGTGCGCCTCGACAAGCTCAACGTCCCGCACCTGGACCGGATGTTCGACGCCATCAACGAGGCGAATATCGAGATCCAGGAGCAGAACGCCCAGCGGCGCGCAGCCCTTGAGGAACTGGACACCATCCCCTGGAAGGGCCCAGAGAACCGGGCCCGCCGCAAGTGGTTGAAGGCCGCCATCGACCAGATGCCGCCCTTCCGCCGAGTCACGAGTGTCAACACGCAGCACCACATCAAGGCCACCCTGCGCGCAGCGCTCAACACCGCCATAGCGCAGCGGATCATCCCGAACTACAACCCGGCCGAGCACGTCGAGCTGGAGCCCGGCACCAAGCCCAAGGCACTTGTCTGGACCGACGAGCGGGTCGCTCACTGGCTAGCCACCGGCGAGAAGCCCAGCCCGGTGATGGTCTGGACTCCGGAACAGACCGGCAGGTTCCTGGACCACATCGTCGGGCACCGGCTTGAGGTCATGTGGCGCCTGATCGCCTTCCGTGGACTGCGCCGAGGCGAGGGCTGTGGTCCGCGGTGGATCGACTTCTCGAAGAAGTCGCGGTCCTTGAAGATAGCCACCCAGCTCATCCAGGACGGCTGGGACGTCCTCGAAGGTCTCCCGAAGACCAACAGCGGCATCCGGTCCATCGCACTCGACGACGAGACGGTCGAACTCCTGGACCTGCACAAGGCGGCGCAGGCGGAGCAGAAGCGCAAGTGGGGTGACGCCTGGAAGGACACCGGTCGCATCTTCACCGAGGAGGACGGCTCCTGGCTCCACCCTGGCAAGATCTCCGACCTGTTCGAGCGGCTCGTGGACGAGGCCGGTCTGCCGCCGATCCGCCTGCACGACCTGCGCCATGGTGCCGCGACGCTGATGCTGGCCGCCGACGTCGACATCAAGGTCGTCTCGGAGACGCTGGGCCACAGCGACACCCGCATCACGCGCGACATCTACCAGTCCGTCCTCGACGACCTGGCACGCGCGGCGGCGGAGGCCGTGGTCAAACTCGTGCCCCGCGCTCCCCGCGCGATCCGTTCACTGATCGAGCAGCGTGCGGCTCGACGCGCCCCCGCCATCGGCGCCTCGCCCCTCTGCACGTGCGAGTGCACCTGCGGTGCTGCTCAGAAGGAAGCACACACCGCGTAGCTCGGGTGCGTCTGGACTCACTGAGGGGTTCTCCTCCACGGAGAGCCCCTCAGTCATCCTCTGCGAGGTTCACGAGAACAGCACCAGCGGCTCGCTCATCCGGAGCGATGGCGTCATCTCCAAGGATCATGCCTCGCACGCGGTTCGGCAGCTCGGATGGCGGGCGCTCCGCGATCTCCTCCATGCGCCGGTACAGCGGCCATTGCCTCAAGTCGCGAGGCTGCTCGCCGGCGGCCCCCGCCAAGCCGAGTTCCTGGTCGAGGACGTCCCGTTCCATTCGCCGAACATCCTCGGTCTCAGTGGGCTGAACTCGCCCACTGGCCCTGGGCCTAGCGGGCCGCGACGGCACGTCAGGCCTCACCGTGAGGGGACCGTACTCCTCGTTCAAGGCGACTTGGAGTTCCTTGACCGCTGCCCGGTGAAGGTCCCTCACTCGCCGATACGGCGCCTCCGCCCTCCGGCCCTCGGACTCATTCTCATCGCACAGAAGACGGTGCCACGGCAGGCTCCGGTCCTTCACGTACGAAGTGCTGGCCCGGCTGAGGAGCAAGGTCCGCTGCACGACGAGGGCAGAGGCGATGGTGCACCCAAACTGTCGTTCGCCAACGGGGCCGTGGCCGCAGCCCGCCAGCGCCCCCGGCAGGAGGTCTGACTGCCAGCTCCGACGGTTGTAGAACACGTAGGCGGGAAAGCACCCCGAGGCGACAGCGTCCTCGATCAGGAGGTCGCTTTGCAGGCTCCCGTTGCTGGGCCGGTACCGAAGCTTGTAACTACCGTTCCACTCCTCGCGCTTAGCTTGGATCCGCATGCCGAAGCCGATGTCACCGGCATAGAACCACCATTCCCAGTCCGCACCGTTCACGGCCTCCTCAGTGCCCGTGAACCAGTGGACTGCCACGCGGTCCGCGTGCTCCATTCTGATAGTCGTCAGATGATGTTCGGTGAGCCCCACCTCGCCGGGTGCCTGGCCTTTCCGATGGCCGTGGGACAACCGCCCGAAGGTGTACTCGGAGCACAAGCTCAAGGTGCGGCAGAGCGACTTTCCGCGCAGGTCACGGCCACAGAATCGGCAGAACCGAGAGTCGGCCGATGCCTCGCGGCCACACTGACACACCTGCTCCACGTCGCCTTGCTCCGGGCCAACAGTCACCTTGGGCTTCGAGATCATCCGGCGGCCTGCTCGCGCAGGCCGCGGGCGAGCGCGGCATGGCGACGCATGACCGCTACGGTGCCCAAATCCACCTCGTCCTGGCCGTGCTCCTCCCCGCAGGGACAGATGCTCCAGCCTTCCTGCTCCACGCGGTCGGCCACGCTGTCCACCAACGCCGCCAGCTCGTCGAGCACCCCCACCGGAATCGCCGCGGCCCCATCGGCATGACGCTTCACGAGGGCGGCGCCGATCTCAGTCGCGAGGTCCAGGAGATGCGCTGCTGCCGCACCGTCATCGTTGAGGCTCGCGTACTTCCCGGCCTGCGCGGCTGCCGTGACCAGATGCCCCAGCGACTCGACGGGCGCGCTGACCGTGCGGTCGTCGATCCGTACCGGCCGTACCGCATGAGGACCGGCGGCTCCCTGATCGTCTTCTGCCGCCGCCTTCATGATGATCTCGGCAGCGGCTTCCGGGGTCACCAGGTGGACTGCTTCCTCAAGATCCATTCTTGTCTGCCGCGCCATAGTCTCGACGAGATAGGCCGCGACACCCTGAACCGATGTCGACTCCACCTCGACGCCGCGGGTCAGCAGTACAGCACTCGTCTGGGTCACGAGGGTCTTGAACGGAACCAGGTCCATCAGCTCTGCCACAGTCCCCAGCCTAGAAGCGGACGTTGGAGCCTTTCCACAAAACTGGCGTAATCGCCAAGTGATGTGACCGGACCGTTCTACGGCGATGGCGCGCCCTCCCGCGCGCACCCCTCTGCACAGGCTCTGCGCTCATGCGCTCCCCTCGCGCACCCCTTGGATTTGGTGGCACGAATGGGGGAGGCTGTGTCGGCCGACGCGGGGGGCGGAAAAAGCAAAAGCCCCAGATCACGGCGAGTGAGTTCTGGGGCTTCCACAGAGCCGCCTTCGGGATTCGAACCCGAGACCTACGCATTACGAGTGCGTTGCTCTGGCCAACTGAGCTAAGGCGGCACGCCCTGTCGCACCATGGTGCGATCAGCAGCGTCGCCAAGTCTACACAGTTTCCGGGGTGCTCCGCACCAGCCCGGCTGTGGACCGTTCTCGCAGGTCAGCAGCGAGTCTGTGAGGATCGGCGGGAGGTCGGGCGTCGGACCGGGCGGGATCAGGAGCACTGCTTGACGTCGGCCGGCGGGGTGCCGTCCAGGAGATAGGTGTTGATCGCCGTGTCGATGCAGTCGCTGCCTCGGCCGTACGCCGTGTGGCCGTCACCGCGGTAGGTGAGAAGGGTGCCGGAGGAGAGCTGGCCGGCCAGGGACTCGGCCCACTTGTAGGGGGTGGCCGGGTCGCGGGTGGTGCCGACCACGACGATCGGGGCCGCGCCCTTCGCCTCGATGCGGTGGGGGGTGCCGGTGGGCCGGACCGGCCAGTGGGCGCAGTTCAGCGCTGCCCAGGTGAAGGTCCTGCCGAAGACCGGGGACGCCTTCTCGAAGCTCGGAAGTGCCCGAGCGGCGGCATCGGCATCAGCGAAGGCGGGCGGCAGGTCCAGGCAGTTCACGGCGGTGTTGGCGAACATCAGGTTCGCGTACGTGCCGTTCGGTTCGCGTTCGTAGTAGCCGTCCGCCAGGGAGAGCAGGCCGGAGCCGTCGCCCTTCCCGGCGCCGGTGAGGGCGTCGCGGAGCTGGGGCCAGGCCGACTCGTCGTACATGGCGGCGATGACCCCCGTGGTGGCGAGGGACTCGGTGAGCTCGCGGGAGTCGCCGGTGGGGACCGGCTTGGCGTCGAGGTCGGCGAAGAGCCGCTTGAGGCGGGTGGCCGCGTCGGCGGTGGAGGTGGTGCCGAGCGGGCAGCCCGCCTTCTTCACGCAGTCGGCGGCGAAGGACTGGAACGCGGTCTCGAAGCCCGCGGTCTGGTCACGGTTGACGTCGAGAGCCGGGAGAGACGGGTCCATCGCGCCGTCCAGGACCAGCCGGCCGACCCGGGCGGGGAACAGCTCGGCGTACGTCGCGCCCAGATATGTACCGTACGAAGCCCCGACGTAGTGCAGCTTCTCGTCGCCGAGCAGAGACCGCAGCATATCCATGTCGCGGGCCGCCTCGACAGTGGAGACGTGCGGGAGGATCTTGCCGGAGTGCCGCTCGCAGCCGCTTGCGAACTGTTGATAGGCGGCGCTCAGCCTGTCGACCTCGGCGGCGTCGTCCGGGGTCTGGTCGACCTGGATGTAGGCATCCATCTGCGGACCGGTGAGGCATTCGACGGGCTCGCTGCGGGCCACGCCGCGTGGATCGATGGCGACCATGTCGTAGCGGGCCCGGACCTGGGCGGGGTAGCCGATGGCCGCGTAACCCTGCAGATAGCCGATGGCCGAGCCGCCGGGGCCACCCGGATTCACCAGGAGGGAGCCGATCCGCTCGCCGGGTCCGGTGGCCTTCGCGCGGGAGACGGCGAGTTCGATGTCGCCGCCGTCCGGTTTGGCGTAGTCCAGCGGCGCCCTCATCGTCGCGCACTGGAATGCCTCGACGCCGCAGTCCCGCCAGTTCAGTTGTTGCGCGTAATACGCCTTGAGCGCGGCAGGGACGGGCGGCGAGGACAAGGACGGCACGGCGTTCGTCGAACTTCCGCTGCTGCAGCCGGAGATGAGGAGGCCGGCAGTGCCGAGCGCGATGGCGAAGGTGCGGAACGGGCGCCTGGTGTCCATCCCCGGAGCGTAGTCGCCGCGTGGCGGCTCGCCCGATTCTTCGCCCATACAGGTGAAAGCGGCGATAAGAGGAGCTGACGACAGGCAGTGCCGAGCCGCAGTTGATAAGCGGCGGTGCCGAGTGGCGTCAGCCCGCGCGCAACGCCATCGTCATCGCCTCCACCGCGAGCAGTGGCGCCACATTGCGGTCCAGCGCCCGACGGCAGGCGATCACCGCCTCTATCCGGCGCAGCGTGCGCTCGGGCGTGGACGAGCGGGCGACACGGTCGAGGGCGTCCTGTGCGTCCGCATTGGCGATGGCGATCCGCGAACCCAGCTGGATGGCCAGCACATCGCGGTAGAAACCGGTCAGATCGGTGAGCGCGAGATCGAGACTGTCACGCTGCGTACGGGTCTTGCGGCGCTTCTGTCTGTCCTCCAGCTCCTTCATCACCCCCGCCGTGCCGCGCGGCATCCGTCCCCCGGCGGTTGCGCCGAGCGCGGCCTTCATCTCCTCCGTCTCCTTGGCGTCGACCTCCTCCGAGACCTGCTTGGCGTCATCGGTGGCGGTGTCGATCAGCTCCTGGGCGGCCTTGAGACAGCCTCCGATGTCCTCGACCCGCAGCGGGAGCTTGAGTACGGCGGCCCGACGGGAACGGGCCCTCTCGTCGGTGGCGAGGCGCCGGGCCCTGCCGATATGGCCCTGGGTGGCACGGGCGGCCGACGCGGCCCGCTCCGGATCGATGCCGTCACGCCGGATCAGCACATCGGCGACCGCGTCGACCGGCGGCGTGCGCAGCGTGAGGTGACGGCAGCGGGAACGAATCGTGGGCAGCACGTCTTCGAGAGAGGGTGCGCAGAGCAGCCACACCGTGCGCGGCGCGGGCTCCTCGACCGCCTTCAGCAGGACGTTCCCCGCGCCCTCGGTGAGCCGGTCGGCGTCCTCCAGGACGATGACCTGCCAGCGGCCGACGGCCGGGGAGAGCTGGGCGCGGCGGACCAGCTCGCGGGTCTCCTTCACACCGATGGAGAGCAGATCCGTACGGACCACCTCGACATCGGCGTGCGTACCGATGAGGCTGGTGTGACAGCCGTCGCAGAAGCCGCAGCCCGGTGCGCCGCCCAGAGCGCGGTCGGGGCTGGTGCACTGGAGTGCGGCGGCGAAGGCTCGGGCGGCCGTGGACCGGCCGGAACCCGGTGGCCCGGTGAACAGCCAGGCATGGGTCATCTTCGACCCCGGAGACACCGGCTCCCCCGCGGAGTCGGCGGTGACCAGCGCATCGGCGTCCCGAGCGGCGGCACCGAGCTGCTCCTGCACCCGATCCTGGCCGACCAGGTCGTCCCATACGGTCATGGGTCATCGCCCTTCCGGTGATGTGCGGCCGCACGGCTGTCGTGCGACGCGGCCGCGCGGCTGTGATGTCGCTGCTTGTCGATCCGGCGTTCCCGGCCCGGATCCCGCGTACCCGACCGGCTCTCGCTTCCCCGGCCTCGCTCCCGCGTACCCGATCGGCTCTCGCTTCCCCGGCCCCGGCTCCGCTTGCCCGGCCCGCGACCCGCTTCCCTCATGCGGATCCGGCTTCCGGGTCCGCGTGCCGGATCCGGCCTACTGCCCCGGCACCCTGATCCGAACTCCCGATCCGTCCTCCCATTGTGGGGGACGGGTCTGACAATCCCGGCAGCACGGCGGTCCGGCTGCCGGGATTGTCAGACCCGCCCGGCAGCCGTCGCGGTTCAGCGGCGCGGTCGGCGTCCCCGGCCCGAGGAGCCCGAGCCCTCGTCGTCGCGGTGGTCGCCGAGCAGCTCGTCCGCCAGCGTGGGGAGATCGTCCAGCGGGGTCTCCTCGGCCCAGTCGGGACGAGGACGCCGGCCTCGGCGCCCCTGGCCCTCCTGGTGCTCCTGGCCGTCCCAGTGATCCTGAACCGGCTGCGGGGTACCCGCGCCCGGGTCGCTGATCTGCGGAAGCTCGCGCGTGCGCTCGTTCTCGCGCTCCGACGCGGCGTCCGCCGGGCGCTCATCACGGAAGATGCCCCGCGGAACCCGGTCCGACGGATTCACGTCCCGAGCGTCCCAGGCGCCACGGCTGTCCCGGGGGTCCTGGGTGTCCCGAGCGCTTCGTGCATCCCGTGCGTCCCGTACCGGAGGAAGCACCGCCGTCTCGTCCGCGGCACCGGCGGCACCGGGCCGGTCGGACCGGTGGTCGGAGGAGTCGGCCTGATCCGACCGCTCGGACCGCTCCGACCGGTCGTGGATCTTCGGGATCATCGCCGTTTCGGCCTCGTCGGACGGCGTGGTCGGGGCGACCGGCGAAGGCACCGGCTGTGTCACTTCGTTCGGGCTGACGATCGGCGTCGGCACCGTGATCTCGTTGTCGGGTACGGACGCCGCCGCGGCAGCCTCGGCGCGCGCCGCCTCCGCAGCGGCAGCCGCGTCGGCCTCGGCCTGCCGACGGGCCGCCTCGGCCCGCAGCAGTGCCTCCTCGGCCTTGCGCTGCTTCTCCAGCCGTCGTGCCTCGGCCTCCTTGCGCAGCCGGGCTTCCTCCTCGGCCTGCCTGCGCAGCCGGGCCTGCTCGGCCTCGCGGGCCGCTTCCTCGGCCTCCAGCCTGACCCGCTCCTCCTCGGCCAGGCGCCGGGCCTCCTCGGCCCGCTGCCTGGCTTCCTCGGCCTGGCGTTCCTCCTCGCGCCGACGCGCCTCCTCCAGCTCGCGGCGCTTGCGCTCCTCCTCCTCGGCGCGAAGCTTGGCGAGCTGTTCCTGCCGCTCGCGCTCCAGCCGCTCCTCCTCGGCCTTGCGGGCCGCTTCCTCCTCGGCCTTGCGCCGGGCCTCCTCCTCGGCCGCCCTGCGCGCCTCCTCCTGGGCCTTGATCTCGGCCTCGGAGAGCGGAAGGAGCTGGTCGAGCCGGTGACGTACGACCGTGGTGATCGCTTCCGGATCCTGGCCCGCGTCCACCACCAGGTAGCGGGTCGGGTCGGCCGCGGCCAGCGTCAGGAAACCGGCCCGCACCCGGGCGTGGAACTCGGGCGGCTCGGACTCCAGCCGATCGGGGGCCTCGGTGAACCGTTCCCGCGCGGTCTCCGGGTCGACGTCCAGCAGCACCGTCAGATGCGGTACGAGTCCGCTCGTCGCCCAGCGCGAGATCCG
The DNA here is from genome assembly GCF_040643055.1 of Streptomyces sp. NPDC047515. Classification (NCBI taxonomy): domain Bacteria; kingdom Bacillati; phylum Actinomycetota; class Actinomycetes; order Kitasatosporales; family Streptomycetaceae; genus Streptomyces; species Streptomyces sp. NPDC047515. Next base: position 35,464 of record NZ_JBEYTM010000042.1, read on the forward strand.
GGCGATCTCGGTCGGGGAGAGATCACGGCCCGCGCCCTGGTAGGCGACGGACGAGTCGATGTAGCGGTCGGAGATGACGATCGCGCCGCGCTCCAGCGCCGGACGGACGAGCGAGTCGACGTGCTCGGCGCGGTCGGCGGCGTACAGCAGTGCCTCGGCCCGGTTGGAGAGCCCGGCCGACGACACGTCGAGCAGGATCGAGCGCAGCCGCTTGCCGACCGGGGTCGCACCCGGCTCACGGGTGACGACGACTTCGTGGCCCTTGGCACGGATCCAATCGGCGAGCGCCTCGACCTGGGTGGACTTGCCGGCGCCGTCGCCACCCTCCAGGGCGAGGAAGAAACCGGTCGCGGCGGGGGCGACGGCCGGGTCGCCGCCGCGCAGCGCCTCACGCAGGTCGCGGCGCAGCGGCACCCCGGAACGGTCGTCCGTCCTGGCAAGGACGATCACGGCGACGGGCAGCAGCAGGGCACCGATCAGCATCAGGGCGAAGGCCGCTCCACCGTGGGCGAAGACGAAGCCCCCGGAGGTCAGCCGATGGGCACCGATCGCCGCGGCCAGCAGCGGCCCCGCGAGCGCGCCGAGTGCGATGAGGACCCGTACGACGGCCTGGAGGTGTTCCGTGGTCCTGGCCCGGCGGAACTCCTCGGTCTCCTGGTCGACCAGGACATGACCGGTGTGGGCGGCGACCCCCGCCGCGTAACCGGCGAGCACCGCGATCATGAGCACGGTCGCCGTGTCCGGCACGAGGCCCATGGCGAGGAGCGCGACACCGGTGACGGCGATGGCCAGAGCGAGCAGCCTGCGTCGCGACAGCGCGGGCAGCACCTTCCCGGCGGTACGGATGCCGACCCCGGTGGCGCCGGTCAGTCCGAGGACCAGCAGGGCGAAGGCGGCGGGCCCGCCGCCCAGCTCGGCGGCGTGCAGCACGGCGACGGCAGCGGCGGCGGCGATCGCTCCGGCGACCGCGGCCGACGCGCCGACGATCAGCGGTACGGCTCCGGTGCGGCCCTTGTCGGGACCACTGCCGGTCGACGGCCGGCGCAGGCCCTCCAGCGGCGAGCGCGGGCGGGGCGTCTGCGAACCGGGCAGCTCCAGGAAGTACAGGGTCGAGATGGAGGCCGAGAAGAGCCCGGCCGCGACGTACGAGCCGAGGGCCGCCTGATGGAACGAGAACCACTCCAGGCCCGAGCCCAGCAGGTTGCCGATGAGCGTGGCGATCAGCAGGACGGCCGCGGCGGCCGGGACGGCGGCGAAGTCGGTACGGAGGGAGAGCCGGCGCAGTGCGTCGAGGCGGTCGGGCAGGGGACGTACCGCGGCACCCTCGGGGGGCGGTGCGGGCAGCAGCGCGGGGGCTGCGCCGTCCTTGGCGACCGTCCACAGGCGTTCGCTCGCACCGACGACGAAGACGGTGATCAGGATCATCATGAGTGCCTTGTCGGGCATCCAGTCGATCCACAGCGGCGCGACGACCAGCAGCGCGAGCCGCAGCCCGTCGGTGCCGATCATCAGCCACCGCCGGTCCAGCGGTCCTCCTGGCGCGGTGAGCGTCGTCAGCGGCCCCAGGAGTACGGCTCCGAAGAGCAGGGTGGCAAGGATCCGGGCACCGAACACCGCGGCGACGGCGAACGCCACCCCTCGGTATCCAGCTCCGAATGAGCCCTCCAGGACCGCCGCTTGCAGCGACATCAGCACCAGCACGAGAAGGGCGAGTGCATCGCCGATTCCACCGACGAGCTGGGCGCTCCACAACCGCTTCAGCGGGGGAACGCGCAACAGGGCTCGTACGGCGCGCTCGCGTGAGTCTGCGGCAAGTGTGTCGGAGGTGGGGCTCACGACCGTTGGCTGCTCGGCTCGCGTCATCCGCCCAGCCTATCCGGAGCGACGGGGTCCCCGGAGGCCCCGCCCGAACATATGGGCGCCCGAGGGCGTTCCGACCCTCCGACGACCGGGGGGCCTACCGCGCCGCTCTGGGCCCCTTCGGCTCCTGAAGGACGGAGTGCCGGGCTCGGCCCCCTCCCTCTCCCGGGCCGGAACGGGCCCCGCCGCACAGACCCAGCCCCTCGCGCACACCCCCGGTACGCGAACGCCGGAGGGGCTGGAAGACCCAGCCCCTCCGGCGATCGGACCGATCGTGCGGTCAGTCCTCCGCGGAAGCCGTGGCTGCCTTCTTCGTCGCGGTCGCCTTCTTGGCGGTCGTCGTCTTCTTCGCGGTGGTCGTCTTCTTCGCCGCGGTCTTCTTCGCCGCCGTCTTCTTGGCCGCCGTCGTGGTCTTCTTGGCCACCGTCTTCTTCGCGGCCGTCTTCTTGGCCGGAGCCTTCTTCGCCGTCTTCTTGGCGGGCCCCTTGGCGCGCTTCTCGGCGAGCAGCTCGTAGCCGCGCTCCGGCGTGATGGTCTCGACGCTGTCGGCGGTCCGGAGCGTCGCGTTGGTCTCCCCGTCGGTGACGTACGCGCCGAAGCGCCCGTCCTTGACCACGACCGGAGCCCCGCTCACCGGGTCGGTGCCCAGCTCCTTCAGCGGCGGCTTGGCCGCGGCGCGGCCGCGCTGCTTGGGCTGGGCGTAGATCGCGAGGGCCTCGTCGAGGGTGATGTCGAAGAGCTGCTCCTCGGCGGTCAGCGAACGCGAGTCCGTGCCCTTCTTCAGATACGGACCGTAGCGGCCGTTCTGCGCGGTGATCTCCACGCCGTCGGCGTCCTCGCCGACGACACGCGGCAGCGACATCAGCTTGAGCGCGTCGGCCAGTGTCACCGTGTCCAGCGACATGGACTTGAAGAGCGAGGCGGTCCGCGGCTTCACCGCGTTCTTGCCGGTCTTCGGAGTGCCCTCGGGGAGCACCTCGGTGACGTACGGGCCATAACGCCCGTCCTTCGCGATGATCTGATGTCCGGTGACCGGGTCCGCGCCGAGTTCGAAATCGCCGCTCGGCCTGGCCAGCAGCTCCTCCGCGTACTCGACGGACAGCTCGTCGGGTGCCAGGTCCTCCGGCACGTCCGCGCGCTGGTGTCCCTCGGAGTCCTTCTCGCCGCGCTCGATGTACGGACCGTAACGGCCGACCCGGAGCTTGATCTCGTTGCCGACGGGGAAGGAGGAGATCTCACGCGCGTCGATCGCGCCGAGGTCGGTGACGAGCTCCTTCAGTCCGCCGAGGTGGTCGCCGTCGCCGTTGCCCGCGTCGGAGGCCGCGCCCGCTCCCGCCGTGTCGTCGTCGCCCGCGCCGAAGTAGAAGCGCTTCAGCCACGGCACGGCCTGGGCCTCGCCGCGCGCGATGCGGTCGAGGTCGTCCTCCATCTTCGCGGTGAAGTCGTAGTCGACGAGCCGACCGAAGTGCTTCTCCAGCAGGTTGACGACGGCGAAGGAGAGGAAGGACGGGACGAGCGCCGTGCCCTTCTTGAAGACGTAGCCGCGGTCCAGGATCGTGCCGATGATCGAGGCGTACGTCGACGGGCGGCCGATCTCGCGCTCTTCGAGCTCCTTGACCAGCGAGGCCTCGGTGTAACGGGCCGGCGGCTTGGTGGCGTGCCCGTCGACGGAGATCTCCTCGGCGGACAGCGCGTCGCCCTCGGCGACCTGCGGAAGGCGCCGTTCGCGGTCGTCGAGCTCGGCGTTCGGGTCGTCGGCGCCTTCCACGTACGCCTTCATGAAGCCGTGGAAGGTGATCGTCTTGCCGGACGCGGAGAACTCGGCGTCGCGGCCGTCACTCGCCCGGCCGCCGATCTTGACGGTGACGGAGTTACCGACCGCGTCCTTCATCTGGGAGGCGACGGTCCGCTTCCAGATCAGCTCGTAGAGCCGGAACTGGTCGCCGGTGAGGCCGGTCTCGGCAGGGGTACGGAAGCGGTCGCCGGAGGGGCGGATCGCCTCGTGCGCCTCCTGCGCGTTCTTGACCTTCCCGGCGTACGTGCGCGGCTTGTCCGGCAGGTAGTCGGCGCCGTACAGCTGCGTGACCTGTGCCCGCGCCGCGGAGACCGCGGTGTCCGAGAGGGTCGTGGAGTCGGTACGCATATAGGTGATGAAGCCGTTCTCGTACAGCTTCTGCGCGACCTGCATGGTGGCCTTGGCACCGAAGCCCAGCTTCCGGCTCGCCTCCTGCTGGAGGGTCGTCGTACGGAACGGGGCGTACGGGGAGCGGCGGTACGGCTTCGACTCGACGGACCGTACGGCGAACGTGGCGTCGGCGAGCGCGGCGGCCAGGGCGCGGGCGTTCGTCTCGTCCAGGTGCAGCACCTGGCCGGCGCCGGACTTCAGCTGCCCGTCCGGACCGAAGTCACGGCCCTGGGCGACGCGGCGGCCGTCGACCGCGCTGAGGCGGGCGGCCAGTGCCGACGGATCGGAGGCGTCACCGGCGCGTCCGGTGCCGAACGTGCCGGTCAGGTCCCAGTACTCGGCGGAACGGAAGGCGATGCGCTCGCGCTCCCGCTCGACGACGAGACGGGTCGCCACGGACTGGACACGGCCGGCCGACAGACGCGGCATGACCTTCTTCCACAGGACCGGCGAGACCTCGTAGCCGTAGAGGCGGTCGAGGATACGACGGGTCTCCTGGGCGTCGACCATGCGCTGGTTGAGCTCGCGCGGATTGGCGACGGCCTCCCGGATCGCGTCCTTGGTGATCTCGTGGAAGACCATCCGGTGGACCGGGACCTTGGGCTTCAGAACTTCCTGCAGGTGCCACGCGATGGCTTCGCCCTCGCGGTCCTCATCGGTGGCGAGGAAGAGTTCATCGGACTCGGCAAGCAGCTGCTTGAGCTTCCTGACCTGCGCCTTCTTGTCCGCGTTGACGACGTAGACGGGCTGGAAGTCATGCTCGACGTCGACGCCGAGCCTACGGACCTCGCCGGTGTACTCGTCGGGGACCTCGGCGGCGCCGTTCGGCAGGTCGCGGATGTGCCCGACGCTCGCCTCGACGACGTATCCGGGGCCGAGGTAGCCCTTGATCGTCTTCGCCTTGGCAGGCGACTCGACGATGACGAGTCGGCGGCCGCCCTGTGCGGTCTCGCTGGTCGGGGACAACTTCGCTCTTCTCTCCGGTCGACACTCTGTGGGCATCCGGGCAGCGCGATGACGCTGCCGACGGTGCTGTCGCTGCGGAGTGTGACGGTACAACCCGCCCCCGTGTCAAACGGCAAAAGCCCGCAACGGCCACTCGAACGGTAACCCGACTTCCGCCATTCCTGCCGCCCGGACTGCCCGGCCCACCGCGCGCACGGCCGCTGCCTGCGGGTTTCTGGTCGCTGTGGCGGCGGCGCGGACGCAGGTGGTGAAGTGCGGTCGGTCCGGGCGTGTTCCCCGGCGCGGCCCACCGAGCCCCCGGCTCCCGGCCGGGTCCGGTGAGGAAGTGGATCAGATGCGGGTGAAGCACCACACACCGAGGACGAGAAAAAGTACGCCGAACACAGTGGCGAGGGTGGCGGAAGCGATGGGGCTCACACCCTGGGCCACCGGCGCGCGGTGCAGCACGCGCGACCCCGTCCACAGCAGCAGCGCGGCGCCGAACAGCGCGAACGCCGTTCCGGCGAAGACCGCAGGTCCGCTCTCCATGCCCGTACGCCTTCCTGTTCCTGTCCGGCCGGGGCCTGTGCCGTCCGGTCAGGGGGGAGGCTGCCACCCCGGGGCGTCGTGGACGCGAACCCCGGGTGAATGGCCGGATTCGCGTATCCCGGAACCACCGGCCCGGCCGCGAGGAAGCGCGGAACCGACGCCCGAGGGCAGCTCCGGGCCGTGAACCAACCGGAATCAGCGGCCCCTCGCGGCGGACCGCGGCAGCGAGCACAAAGGCACTGATGGCGAGGCCGTTCCGTACGTACGGCGGCACACACCCGAACCGGAACGGAGCCCGATGCCGGAGCCCGGCGCCGGGGACGGCCGACGGAACGGCCGGCGGGACCCGGAGACCGAAGCCGGAGCCGGAACCGGAACCGGAACCGGAACCGGAGAAAGAACCTTCCTGATCGGCCCCGGCAATGGTCCCGAAGGCCCGAGCCCGGAGGCCCGAGCCCGGAGACCGTGCCCGGTGTCCGGGTCCCGGAACGAAGGCGAACGCAACAGCCGCTCGCCCCCCTGTGCTCCCGGGAGCACAGGGGTACCAAGCGCACGGCCTCGCCGTCAGCTCACCGGCTGCTGCCGCTCACCGATGTCGTCAGCTCACCGGTGGCACCGGTGCCACCGGCTCCAGGAAGCCCTCCTCGACCAGCAGCCGGATCGCCTGCGGAGTACGGTCGCGCAGCAGCACCGGATCCTCGTTCATCAACTGGGCGATCGCGTCCAGGATCCGGCCCGCGGGCAGCGTCCCGTCGCACACTCCCGCGAAGCCCGCGCCAACGGCATCGACCTTCGTCGCACGCCGCATGCCGCGGTTCTGACGGAGCACCACGTGCTCGGGATCCTCCGCGCCCGGCAGCCCGACCTGTTCCTGCACGACCTCGGCGGCGAGAGTGAAATGCCCGGCCAGGAGCGCCGCGTCGTCCTGTTCGCGGAGGTAGTCCTGACGGGCGAAGTGGGCCTGGACCGCCGGTCCCAGCGGCTGCTCCACGGCGTGCGGCCATTCCTCGATCACGATCGAGGGATTCCCGGCCGCTGCCGCGGCGGACTTCCGCAGGGTGATCCAGCCGAAGCCGACGCCCTTGGTCTTGCGGGCCTCGAACTCGTCCAGCCAGGCGTCGTACCGCGCGGCGTACTCGGCGGGATCCGTGCGGTGGTCACCGCTGTCGCGCAGCCACAACTCCGCGTACTGCGTGATGTCCTGGACCTCGCGCTGAACGATCCAGGCGTCGCAGCCGTGCGGCACCCAGGAACTCAGCCGGCTCTGCCACTCCTCGCCCTCGACGTGCTGCCAGTTGGCGAGGAAGTGGGCGTAGCCGCCCTCGTTCAGCCGGTCGCCCGACTGCTGCACCAGGATCCGGCACAGATCGTCGCCGCCCATGCCGCCGTCGCGGTAGGTGAGACGGGCTCCGGGCGAGATGACGAACGGCGGGTTGGAGACGATCAGGTCGTACGTCTCCGTGCCGACCGGCTCGTACAGGGATCCCAGGCGCAACTCGGCCGCGGGGGCGCCGGACAGGGCGAGCGTCAGTCGGGTGAAATCCAGCGCGCGCGGGTTGAGGTCGGTGGCCGTGACCCGAGTGGCGTGCTGTGAGGCGTGCAGCGCCTGGATGCCGGAGCCCGTACCGACATCGAGCGCGGAGGCGACAGGCGTACGGACGGTGATCCCGGCGAGTGTGGTGGACGCCCCGCCGACGCCGAGCACCACGCCCTCCTCCCGCGAACCGATGCCGCCCGCGCCACCGACCGCGCAGCCCAGGTCGGAGACGATGTACCAGTCCTGCCCCTCGGGCCCGCCGTACGGCCGTACGTCGACCGTGGCCCGCACCTCGCCGTCGGTGTGGGTCACCCAGCCGTCCTCGAGGCACTCGGCCAGTGGGAGCGCGGCACGGGCCCGCTCGTACGGGACGGGGTGCTGGAGCAGGAAGAGCCGCACCAGGGTGTCGACCGGGGAGTCGCCCCGGGTCGCACGCAGCGCCGGAACCGTCTCGCTGCGGGCGAGCGCGGCGTAGGCGGGTGCACCGAGCAGGTCGAGGAGCCCGTCGGCGGTGAAGGCGGCGGCGAGCAGGGCTTCGCGGAGCCGGGGCGAACGGTCGGGCGCGGGGAGACTGGTCGTACTCACCCACCCATTGTGGCCGTTCCCACTGACAACGGCAGCGGCCCGGCGCCCGCCAAGGGCGCCGGGCCGTGCGCACAACGGCTGCGTCGACTACAACCGCCGCAACCGGTCGATCACGACTTCTTGCCGGACGAGGCGGACGGCGACGGGGACTCCGACTCCTGGGAGGCGGCGTTCGGCGGCACCGAGGCCTTCGGCTTCTGGCAGCCCTTCTGCTTCGCCATCGCGGCGCCGACCTCGCCGGACTGAAGCTTCTTCAGCGCCTCGTCACCACTGGTGCTGATCTTGTTCAGCTCGTCCGCGATGCCCTTGAGGCCGTCGGCGAACTTCGCCTGGTCCTTCGTGTCGAGGGCATCGACCTTCTTCTGCAGGTTCGCATACGCCGCGGAGGAGGCGTTGAGCTCCTTCACGGCCTCCTTCTGCGTGGTCTCGCCGCCGTCGACCGGCGGCGCACCCGCCGAGTCGACAGCCGAGCCGAGTGCCTTGTACGCCTGCGAGATCTGCTGGAAGGCTGCCGAGTCGGTCCTCTGGACGTCGGCGGGCTTGCTGTTGTCGGCGGTCTGCTGCTGGATGGCGGCGTTGGCGTTCGCGATCTTCTGCAGTTGGGGCTGGACCTGGTCGCAGACCGTCTTGGCCCAGTCGTTCACCTTTTCGCTCTTGTCGTCGCTGCTGCAGCCCGACAGCGTAAGTACCAGTACCGCACCGCCGGACAGCGCGGCCGCAAGCTTCTTGTTCACCGGATCGGTCCCTTCCAAGACTCTCGGCCCCGGAACTTACACGTCGGGCGCACTCCGTCCGGGTGCCGGACGTCCGATCAGTAGGCTTTTGCAGCCATTTGCACCAAGGGAAGTGAGGGAGATACAACTCACCCGCACAGCCCTCGGCGCATGGGAACACGCGCACGAGCAAGCGCGCGGACGGGTGGACTGACCGGGTGGGCCACCGGGTGAGCCACCGGACGGACGACCGAACGGACCACAGGGCCGACCGCCGGGCCGGCCGCCGGACAGAACACAGGTCGGGATCACAGGTCGGGATCACAGGTCGGGCCGCCGGACAGGGCTGCTGGACAGACCGCCGGGCGGACGACGCGTCAGGATGGGTCGCCCGCCCGGACGTTGGATCGCGGAAGATCACGTACCGCGGCCGTCCCCGCGTCGCCGCTTCACGAAACGGTTGCCTGATCGGGCGACTCGGCGGGCCTGCCTCCTCCCCCGTCCCCACCGCTCGGGCCCTCTTCGTCCCCCACAGCGATCCCGCGCCGTTTGGAGACATAGACCGCTCCGACGATGACGACGACGGCGAGTACCGCCACCAGCGCCCGTACCCCGGCGCTCGCGTCCTGCCCGTAGCTGAACTGCACCACCGCCGGGGCGATGAGCAGCGCGACCAGGTTCATCACCTTGAGCAAGGGGTTGATCGCCGGCCCCGCCGTGTCCTTGAACGGGTCGCCGATCGTGTCACCGATGACGGTCGCGGCGTGGGCCTCGCTGCCCTTGCCGCCGTGATGGCCGTCCTCGACGAGTTTCTTGGCGTTGTCCCACGCGCCGCCGGAGTTGGCGAGGAAGACCGCCATCAGCGTGCCGGTACCGATGGCGCCCGCGAGATACGAGCCGAGCGCCCCGACACCGAGAGTGAACCCGACGGCGATCGGCGCCATGACCGCGAGCAGGCCCGGCGTGGCGAGCTCGCGCAGGGCGTCCTTGGTGCAGATGTCGACGACCCGCCCGTACTCCGGCTTCTCGCTGTGGTCCATGATCCCGGGATGCTCGCGGAACTGCCGCCGCACCTCGTAGACCACGGCCCCGGCGGACCGGGACACCGCGTTGATCGCCAGCCCGGAGAAGAGGAAGACGACCGCGGCGCCGAGGATCAGGCCCACCAGATTGTTCGGCTGCGAGATGTCGAGGCTGAGTGTCATCTCCCCGGCCTTGGCCCCCACGTCGCCGACCGCGGTGGCGATCGCGTCGCGGTACGAGCCGAACAGCGCCGAGGCCGCCAGGACGGCGGTGGCGATGGCAATGCCCTTGGTGATGGCCTTGGTGGTGTTGCCGACGGCGTCCAGGTCGGTGAGGACCTGAGCGCCGGCACCAGTGACGTCACCGGACATCTCCGCGATGCCCTGGGCGTTGTCGGAAACCGGGCCGAAGGTGTCCATCGCCACGATGACACCCACGGTGGTGAGCAGCCCGGTCCCCGCCAGGGCCACCGCGAAGAGCGCCAGCATGATCGACGTACCGCCGAGCAGGAACGCCCCGTAGACGCCCAGGCCGATCAGCAGCGCCGTGTAGACGGCGGACTCCAGACCGAGGGAGATGCCGGCGAGTACGACGGTGGCCGGGCCGGTCAGCGAGGACTTGCCGATGTCCCTGACAGGACGGCGGTTGGTCTCGGTGAAATAGCCCGTCAGCTGCTGGATCAGCGCGGCCAGCACGATGCCGATGGCGACGGCGACCAGGGCGAAGACCCGCGGATCGCCGCCGTGCGAGGTGATGGCGCTGTCGGTGACACCGTCCAGATCCGCGTACGAGGACGGCAGATAGACGAAGACCGCCACGGCCACCAGAACGAGCGAGATCACCGCGGAAATGAAGAATCCTCGGTTGATGGCGGTCATTCCGCTGCGGTCGGCGCGCCGCGGGGCGACGGCGAAGATCCCGATCATCGCGGTGAGCACGCCGATCGCCGGGACGATCAACGGGAAGGCCAGTCCGGAGTCGCCGAAGGCGGCCTTGCCGAGGATGAGCGCGGCGACGAGCGTCACGGCGTACGACTCGAAGAGGTCGGCCGCCATGCCCGCGCAGTCACCGACGTTGTCGCCCACATTGTCGGCGATGGTGGCGGCGTTGCGCGGGTCGTCCTCCGGGATGCCCTGCTCCACCTTGCCGACCAGGTCGGCACCGACGTCCGCGGCCTTGGTGAAGATGCCGCCGCCGACCCTCATGAACATGGCGATCAGCGCGGCACCGAGACCGAAGCCCTCCAGCACCTTGGGCGCGTCGGCGGCATAGACGAGGACGACACAGGAGGCACCGAACAGGCCGAGGCCCACGGTGATCATGCCGACCACGCCACCGGTACGAAAGGCGATCTTCATCGCTTTGTGCGAAACAGCGGTGAGATCCTTTTCGGGTTCACCTTCCGCCGGAGTCGCCTCACGCGCAGCAGCGGCCACACGGACATTACTCCGTACGGCGAGTCGCATGCCGATGTATCCGGTGGCCGCCGAGAAAAGCGCACCCACCAGGAAGAACAACGAACGGCCGGCGCGCTGCGACCAGTTGTCGGCCGGAAGCAGCAGAAGCAGACAGAAGACCACGACCGCGAAGATGCCGACGGTGCGCAACTGCCGGGCCAGATAGGCATTCGCGCCTTCCTGGACGGCGGCCGCGATCTCCTTCATGCGGTCGGTTCCCTCACCGGCCGCCAGCACCTGCCGCACCAGCAGCCGGGCTACGACCAGCGCGACCACGGCGACGACCGCGATGACGATCACGATGACGCGGTTGTGATCGGTGAGCACCGCGTCCGCGAGCGACACGGGTCGGTCGAAGGGTGTGACACCGGAAGGTACGGAACCGGAAGGTGCGGAAAATGCGGAATCTTGCGTCAGTCCTGCCAGTGGGGTGTTGAAGAACTCCGCCATACGTCCTCCTTGACGCTCAGCGCTCAAGACGTGGACGGATTGTAGGGAGCGGAAGCTGATCAAAACAGTGTGCGGTAAATGTAATTGACCTTCGCGGGTGGATCGACAAATGATCGCGGCTGCGGATCGACCCGAATACAGTAATGGGGCAGGCACATTTTCCGTAGATCATTGATCGGACGGAAATGAAAAGAGGCCCTGCTCAGCAGGGCCTCGAAAGGCGGATCAAGGAATTGATCCGAGAAGGCATTCGGCGGGATCGCCACAGACGTGCCTGCCTGTGGCGCCTACCCACCGCGCCTCAGGGAAGCACGGTCACGGGTGTCTTCGGCCAGCTCATGCGGATCACTCCGCCCTTGACTCCCGATCTGACTTCCACATCATCGACGAGGCCGCTGATGACCGCGAGACCCATCTCGTCCTCGCCATGGGCGTCGGCCTCAGGTTCTGGCTCATCGAGCCCCACGCCGGGCGTGGCGCCGCGTGCCGCGGAGGCTCCGGCAGGCCCACCGGACGCAGGCTCGGCGCCTGGTCCGGGCACCTCGTCGCCGACCTCGATGGAGAAGGACTTCTCCTCCTCGGTCAGAACGACGGAGACGGGAGCGGTGATGCCATGACTGCGGTGCAGCCCGACTGCGCGGCTGCAGGCTTCACCGACGGCGAGTCTGACCTCGTCGAGCACGGCTTCATCGACACCCGCCCGGCGCGCCACGGCGGCTGCCACGAGGCGGGCCGTCCTGACATGCTCGGGCTGGGCACTGAAGCGGAGTTCAACGGTGGCCATGCGATCCCCTTCAGACGTACGGGCGTGCACCTCAGGGACCCGGGCACGCTGCCCGGCCCCCCGGCTCTTCTTCCGGTCTTTTCCCGCTCTTCATTCGGTCTTCCGGCCTTCTTCCGGTCTCGCTCCGGTCGCCTTCGGAACCGACGAGCCCGTCGGCCGACCGAGCCGGCCGTCGACCACTGCGCAGACTGCCCGCCCACGTACAGCTGCCGACCCGGCCGGGAGAATCCCGTCCGGCGGTCAGCCCACTCCCAGCGGCCTCGCACCACCAGCGACCGACGACCTTCCCGACGGACCTCGGCTGCCCAACGGCGCACAGACCGCCGAACGACCGAACGCCGACCGGTTACGGCTGTCCGGACGATCGTTCGACCGGCCCGGGGTGCCGACTCTTCGGCTCCCCGGCCACTGACCGTCCGGCTGACCCTCTGGCCCGCCATCTGGCCGACTGCCCGACCGCCTGGCTGCCCGGCTGCCTGGCGATCCGATCGGCTGCCAGGCCCGCCCACGTTGCACCGATCGCCTGCGACAGCTGCCGGAACTCCGGCCGGCCGTCGGACCGGCATTCAGCCGATCCGACGAGCGGACCGGCCACGAACCGGACGTCAGTCGGTGGCCGCGACCGCCTCGTCGACCGTGGTGTGAATCGGGAACACCTTGGTCAGACCGGTGATCCGGAAGATCTTGAGAATGCGCTCCTGGTTGCAGACCAGGCGCAGCGAGCCCTCATGGGCCCGGACACGCTTCAGGCCGCCCACGAGCACGCCGAGGCCGGTGGAGTCGAGGAAGTCGACGCCTTCCATGTCGACAACCAAGTGGTAGCTGCCGTCATTCACCAACTCGACCAACTGCTCGCGCAGCTTGGGCGCGGTATACACATCAATCTCGCCACCGACCTCGACGACCGTACGGTCGCCACCAGGGCCGGACACATTGCGAGTCGACAAGGACAGGTCCACGGATCCTCCAGCACCTTGCTATCGAGCGGTCGCCCCTCGGTCTCCCCGGCGGAGCCGGGGGACGGATCGCCAGCCGCGATGGCATTCAATCACTTACCAGCAGCCATGCACGACGCCTTGGGACCATTGTCCGTCACGCCAGTGACACACTCGGTGCCGATGGCCAAGAATCACCGCCCCAGTCGACCAGCCGAGAACAGGGACTCCCGCCCCTCTCCCGCCATGGTCCTCGACCGGCTCGCCGCAGCGGCGGGCCGGTCCGCGCGCATCACTCATACGGAGCACTTGCCCCCGCGCACGGGAACCCATGCCATCTGGCCCGATCGCATCCGGCCAGAAGTGATCGCCGCGATCCGAAAGGCGGGAATCGACCACCCCTGGGCGCATCAGGCCGCCGCTGCCGAGCACGCCCTGGACGGCGAATCCGTGATCATCGCCACTGGCACGGCGTCCGGCAAGTCGCTCGCCTACCTCGCCCCGGTCCTCACCACCCTGCTCGACGGCTCCGAGGCCCCGAACGGCCGGGGCTCGACCGCCCTGTACCTCGCCCCCACCAAGGCCCTGGCCGCCGATCAGAGGCGGGCGGTGAAGGAGCTCGCCGTCCCCCTCGGCAACGCCGTCAGGCCCGCGGTCTACGACGGCGACACCCCCGTCGAGGAACGCGAGTGGGTGCGCCAGTACGCCAATTACGTCCTGACCAACCCCGACATGCTGCACCGCGGAATACTCCCGTCCCACCCGCGCTGGTCCTCCTTCCTGCGCGCCCTGCGCTTCGTCGTCATCGACGAGTGCCACACCTACCGGGGTGTCTTCGGCTCCCACGTCGCCCAGGTGGTGCGCCGCCTTCGCCGCCTGTGCGCTCGCTACGGATCGAATCCGGTCTTCCTCCTCGCCTCGGCCACCGCGGCGGAGCCCTCCGTCGCGGCGGGCCGCCTCACCGGTCTCCCGGTCCAGGAGGTCGCCGACGACGCCTCGCCCCGCGGCGAGATGGTCTTCGCCCTGTGGGAGCCGCCTCTGACCGAACTGCACGGCGAAAAGGGCGCGCCTGTCCGCCGTACCGCCACCGCCGAGACCGCCGACCTCCTCACCGACCTGACCGTCCAAGGCGTCCGCTCGGTCGCCTTCGTACGCTCCCGGCGTGGCGCCGAGCTGATCTCCGTCATCGCCAAGGAGCGCCTCGCGGAGGTGGACCGCTCCCTCCCCGCCCGGGTCGCGGCCTACCGCGGGGGCTATCTCCCCGAGGAACGCCGCGCCCTGGAGCGCGCCCTGCACTCCGGCCGACTGCTCGGTCTGGCCGCCACCACCGCCCTCGAACTCGGCGTCGACGTCTCCGGCCTGGACGCCGTCGTCATCGCGGGTTATCCCGGCACCAGGGCGTCGCTGTGGCAGCAGGCGGGCCGAGCCGGTCGCTCCGGCCAGGGCGCCCTGGCTGTCCTGGTGGCTCGCGACGACCCGCTGGACACCTTCCTCGTCCACCACCCCGAGGCTCTGTTCCAGCAGCCCGTGGAGTCGACGGTGCTCGACCCGGACAACCCGTACGTCCTCGCCCCGCACCTTTGCGCCGCCGCTGCGGAGCTCCCGCTCACCGACCCCGATCTGGAACTCTTCGGCCCGGCCACGGCCGAACTGCTGCCACAGCTGGAGGCCGCGAAGCTGCTGCGCAAACGGGCATCGGGCTGGCACTGGACCCGCCGCGAGCGCGCCGCCGATCTCACCGACATCCGGGGCGAGGGCGGCCGCCCTGTCCAGATCGTCGAGGAGGGCACCGGTCGGCTGCTGGGCACCGTGGACGAATCGGCCGCGCACACCGCCGTTCACGAAGGCGCCGTCCATCTCCACCAGGGCCGCACCTATCTGGTCCGGAAGCTGGATCTGGAGGACTCCGTGGCCCTGGTCGAGGCAGCCGACCCGCCGTACTCGACGACCGCCCGCGACACCACCGCCATCGCCGTGCTGGAGACCGACACCGAGATCCCGTGGGGCGACGGGCGGCTCTGTTACGG
The DNA here is from genome assembly GCF_040643055.1 of Streptomyces sp. NPDC047515. Classification (NCBI taxonomy): domain Bacteria; kingdom Bacillati; phylum Actinomycetota; class Actinomycetes; order Kitasatosporales; family Streptomycetaceae; genus Streptomyces; species Streptomyces sp. NPDC047515. The sequence goes on from NZ_JBEYTM010000042.1 coordinate 50,514, forward strand.
CTCCGTGGAGGTCACCAACCAGGTCGTCTCCTTCCTACGTCGTAAACTGATCACCGGCGAGGTTCTCGGCGAGACCAAACTGCATCTGCCGCCTCGCACTCTGCGCACGCGCGCCGTGTGGTGGACGGTCACCCAGGACCAGCTCGACGCCGCCCGTGTCAACCCGGAGATCCTGGGCGGCGCCCTGCATGCCGCGGAGCACGCGTCGATCGGGATGCTGCCGCTCTTCGCCACCTGCGACCGATGGGACATCGGTGGTGTCTCCGTACCACTGCACCCGGACACCCTGCTGCCCACGGTCTTCGTGTACGACGGCCATCCGGGCGGCGCCGGCTTCGCCGAGCGGGCCTTCCATACCGCCCGTACGTGGCTGACCGCCACCCGCCAGGCCATCGCGTCCTGCGAATGCGAGGCGGGCTGCCCGTCCTGCATCCAGTCCCCCAAGTGCGGCAACGGCAACGATCCACTGCACAAACGCGGCGCCGTGCGCCTGCTCGGCGAACTCCTCCGATCCGCTCCGCCGGACCCCGGGGAGCCGCCGAACCCTCCGGAACCGTCTTAAGGAGTCAGCTCGGCCCGTCTCTGGGGAACCGCGCCCTCCGGAACCACCGGAGGCGGCGGCTCCGGAGAGTCGTGAGTGGCCACCGGAGGGCCGGCCCGGGATCTGACCGTCGGCTCGTACGGCCCGAGGCGAACGCCGGCCGTCACATCGGCGATCTCACCGCGCACCGTGCACAGCACCACCGCCGCACCCTGCGCCTCGGCCACCTCCTTCGCCGCCCCGCATGCCGCCTCAGGCCCTTGCAGGGCCCGGTCGGCCGCTGCCAGGGCTGCCAGGTCCGCCGCACCACCGGCCCGGTGCCGGGCGACCACCACCTGCCCGAGCGCCAGCACGACGGCGAACACCGCGCACAACGTCGCCGTGGTCATCGCCACCCACACCGTCGCCAGACCTCTGTCCCGGTCCGGGGCCCGCCCCCGGTCGCGACAGCGCCCCCCTTGCCTGTACGGCCACCCGCTGACGGTCTTCCGAATGCCCTCCCCCTTCCGCGTCACGGTGTCGTCGCCCCCACCGTGTCCTCAGCGAGCGCAGCCGCGTCCGCATGCAGTGTCAGCGCCAGTGGGCCGAGTCCGGGCATCGGCGCCGATACCCGTACCCGCCACAGTTCCCCGGCTCGTTCCATCGCGACTTCAGCCCCGTCGGGTGCCGCCGAACGGGTGACTGCCAGCGCCTGCGCCTCCGGTTCCGAGCGGGCCGCCGCCCTCGCCCCGGCTCTGGCCGCGTCCACGCACCGGATCTGGGCGGAGGCGGCCATCAGAGCCCAGACCAGCGCAAGAGCGAACACCGCCAGCACCGGAACCGCGATGGCCGCCTCCGCCGTCACCGCACCCCGGTCGCCGGCCTCGCCGGCGACACAGCTGCGGCCCCCGTCGCACACCCCGGAACCCTTCCTAGAACTTCGCATCGAGCGCGTCCTTGAGCAACGACTGCAGCGCGGACATGACCGGCTGGCTGGTGACCACCTTGTAGAGCACCGCCGCGAACGCACAGGCCGCGATCGTCCCCACCGCATATTCAGATGTCGTCATTCCGCTGTCCGACCGGAATCGGCCGACCAGGCTCCGCACCCAGCCCCTGATTCGCTGCACCATTTCGACCCCCGCGAAAATCCATAATTCGTATGGAATGGATATTTACTGATATTTTTCTTTCAGCCGGCGCGAAGCAGACCGGTCGCCAGACCGATCACCACCGGCGCCACCCCGACCGCCAGGAACGCGGGCAGAAAGCAGAGTCCGACCGGTGCGGTGATCAGCACGCCGGCCCGCTGGGCACGCGCCACGGCCGCACTCGCCCGCTCGGCCCGCATCGCCTCGGCCAGACGCGCAACCGGTTCCGCCGCCGGGGCCCCGGTCGATCCCGCCCGGTCCAGGCAACGGGACAGCGCGTCGGCGCCCGGTATGTTCCCGAACCTCCCCCAGGCCACCGCAGGTTCACCACCGAGTCGGATCTCCGCCGCCGTGCGCGCCAGGCGCACGCCGACCGGCCCGCCCAGCGACTCCCCCACCGCCTCCGCCGCCTCCCGGGGTCCGGCCCCGGCCGAGATACAGGCCGCCAAAAGATCAGCGGCCAGCGGAAGTTGGCGTACGAACTCCGCCGCCTCCGCTGCCCCGGCCTCCGGTTCACGCCTACGCCTGGTCCGCTGCCACCGCCAGGCACCGAACGCCCCTGCCAACCCGATCACGCACCCCGGCAGGCCGCCGATCAGGACCACGCCCACCGCCGCGGCGCCCAGGGACGTGATCCATTCCTTCACCCGTGCCCCGGGCACCGTCCACACACGTCGGCGCTGCTCCGGACCGGTCGACAGCAGCGCCCCGCCCCGACGCCGTACCATTCGCCCCCGCCGCCGTCCTGCGAGGGCAAGGGCCACGTACGCGACCCCGCCCAGGGCCGCCCACAGCGCCGCCGCCCGGTGGGTGACATCTCCGGTGGCCGCGTTCACGCCGTCTCCCCCGCCCGTACGATCCGGCCGGCCCAGCAGAGTCCAGCCGTCTCCAGCGCCCCGCCCACCACCAGACAGACGAGCCCGGCCGGTGTGTGCAGCAGCACCATCAACGGATCGGCCCCGAGTGCCGCTCCCAGCCCCAGGCCCAGCACCGGCAGCAGCGCCAGCACGGCCACCGTCGACCAGGCGCCCGCCAGTTGGGCCCGCAACTCCTCCCGTCTGCGCCGCTCGGCGCGCAGTGCGCCCTCCAGTCGGTCCAAGCCCGCAGCGAGCCCGGCCCCGCCGTCGACCGCCACCCGCCAGCAGGCCGCCACCCCGGCGAGCCCGTCCAGGCCCGGCTCCCGCGCTGCCTGTCCGAGCGCCGCAGGCACATCGCCGCCGAACCGCGCCGCAGCCGTCACACCGGCCTCCGCCGCCCCCATCACCCCGGTCCCGCGGACTGCTACGAGCAACGCCTGCCCCGGCTCGTGCCCGGCCCGCAGCTCACCCACGACCGCCCCGCACAGCGACACCAGCCCAGCGGCCCTGCGTTCCCGCTCCTGTGTCAGGGCCCGTCTCCGCAGCCACCGCCCCATCAATGGCACGGCCACCACCCCCGCCAGCACCGGCAGCACGGACTTCCCCAGTACGGCGATGGCCAGCGCCACCGGCAGGCAGAACCACTCCCGTCGTCGGCGCAACCGTCGCCGGAGCTCTGCCCGAATCCGCTCCCAGCGCGCACGCAACGGAGACTCGACCACCCCGTCGACGAACAGCACCCGGGCCCTCCGTCGCCCCTGGCCCTGGGCCACCACCAGCCAGCCCGCCACCACGAGGGACACCGCCGCCGCGCAACTCGCGCTCTGCGACAGCACCGTCGTCGTACCACCGCTCACAGCGCACCCCCGATCAGCGACCGCAGCCGGTCCCAACCCCGCTCCGGCACGAATCCGTCGGCTCCCCAGCGCAGCGCGGGTACGGTCACCACCAGCCCGGCCGCATCACGCTCCAGGACCTGCACCTCGGCGATCCGCCGCTGTCCGGTCCGGTCCCTTGCGAGGTGGACCACCACCGACAGGGCCGCCGCCAGCTGGCTGTGAAGCGCCGTCCGGTCCAGCCCCGCCGCGGTGCCCAATGCCTCAAGGCGGGCCGGGACGTGCTCGGCGGCATTCGCGTGAACCGTCCCGCAGCCGCCCTCATGGCCCGTGTTCAGGGCGGCCAGCAGCTCGGTGACCTCCGCGCCCCTGACCTCTCCGACCACCAGCCGGTCGGGCCGCATGCGCAACGCCTGCCGCACCAGGTCGCGAAGGGTCACCCGCCCCGCCCCCTCCTGGTTGGCGGGGCGCGACTCCAGGCGTACCACGTGCGGATGATCCGGCCGCAGCTCCGCGGAGTCCTCGGCGAGCACGATTCGCTCGCGCTCCCCGACGGCACCCAGCAGACTCGACAGGAGGGTCGTCTTCCCGGCCCCCGTTCCCCCACTGATCAGATACGAGACCCGGGCCTCCACCAGCGCCCTGAGCACGCGGTCACCACCCGGCGGCACGGTCCCCGCCGCGACCAGCTCCGTCAGCGAGAAGGCCCTGGGCCGCACCACCCGCAGCGACAGGCACGTCGCGCCGACGGACACCGGTGGCAGCACGGCATGCATACGGGTGCCGTCCGGCAGCCGTGCGTCCACCCAGGGCCGGGCGTCGTCCAACCGCCGGCCCGCCACGGCCGCCAGCCGTTGCGCCAATCTGCGCACCGCTGCGGCGTCCGGGAAGGTCACCCCGGTGAGTTCGAGCCCGCCGCCCCGGTCCACCCATACCCGGTCCGGTGCGGAAACCAGCACATCCGTCACCGCCGGATCGGCGAGCAGCGGCTCCAACGCCCCGGTGCCGACCAGTTCGCCGCGCAACTCATCAGCCGCACCGAGCACTTCGGCATCGCCGAGCAGTCGCCCCTGGGCCCGCAAAGCGGCCGCGACCCCGGCCGGGGTCGCGGCGGCGCCGCTCTGCGCCAGCCGCTGCCGTACGGCGTCGAGCAGCGTCTCGGTCATGACGCACCGCCTCCGGCACGTCCCCCCGCACCCTCCGGGACGAGGGCCTGCTCCCAGAACGCGGTACAGAATCTGGCCAGCGGGTCGCGCCCACGGCCGCCGGGCGGCGCGCCGCCGTCCTGGGCCGCCAGCAGCCCGCCGTCGACCGGGAGTTCACCGGCGAGCGGCAAGCCGAGCGCCTGCGCCACCCATCGCTCGTCGAGGCCCGCCGCGTACGGACCGCGGACAACCACCCGAAGGTCGTTCAGGACCATCCCGGCCATCGACGCCACCCGTTTCGCCGCCGCGACCGCACGAAGCTCCCCGGGGACCACCAACAGCCCGAGGTCCAGCTGCGAGAGAGCCTCGGCCACTGACTCGTCCACCCGGCGCGGCAGGTCGACGACCACCACTCCGCCGAGCCTGCGCGCGGCGGCCAGCACGGCCTGCATGGCCCGGGGCGGGATGACCACCCAGTCGTCGCGGCCCCAGCTGAGCACCCGCAACCCGTGCAGTGAGGGCAGCGACTCCTCCAGCGCGCGTCCGCCGACTCGCCCTTTGGAATGGGCGAAATCCGGCCACCTCATCCCCTCGGCCCGTTCCCCGCCCAGCAGCACATCGATGCCCCCGCCGAGCGGGTCACCGTCGATCAGCATGGTCCGCCGCCCCGCCCTGGCTGCGGTCACCGCGAGGGCGCAGGCCAGTGTGGACGCGCCGGAGCCGCCCCGGCCGCCGATCACCCCGACGGTGAGCGCCGGCCGACCTACGCCTTCCGCCGCGTTGGCGATCTGGTCGACGAGCCAGCCTTCCGAATCGGGCAGCCTCAGCACATACTCGGCCCCGATCTCCACGGCGCGACGCCAGACATCCGGGACGTCCTGGTCCCGGCCGACGAGCATCACGCCGCGCCTGCGTACCGCTCCGCGGCACCGTTGGGCGGCATCGTCCCCCACGAGAACGATCGGCGCCTGCTCCCAGCCGCCCCTGCGTTCGGGCAGCGAGTGATGAACTTCCGGTTCAGCTCCGGCGGCCGCACACAGCCTCAGCAGATCGTCGAGGAGTTCCACGTCCTCGGTCACGATCAGCGGTCCGCCCCGTCGCACTTCGGCGATCGACAGACGGTCCCGTGCGATGGAATCAGCCACGATCTCCGCCCCCTTCTCACTGCACCTTCATCGCGGTTCGCGCTGATCTCGGAGCGTTCCGAGATCAGCGATTCCACGACCCGCGGACTTCGCGGCTGGAATCACCGTGCAGCGCTTCGGGAAATCGTGTGGATCTTGCTCGGAAACTGTGGACAACTCCGTCGTTGTGAATATCTCCGTCACCCATACCGGCGACTTCCGGAGAGCACCCCTTCCGCTACGCACCGTGACGGTCCACGATGGCGAGAGCGGACCGAGAAGCGGGCCGTCACGGCCGAAATGGAGGCAGAATGCTTGATTCCGAACAGCAGAAACGTGTCCGGACATGCGACGACCCCCGCCGGGGGGGAGAGCGGGGGTCGTCCCCACGGCCGACTCGGGGGGGGAGGAGCCGGACCGGGTTAGCACGGTCGCGAACGATCCGTGACTTCCATGGTGTACCCGAGAGCCTTCTCAGGCAAACCCACGCGCCAGAGTTTACGCCGAATGGTGGCCCCCTATGCTCTGCCTTGTGGAAAACCGCTTCTTGCCGCGCACAGCAGCCTTCTTTGACCTGGACAAGACGGTCATTGCGAAGTCTTCGACGCTGACCTTCAGCAAGTCCTTCTACCAAGGCGGACTGATCAACCGCCGCGCTGTACTGCGCACTGCGTACGCACAGTTCGTGTTCCTTGCCGGGGGCGCAGATCACGACCAGATGGAGCGGATGCGGGAATACCTCTCCGCGCTCTGCAAGGGCTGGAACGTCCGACAAGTGAAGGAAATCGTCGCCGAGACCCTGCACGATCTGATCGACCCGATCATCTACGACGAAGCGGCGACGCTCATCGAGGAACACCACACCGCCGGACGCGACGTGGTGATCGTCTCGACCTCGGGCGCCGAGGTCGTCGAACCGATCGGCGAGCTACTCGGCGCCGACCGAGTCGTCGCCACTCGAATGGTCGTCGGCGACGACGGCTGCTTCACCGGTGAAGTGGAGTACTACGCGTACGGGCCGACGAAGGCCGAGGCGATCAAGGCGCTGGCCGTATCGGAGGGATACGACCTGTCGCGCTGCTACGCCTACAGCGATTCCGTGACCGATGTACCGATGCTGGAGTCGGTCGGGCACCCGCACGCAGTGAATCCGGACCGTGCGTTGCGGCGCGAAGCGACCCTCCGCGAGTGGCCGATTCTCGTCTTCGATCGGCCGGTCCGACTCAAGCAACGGTTGCCCTCGTTCTCGCTGCCACCGCGCCCCGCCCTGGTCGCGGCGGCAGCGGTGGGCGCGGCGGCCGTCACAGCGGGACTCGTCTGGTACACCTCCCGCCGTCGGCCCACCGCCCCCTCCGTCTGAAGCACGGGCCGGGCGACGCTCCGAGCGCATCCTCCGCCCACTCTTCCCCACCCTGCTCCACCCAGCCGCCCGAACAACGAACACCCCAGCTGATCGGCCCCGTTCGCCCACCGAAGCCAATTGCCCGACTCGCCCGTAATTGAACCTAAAAGTAAAGAAGTGTGGCCAGCACTACCGCTCACCACGGGGCTGGAGTACAAAGGACTCAACGGCCCGCGAGACCAAGGACATCCGAAAGGATTACCTGTAACGCAGAGAAGGCCCCACGGACCGAGCATGAAAACCGAGCACCCACGCGACGTCGACCCGTCGATTACGGGCCAGCCGCACCAGGAACGGGCAAAGCCCCCGACCTGATGGGCACATATCGAGGACGCATGGTAACTGGGTAGACATGCCAGCGGCGGTACCGAGGACGGTACCGCCGCAACCCTTCTATGGGGCCGAGAGGTTACTTCGGTGAAGGTATCGCGGTGGAGTTACGCAGCCGTCGAACCAGGGCTCCGGGGCCGCAGCGGAAAAGCAACCCGGCGGAGTCACCGATGCGCCGCAGGCCCGCCCCGTCGTGGCGGCCCAACCTCCCGTCGCCCGTGCGTCGGCCAGGGATTACGGGACAGCCCTTAGCTTGGCGTTTAAGCTCCCGCCCGTGGTCAGCTCGTTGAGCTGGCCACGGGCCTCGTCGTTCTGCAGACAGCAGGGCGGCCTTTGCGTGATCATGTCTTCTCGCTGAAGTCGACGTTGATCACAACAAAGGCCGTGAGGGTGAGTCTGCTGGACGATGCTGCCCACGTCGACTCGCTGACCGTGTTGTCCCGGTTCCGGACCGACTTCTACGCCAGTCTGCCCGGCCGCGCGGATGCGCTGTTCGAGCTGACCGACGCGCTGCTGTGCACGGAGGGTCCGGTCAAGACGCTGGTCGAGCTGTCACTGGCGCCCGAGCACCGGCGCGGGCATGGAGCCCTGTACGGCGACTGTGAAGTCCGCCGCAAAGCGGCAGGCAGCATAAACGCCAAGCTTAGAGCCTGTCGGGCGGCCTCTGATCGGGCGGCCACGCCCTGGCACGCACTCCCCCAAGGCATTGAGGGCCAGGGGGACCTCCTCCCGCGTTGCCGAAATGCCCTGGTAGCTTCATCCCCGAGCTCTCAGCTTCGTTCGAGCAGGGGAGACCCCGTCCGAGGACATCCCGGCGCCTTGGAATCGCACGCACCAGACCGCGTCCGCTGTCCGATCGAAGGCCGCCCGACAGGCTCTCAGGCGGCGCCGCGCTGAAGGGCCTCGCACACTGCCGTCGATTCCCTGACGCCCAGCTCCACGGCGCGTCCGCAGTGCGCGATCCAGGACGCCATCCCCGCCGGCGTCCCCTGCAGATAGCCGTCGAATGCCGCAAGGTACGCCGCGCGCCCCTGCTCGGCGTGGCCCACCTCGGCCGGGCAGATCGATTTGGGGTCGAGTCCGCTCCCGATCAGCACGATCCGCTCCGCGGCCCGAGCGACGAGGCCGTTGTACGAGCCGAACGGGCGCAGGGCCAGCAATTCACCGTGCACGACGGCCGCCGTCACCAGCGCGGGCGCCGCAGTGCCCGAGAGGATCAACCCGGACAGCCCCTCCAGCCTCCCGGCCACTTCGTCGGCGTCCGGCAGCGGCGCTTCGATCAGCGGTTCGTCCACGGGCTCGCCCGCCAGCCGTGGCCGGCCGACAGCGTCCTCGGGTGCCGCGCCACCGGCGGCAACCAGATGCAGCCGTGCCAGGACGCGCAGCGGCGACTGCCGCCAGATGGACAGGAGTTGACCTGCTTCGGCGGACAGCCTCAGGGCCGCCCCGATCACATGCGCCTCGTCGTCACCGCTGAAGTCGGTGCGCCGCCGCACCTCCTCCAGGTCCCAGTCGGCACCGGACAGCGCCGCCGAGCCACGGGCGCCACGCAGGGCCGCTTCCGCGGTGACCTCGTTGCTGCGGCGCCGCATGACGCGGTGACCGTAGACCCGGTCGACGGCCTTGCGTACGGAGTCCACCGCATCGGCGACTCCCGGCAGGGCGCCCAGGGTGGCAAGCGGGTCAGAGGCAGTCGTACTCATAAGTAGGGAGGCTACGCGTCCCCCACTCGGATACCGCCCGGGAGTGGCCATCTTCACGAAGTGTGACAGCGTTCCGCAATTGCACCGCTACCCTAGGTGAACATGAAGATCGCTTTCGTAGGGAAGGGCGGCAGCGGCAAGACCACGCTGTCCTCGCTCTTCATCCGCCACCTTGCCGCCAATGAAGCCCATGTCGTCGCGGTGGACGCCGACATCAACCAGCACCTCGGGGCCGCGCTCGGCCTCGATGACCAGGAGGCCGCAGCACTGCCCGCCATGGGCGCCCAGCTACCGCTGATCAAGGAGTATCTGCGCGGCAGCAACCCCCGCATCGCCTCCGCCGAGACGATGATCAAAACGACTCCGCCCGGCGAGGGCTCGCGGCTGCTGAGGGTCCGCGAGGACAACCCGATCTACGACGCGTGCGCCCGCACGGTCCGGCTCGACGAAGGGGAGGTCCGGCTGATGGCCACCGGCCCCTTCACCGAGTCGGATCTGGGCGTGGCCTGCTACCACTCCAAGGTCGGTGCGGTCGAGCTCTGCCTCAACCATCTCGTCGACGGCCCCGACGACTATGTCGTCGTCGACATGACAGCGGGCTCGGACTCCTTCGCTTCCGGGATGTTCACCCGATTCGACATGACGTTCCTGGTCGCCGAGCCCACCCGCAAGGGTGTCTCGGTCTACCGCCAGTACAAGGAGTACGCGCGGGACTTCGGGGTCGCACTGAAGGTCGTCGGCAACAAGGTGCAGGGCCAGGACGATCTGGACTTCCTGCGTGCCGAGGCGGGAGACGACCTGCTCGTCAGCGTCGGGCACTCCGACTGGGTACGCGCGATGGAGAAGGGCAGGCCCGACCGCTTCGAGCTGCTGGAGGCGGACAACCGGATGGCCCTGCAGGCGCTGCAGAACGCGGCGGAGGATTCGTACGAGCAACGGGACTGGGAGCGCTACACGCGACAGATGGTGCATTTCCATCTGAAGAACGCGGAGAGCTGGGGCAACGAGAAGACGGGTGCCGATCTGGCTGCCCAGGTCGACCCCGCCTTCGTGCTCGACGAACGGTTCGCGCAGGACGGCGCCGCTCAGCCTGCCTGATCGGTCGGCGCCCCGGCCGGGAGCACGCGCTCTTCCTGCCGGGGTGCCGTCGCGCCTTCAGCTGCCGACCACGACCGAGCGGCGGACAACTCACCCGCCTTACGCAATCGCTGGAACGATCCAGGCCCCGCTCACCAAGCGCGGTCGGTGAGCCCGGCCGACAGGCACGGCAGGCACGGCAGGCACGGCAGGCACGGCAGGCACGGCAGGCACGGCAGGCACGGCAGGAGAACACGATCAGAGAGCGCGTTCAACCAGCTAGCGGCCGGTCCGATCCGCACCGAACTCCGCGTGAGTCTCGCCGACGCCCGACGCCTCGTCGACATCCGACGCGTCGCCGACATCCGAATCCCTGCCGGATTCCACCCCCGCCTTCCCGGCTTCGCCGAGGAAATCCACCCAGCCCTTCGCCGGGGCCTGCCCGACATCAAGGGTGCCGAGCTTCGCCAGCGTTGCCGGGTCCTGCGCGTCCAGCCAGTCGGCCAGCTGCCGGAAGGACACGCAGCGGACGTCCTTCTTGGCGCAGACCGTCGCGATGGTCTCTTCGACGGCGCGCATGTACGTGCCACCGTTCCAGGACTCGAAGTGATTGCCGATGATCAGCGGAGCGCGGTTTCCGTCGTAGGCGCGGTCGAAGGCCTGGATCAAGCCGTCACGCATCTGCTTGCCCCAGAACGCGTGCCGACTTGAGTCGCCCTGCGTCGTACCGGTCTGGTTGAACATGAAGTTGTAGTCCATCGAGAGGGTTTCGAACTCGCGGCCGGGGACCGGAACGAGCTGCATCGACAGGTCCCAGATGCCGTCCTTCTTCTTCGGCCAGACCTGGTCGTTGACGCCGCTGGAGTCGTATCGGAACCCCATCGTCCGCGCTGCGGCCACCATGTTCTTCTGCCCCTCCAGACAAGGGGTGCGGCCGCCGATGAGTTCCTTGTCGTAGTCGAAGGGAAGCGGCTTCTCACCCTTGAGGCCGGGGTCGTTGGTCTTCCAGCTCTTCACAAAGGACTTGGCCTGGTCGATCTCGCTCTTCCACTGATCGACGGACCAGGTGCCGACACCTCCCTCGGGACCGCAGAAGTGGCCGTTGAAGTGGGTGCCGATCTCGTCGCCGTCCTCCCAGGCCCCCCGCACCTGGGTGATGGTGTTCCGGATCCCCTCGGTGTCATTGAAGCCGATGTCGGAGCTGCCGATCTTGTGCTTCGGCGGGTCGTAGAGCTTGCGTTTGTCTTCGGGCAGCAGGTACACGCCGCTGAGGAAGTACGTCATGTTCGCGTGGTACTTCCTGCCCACCTCACGGAAGTGTGAGAACAGCTTCTGGCTGTCCTCTCCGGCGCCGTCCCACGAGAACACCACGAACTGCGGCGGCTTCCGGCCGGGCGCCAGGCGCTGTGCCACGGGTTGCTTCGGCTGGATTCCCGTGAAGGCCGTGGAGCCGTCGCCGATGAGTCGGAACGGGCTCTTGGGCGCGACTTGAGAGATCTTCTTCCTCACCACGGCGTCCCGCTTCGCGGCGCCGGGTCCGGCGGCTCCGACAACGGAGTCCGGGCCGGAGGAGCAACCGGCCATTCCCGCGATCAGCACAACGGCCATCATGCCCAGGGAAACCCGGGCGGCGATTCCCTTCGTGACGCCCCTCTTCGTGGCAGCCAGCATCCACCCGCCCTCTTCCTCGCAGGTAATTTGCGTAGAAAAATCCCAACCCGCGCGGTCAAGGTCGCACACGGTTCTACCTAAACCAGTACGACAGACCGGATGAAAAACTGCCTATTCACTTGAATGGGTGATTGCATAGTCCATTTACCCTCAAGCATGGACACAAACCTTTACTCTCCATTACGATCTGTTTACTGAGAGTTGAGAAATCCCGCCGCTGCACGCCGTGACCCACGGCCGCGTCCCCACGTTCCGCGACCGCGCTGCCCCGGAGGAGACGGGAACATGTCTGCCTGCGTCCCCACTCGCCATGACCACACATCCCGCAGTTCGCGCCCGCCCCGCGCCTCGGGAATCAAGCGACCACACAGCCCGCCTCCGCCACCACGTGGCGGACGATTCCGCATCGCGGGCGCCGACCTGTCCGCATCGATCACGGTCTTCCTGCTCGCCGTCCCCATGTCGCTCGGCCTCGCCGTCGCCATGGACGCCCCGCTGGAGGCCGGTCTCATCTCCGCCGCGATCGGCGGCATCGTCGCCGGGCTGCTCGGCGGCACACCCCTCCAGGTCAGCGGCCCGTCCGCCGGACTGACCGTGGTCACAGCCGAGTTGATCCAGATCTACGGCTGGCGCACCACCTGCGCGATCACCATCGGCGCCGGACTGCTGCAGATCCTGCTGGGCTCGCTACGGGCGGCGCGCAGCGCCCTCGCGGTCAGCCCCGCCATCGTGCACGGCACCCTCGCCGGAATCGGCATCGCCATCGCCCTCGCCCAGGTGCACATCGTTCTCGGCGGTTCGCCGCAGAGTTCGGCGGTCGCCAATTCTCTGGCGCTTCCAGACCAGTTGGGGCGGGTGCGTCCGGCCGCCCCGCTGATCGGCTTGCTGACCATCGCAGTTCTGGTCCTGTGGCCACGGTTTCCGGGACGCGTCGGCCGAGTGGTACGGCGGATTCCGGCTGCCCTCGCCGCGGTGGTGACCGCGACAGCGGTGGCTGCGGTCGCGGCGCCCGGGATCGCCCGGGTCGATCTGCCGTCCTGGCGCTCGCACGCCCTGCCGGAGATGCCACATGGCCCCGTACTCGCCCTGGCCACCGCGGTATTCACCGTAATGCTGGTGGCCAGCCTGGAGTCACTGCTCGCCGCGGTCGCCGTGGACAAACTCTCGGCCGACCGCACCGGCGTGCGAGTTTCCGCCCGATCCAAGCCCGGCCTGGCGTCCGAACCGGCGTCGGCGTCAGCGTCGCAGACGAGAACGACACTGGCCTCCGGCTCGAAGCCGGCCTCCGGCTCGAAGCCGGCCTCGGGCTCGACACCGGGCTCGACACCGGGCTCGACACCGGGCTCGCCGGAGTCGACACCGTTCTCGGGTTCGAAACCACCCCCGAACTCAACACCTGCCTCGGGTTCTGGGCCAGGCTCGACCTCGCCTCCGTCCCCCTCACCTTCTTCGCCCTCGTCCCCGCCCCTGCCCCCGCCGACGACATCGCCGCCTCCGACGGCGCCCGCCCCACCACCCGTCAGGCGCTCCGATCTCGATCGTGAGCTGCGGGCCCAGGGCATCGCCAACACCCTGTCCGGGCTGGTGGGCGGGCTGGCGGTGTCCGGTGGCGCGGTGCGCAGTTCCGCGAACGTGCGGGCCGGGGCGACGAGCCGCGCCTCCACCGTGCTGCACGGTGTCTGGGTGGTGCTCGCAACCGGGCTGCTTGTCACCGTGCTGGAGTGGATTCCGCTGGCCGCGCTCGCCGCGCTGGTCATGATGGTCGGCATCCAGATGGTGAGCTTCGCCCACATTCGCAAGGTGCATAAGCACCGGGAATTCCTGGTGTACGGGGCGACGATCACCGGAGTGGTCCTCTTCGGCGTGCTCAAGGGTGTGGCGATCGGCATCGCGGTGGCCGTGGCCGTCGCCCTGCACCGGCTGGCCCGGACCAGGATCACCGTGGCCGATCAAGGTGGACGGCATCTGGTTGTCGTACGGGGTCAGTTGACGTTCCTCGCGGTGCCTCGGCTCAGCCGGACTCTCGCGCAGCTGCCGCAGGGCGGGGATGCCGTCGTCGAGCTGGACGGCTTCTTCATGGACCACGCGGCGTACGAGACGATCCAGGACTGGAGCCTTGCCCAGACGGCCCACGGCGGCCGGGTCGTCTTCACCGGGAGGCCCGGCGGCCGGATCGCCGAGCCCTCTTCGGCAGCGCACTCCTGCTGCCGCCCCTGGACACCGTGGCGCAACCATCACTGCCACGACCGGCCCGAGCAGACGCCCGAGACCCGTCACGTCCCGGACAGCGCCTTCGGCACCGACCACCTCGGTGCGGACCCCGCCTCGGGCGCCGCCCAGAGCCCGGTCCCCGGCACCGACGGCACCTCCGCCCCCGCGTCCGGAGCCCCCAGCGCTCCCGCCCCGGCCGCCGCGCCCACCGCCGGCCCGCGCCGAACCGGGGACAACCGCCTGGTCAACGGTCTGAGTTCGTTCCAGCGCAACACCGCTCCGTTGGTGCGCGAGGAACTGGCCCGGTTGGCCCGCGAGGGCCAGCGCCCCTCTCAGCTCTTCATCACCTGCGCCGACTCCCGCCTGGTCACCAGCATGATCACGGCCAGCGGCCCGGGGGATCTGTTCACCGTGCGCAACGTCGGCAATCTGGTGCCGCCGCCGGACACCGAGTCGAGTGACGACTCGGTGGGCGCCGCGATCGAGTACGCGGTGGATGTGCTGAAGGTGGAGTCCATCACCGTCTGTGGCCACTCCGGCTGCGGCGCGATGCAGGCTCTGCTCGGAGCCAAGCCGGGTCGGGACACTCCGCGAACCTCCCTGTGGCGCTGGCTGAGACACGGGCTGCCGAGCCTGGAGCGGATGGCGTCGCGGCATCACACCTGGGCCCGGATCTCCGGCCGGCTGCCGGCCGATTCTCTGGAGCAGCTCTGCCTCACCAATGTGGTCCAGCAATTGGACCATCTGCGCGCCCATGAGTCGGTGGCGAGGCGGCTCGCCGAAGGCACGCTCCAGCTGCACGGGATGTACTTCCACGTGGGCGAGGCGCAGGCGTATCTGCTGACCGAAGACGCGAGTGCCGGGCTGGCCCTCGACGAGGTCTTCGACCGCGTTGGCCCCGGCGACGCCCACACCGCATCCGATGCCCAAGCCTCGGGCAGCGGACACGCCCTGGGCGAATCCCATGCTTCCGGCGCCACCGACGAATTCCCAGCCTCCGGCACCACCGACACCCCGGCCGCATTCCCAGCCTCCGGCCACACCCACGCCCTGGCCGAATCCCGTACCTCGGGCAGACGCGACGCCTCCAGGGACACCACCGTCCCGGATGATCCCTCCGGTCCGGGCGATCGGGAACGCACCGGCGTCTGAACCACACGCACCTCCGGTCCGTGACACCTTGTGGTCCCGCCTCCACGTGGCACCGCGCCGTGTCGTTCTGCTCCGCACCGCGACACGCCGCACCACGACGCGCATGGAGGCGGGGCAGTGTCTCCATACACGAGACACAGGTCTAAACCAATTCCGGGCAGACACTTGTCACCCGGCCTTTGGCCTGATGAGCTATGCCCCGGGACACAACGGACACCCTGGGAATGGGAGATGTCGTGAGCAACGAAAGCCTGGCCAATCTGCTCAAGGAGGAGCGGCGGTTCGCACCGCCTGCCGATCTGGCCGCCAATGCCAACGTCAAAGCGGAGGCGTACGAGCAGGCCGAGGCGGACCGGCTGGGCTTCTGGGCCGAGCAGGCCCGTCGCCTGACCTGGGCCACGGAGCCGACCGAGACGCTCGACTGGAGCAACCCGCCCTTCGCGAAGTGGTTCGCGGACGGCAAGCTCAACGTCGCGTACAACTGCGTGGACCGCCACGTCGAGGCCGGCAACGGCGACCGGGTGGCCATCCACTTCGAGGGTGAGCCCGGCGACAGCCGCGCCATCACCTACGCCGACCTGAAGGACGAGGTCTCGCGCGCCGCGAACGCGCTCATCGAGCTCGGTGTCGGCAAGGGCGACCGGGTCGCCGTCTACCTGCCGATGATTCCCGAGGCCGCCATCGCGATGCTGGCCTGTGCCCGCGTCGGTGCCGCGCACTCGGTGGTCTTCGGAGGCTTCTCCGCCGACGCCATCGCCGCCCGCATCCAGGACGCGGACGCCAAGGTCGTCATCACCGCCGACGGCGGCTACCGCCGCGGCAAGCCGTCCGCGCTCAAGCCCGCAGTGGACGACGCCGTCTCCCGTATCGACGGTGTCGAGCACGTCCTCGTGGTGCGGCGCACCGGCCAGGACACCGCGTGGACCGAGGGTCGCGACGTCTGGTGGCACGAGATCACTGGCCGGCAGTCCGCCGAGCACACCCCCGAGGCCTTCGAGGCGGAGCAGCCGCTCTTCATCCTCTACACCTCCGGTACGACGGGTAAGCCGAAGGGCATCCTGCACACCTCCGGCGGCTATCTCACGCAGGCGGCGTACACCCACAACGCGGTCTTCGACCTCAAGCCGGAGACCGACGTCTTCTGGTGCACCGCCGACATCGGCTGGGTGACCGGCCACTCGTACATCGTCTACGGTCCGCTGGCCAACGGCGCGACGCAGGTCATGTACGAGGGCACGCCCGACTCCCCGCACCAGGGGCGTTTCTGGGAGATCGTGCAGAAGTACGGCGTCACGATCCTCTACACCGCGCCGACCGCGATCCGTACGTTCATGAAGTGGGGTGACGACATCCCCGCCAAGTTCGACCTGAGCAGTCTCCGGGTCCTCGGTTCGGTCGGTGAGCCGATCAACCCCGAGGCGTGGATGTGGTACCGCAAGCACATCGGCGCCGACAAGTGCCCGGTCGTGGACACCTGGTGGCAGACCGAGACCGGCGCGATGATGATTTCACCGCTGCCCGGCGTGACGGAGACCAAGCCGGGCAGCGCCCAGCGCGCACTGCCCGGTATCTCCGCCACGGTCGTCGACGACGAGGCCAACGAGGTTCCGAACGGCGGGGGCGGCTACCTCGTCCTCACCGAGCCGTGGCCGTCGATGCTCCGCACCATCTGGGGCGACGACCAGCGCTTCCTCGACACCTACTGGTCGCGCTTCGAGGGCAAGTACTTCGCGGGCGACGGCGCCAAGAAGGACGAGGACGGCGACATCTGGCTGCTCGGCCGGGTCGACGACGTGATGCTCGTGTCCGGGCACAACATCTCGACCACCGAGGTCGAGTCGGCGCTCGTGTCGCACCCGTCGGTCGCCGAGGCCGCGGTGGTCGGCGCCGCCGACGAGACGACCGGCCAGTCCATCGTCGCGTTCGTGATATTGCGCGGTACGGCTACCGCCTCCGACGAACTCGTCGCGGAACTGCGCAACCACGTCGGCGCCACGCTCGGCCCGATCGCCAAGCCGAAGCGGGTCCTGCCGGTCGCCGAACTGCCGAAGACCCGCTCCGGCAAGATCATGCGGCGTCTGCTGCGTGACGTCGCCGAGAACCGCGAGCTGGGCGACGTCACGACGCTCACCGACTCCTCGGTGATGGACCTCATCCAGACCCAGCTGCCGTCCTCCTCCGAGGACTGATCCCGGCCTCCTCCCGGGGCTGACCGCAGCGAGTACGTCCCCGAGGGGCATCCGGCAACGCGCCGGGTGCCCCTCAGGCATTTAAGGTGAAGATCACCGCATACAGATCCGCGCACCCCGGGTACAGTGGCAGGCGCGTCAACAAAGCAATAAGAAATCTCCACAGGGTGTGCCGGGAAGTCTGGTCGGCAAGTGCATCAGCCATGCCATCGCTGCCGTACCGACCCGGAGGTCCCCGCTCGTGGCCGCGCCCACCCCCACCCCCACACCCTCGCGCCGTACCTTTCTGGGACGTCCGTCCCTGCCCGAGCGGAACTTTCTTGCGGACGCCCTGCGCACCGAGACCGTCGGCGGAGTCATCCTGCTGGTCGCCGCCATAGCCGCCCTGGTGTGGGCGAACACCTTCGGATCCGGTTACGCCGCCGTCAGCGACTTCCACTTCGGTCCCGCGTCGCTGGGCCTCAATCTCTCCGTGCAGCACTGGGCGGCGGACGGGCTGCTCGCGATCTTCTTCTTCGTCGCGGGTGTGGAACTCAAACGGGAACTGGTCGCGGGCGAACTGCGCGACCCCAAGGCGGCCGCTCTCCCGGTCGTCGCCGCGCTGTGCGGAATGGCGGTTCCGGCCGTCGTCTACACACTCGTGGCGGTGTTCGGCGGGGGATCCACGGGCGGCTGGGCCGTCCCCACCGCCACCGACATCGCCTTCGCGCTCGCCGTCCTCGCGGTCATCGGCACCTCGCTGCCGAACGCGCTGCGCGCCTTTCTGCTGACCCTCGCCGTCGTCGACGACCTCTTCGCGATCCTGATCATCGCGATCTTCTTCACCGAGCAGATCAACTTCATGGCGTTGCTCGGCGCCTTCATCGGTCTGGCCGTCTTCTATCTGCTGCTGCGCAGGAACGTGCACGGCTGGTACATCTACGTACCGCTCGCCCTGGTCATCTGGGGCCTCATGTACAACAGCGGCATCCACGCCACGATCGCCGGAGTCGCCATGGGCCTGATGCTCCGCTGCGTCCGGCGTGAGGGCGAGGCCCTATCCCCCGGCGAACACATCGAGCACCTGATCCGCCCGCTGTCGGCCGGTATCGCCGTGCCGCTGTTCGCCCTCTTCTCAGCCGGTATCTCCCTCTCCGGCGGCGCACTGGCGGACGTCTTCACCCGGCCCGAGACGCTCGGTGTCGTCCTGGGGCTCGTCGTCGGCAAGACAGTAGGCATCTTCGGTGGTACGTGGCTGGCCGCCCGCTTCACCAAGGCCGAGCTGAACAAGGACCTGGCCTGGGCGGATGTCTTCGCGGTCGCCACGCTCGCCGGCATCGGCTTCACCGTCTCGCTGCTCATCGGCGAGCTGGCCTTCGTCGGCGACAAGGACATGATCAACGAGGTCAAGGCCGCCGTGCTGCTCGGCTCCCTGACAGCCGCCGTACTCTCCGCTGTACTGCTCAAACTCCGGGTCCGAAAGTACCGGGCGCTGTACGAGGCCGAGGAACTCGACGAGGACGAGGACGGTGTGCCCGACGTCTACGAACAGGGCGACCCGGAGTACCACCTGCGCATGGCCGTGATCTACGAGAAGAAGGCGGCCGAACACCGCCGTCTTGCCCAACTGGCGAGGGCAGCGAGCAGCGAGCCGGACGGTCCGGCATGATCTGACACCAGATGTGTTGAGCAGGAGAGCAGGAGAGGGAGTCAGGGATGAGCCACCCCGGCAACAACGCGGGCAGCGCCGACCGCAGTCTCGGACAACTGGTCGCCGCGGCGACGGCCGAGATGTCCGCACTGGTGCACGACGAGATCGCGCTGGCCAAGGCCGAGGCCCGGCAGGACGTCAGGCGCGGTGCCACCGGGAGCGTGGCGTTCATCGTCGCGGGCGTGCTGATTGTGTTCGCGCTCCCCGTACTGAGCTTCGCGGCGGCGTACGGGATCCACAGCTTGGGCCCCGGGCTCGGCCTGTCGTTCCTGTACACGGGCCTCGGGTTCATCCTTCTGGGGATCCTTCTTGGCCTGTTCGCGTTCGTCAAGCTCAAGAAGGTGAAGCCGCCGCGGAAGTCCATCGCGTCGGCCAAGCAGACGGCGGCGGTGCTTCAGGGCGTCAGGCCGCACCCGCGGCCCGCTGTGACGGCCGGGGCGAGCCGTCCGGCCGTCACGGGCAGTACGCAGGCGGACAAGGCCTTGGAGAAGGCTCCGGTCCAGGACAAGGCGTCGGCTGTGGCACGCTCGTCCACATGACGGTCCCCGATTCCAGCGCATCCGACCCAGTAGGACCAGTAGGCCCGGAAGATCCGGTAGGTTCGGACGGCCAGGCGCCGGGCATGGACAGCCGGGCGAACGTGGACGGCCGGGCAGATGTGGACAGCCCCACCGCCCCGACCAAGCCCTCCGGCCCACCGAGTTCCTCCGCGTCCCCCGGCCCGGTCGGCGCCGGTGGGCCCGTGCGACTCGACGGACCGTGGACCCATCGGGACGTGGCGGCCAACGGCGCCCGCTTCCACATCGCCGAACTCGGCGAGGGACCGCTGGTGCTGTTGCTGCACGGCTTCCCGCAGTTCTGGTGGACCTGGCGGCATCAGCTCACCGCGCTGGCCGACGCCGGTTTCCGCGCCGTGGCCATGGATCTGCGCGGAGTCGGCGGCAGCGACCGTACGCCCCGGGGATACGACCCCGCCAATCTGGCGCTCGACATCACCGGCGTGATCCGCTCCCTCGGCGAACCGGACGCGGCCCTGGTCGGCCATGACATGGGCGGGTACCTCGCATGGACGGCCGCGGTGATGCGGCCGAAGCTGGTCCGCCGCCTCGTGGTCTCCTCGATGCCGCATCCGCGCCGCTGGCGTTCCTCGATGCTCTCCGACTTCGCGCAGACCCGGGCCGGCTCGTACATCTGGGGTTTTCAGCGTCCGTGGGTACCGGAGCGTCAGCTCGTCGCGGACGACGCCGCGTTGGTGGGCCGACTGATCCACGACTGGGCGGGCCCCCGGACCCCGGAGTTCCCTGATGAGGCGACGGTGGACGTCTACCGTCGCGCGATGTGCATCCCGTCGACGGCGCACTGCTCGATCGAGCCGTACCGCTGGATGGTCCGCTCCCTGGCCCGCCCGGACGGAATCCAGTTCAACCGGCGGATGAAGCGCCCGGTGCGGGTACCCACACTGCATCTGCACGGTTCACTCGATCCGGCGATCCGTACGCGGAGCGCGGCGGGGTCCGGCGAGTATGTCGAAGCGCCGTACCGTTGGCGACTTTTCGACGGTCTGGGTCACTTCCCCCACGAGGAGGATCCGGCCGGGTTCTCGGCCGAACTCATCAACTGGCTCAAGGATCCCGAGCCCGATCGGTAGCCGTACGGGCACAGTTGTCCGACGAACAGCCAATTGCCCGGTGCATAGGCCAATTGGCTGACGGATGGGCGGTTACCGACCATGAGGCGCGGGCAGACGTCGGGGTATGGGCTGGACGCACGACTTCGGTGACGCAGCACGCAACCGTCGCTCGACCGCCACGGCGGGTCCGAGCACTCATGAGGGGGGCGGCCCCCAGGGCCGGGTGCACGATATGCATGTTCTGCATGATCCCCGGCTCGGCATTCCGCGCATTCTGCGCCGGCGGGCCCGCTGGGTCTCGGCGCGATTGCGCCATCCACGCGGATGAGGCCTGACCCGGCCGGCCGGTGACGTTCGCCGACCGGGCGGGACTTGCGCCGCTGTCTCTCGGCTGCCACCGGCCAGTACACGTGGAGCGCACGCGCTCGCTCAGCATGTGTGATGTGCCCGCGCGCGGCCAGTGTGCTGGCCGCGACCACACGCGCCCGGAGCTGCCGCGCACATCTCACGCTGCGAACGGGAACGTCCGCCGGTCGGTGGAGTGGTCACCGCGCCGGTCGGACGTGTTCCCGCTTCCCGTCCGGTGTGGGGCCGGACGGGCCGCCCGGTCCGGGCACGCAGGCCGACCTGGCTACGCTGACGGAAGCTTCCGTGCCCGGAGCAGGCCGGACAGTGCGCCGACGCTACTGCCGCCGCGCCCGGGTGATCACACCACTGCCCAGGCTTGACGGTGGCGAGCTGGACGCGCAGCAGCGCCAGCCGGCAGGCCTCGGCGAAGTCGGTGGCGGTGAACGTGACCGTACGGCCGCCCTCGGCGCGTGAGACACCCGGCACGAGTGTCGCCAGATCAACCGTGGACGGGCTGTGGAGGTCGACCTCCACAGCCGGCGGCCCGTCCCTGGCCGGCGGTGAAACCCGTGCCCGCCGCGCCGTGGCTTCGGCCGCCGCCCGGCGCAGGCGCTCCCGGGCCTCTTCGGGGTGCAGGACGACAGGGGCAGCCTGGCCGCGACGGTGACCGCGGAGAGGACCGGATCGCCCGCGGAGGGGGACCGGATCGCTCAGTTCGGCGCAGGCGGTGTCGTCGCCGCTGAACAGCACGACCGGCACGCCCATGTGCCCGGCCACTGGCGACGTCGAGACCGATCTCGCCCATGGAACGCCCGGCCATCTCACGTCGAGGATGTCGTCGCTCATGGTCTGCGCCGGCGCGGCCGGCCCGCCACCGGCACGGGCGTGGTAGCCGACCAGCATGACGGCGTCGGTGTGTTCGTCGATCCCGCCGAGCATGCCCAGCGAACGCGGCTTGCCGCGTACCAGGTGTGCCCGCCGGGCGCACCCTCACGATCAGGGCACTACAACTAGATCCGTACTTCGCGGGTAGCTCGTTCAGGTCTGTGGCCAGCGGGGTTGTGTGGGTTCCAGGCCGAGGAGGTCGAGCAGGTGGAGTTGGATGCCCCG
>NZ_JBEYTM010000043.1:0-72016 GCF_040643055.1 Streptomyces sp. NPDC047515
TTCCGTCGGGATGACAGCCGGGGTGGTTCCGGTGGCGGCTTCCGCCGCGACGACCGGGACCGGGATCGTGGGCCGCGTCGTGATGACGACCGCGGTGGATTCCGCGGACCGCGCCGCGACGACGACAGCCGTGGTGGGCGTCCCGGGGGTGGCTTCGAGCGGCGCGACGACCGGCCGCGCGGGCCGCGCCGTGATGACGACAGCCGTGGTGGCGGGTACCGGCGTGACGACAGCCGTGGCGGGGGCTATCGCGGCCAGCGGGACGATCGTGGTGGCCGGGGCGGTTACCGCGGGCGTGACGACCGTGGTGGGTACGAGCGGCGCGACGACCGGGACCGTGAGCCCATCAAGCGGCTTCCGATTCCGGAGGACGTCACCGGCGACGAGATCGACAAGGATGTGCGGCAGGAGCTGATGAGCCTGCCCAAGACCCTGGCCGAGGATGTCGCCAGGAACCTCGTCATGGTGGCCCGCCTGATCGACGAGGACCCCGAGCAGGCGTACGCGTACTCGCGGATCGCGCTGCGGCTGGCCTCGCGGGTTGCGGCCGTGCGTGAGGCTGCCGGGTTCGCCGCGTACGCGACGCAGAAGTACTCGGAGGCACTGGCGGAGTTCCGTGCTGCCAAGCGGATGACCGGTTCCGTGGAGCTGTGGCCTGTCATGGCCGACTGCGAGCGTGGACTCGGGCGCCCCGAGCGGGCGATGGCGATGGCCGGCGAGCCCGAGGTGCAGAAGCTGGACAAGGCCGGTCAGGTCGAGATGCGTCTGGTGGCTGCCGGGGCCCGTCGGGACATGGGGCAGATCGACGCGGCCATCGTCACGCTGCAGAGCTCCGAACTGGCTTCGAACGCCGTGCACCCGTGGACGCCGCGACTGCGCTACGCGTACGCGGACGCGCTGCTGGCGGCGGGGCGCGAGGACGAGGCGCGTGAGTGGTTCGGGAAGGCGCTGGAGGCCGACAAGGACGGCGCCACCGACGCGTCGGACCGGCTCGCCGAGCTGGATGGTGTCGAGTTCGTCGATGCTCTGGATGAGAACGACGAGGGTGAGAACGACGTCGCCCAGTCCTCGGCCGCCGCGGCGGACGACGACCAGGAGAAGGACCAGGGCGGTACGCCCGAGGCGTAAGGCATGAGAAAGGGCGGCACCCCTGCGGGGGTGCCGCCCTTTTGCCGTTGCGGGGGTCAGTCGAGAGCGAGGCTTCGCAGGACCAGCCCGCTGGCCGGCTTGGGGCCGAAGGAAGTCGACTTGCGGGGCATGGTGACACCCTGTCGGGCGAGGTCCCGGACGACTTCCTCGCGCACCGGATGCATCAGGACCGCCGTGGCGTTGTGGCGTTCGGCCTGTTCGACGGCGGCCGCGGTGTCGTGGATGTACGCGATGTCTTCAGGGGCGTCGGGGATCTGCCACACGTGGTCGAGCAGAGCCGCGTGCAGGACCGTCGCGTCGAGGGTCTGCCAGGCGGTCGGACGATCGGCCGGAATCGTACGTGCCAACAGGGCGGCGTCGGGGCGGTCGACGAGGTGGAAGGGGCCGTCGCCCGCGAGCAGGAACGCGTTGCCTTCGACGGCCGCCTCGGCGAGTGCCTCCAGGGCCAGGGGAAGCGGGCCGTCGATGTCGCGGACGCGGAAGAGGCCGTTCAGCGCGGCGAGCGCGTCGGCGACGGGGAGGCGGTGCAGCAGCCGGTGGATGGCGCGGACCCGGAGCGGGTAGCGGGCCGTGTCGACGAGGAGGACCAGGCCGAAGTCCCAGGGGCCGGGAGCGGAGTGCTCCTGTTGCAGCCGGAGATAGGTGGCCCAGCGGTGATGGCCGTCGGCGATCAGGGCCTGGTGGTGGGCCAGATCGGCCTCGATCTCGGCTCGCTCGGCCGGGTCGGTGACGGCCCACAGCCGGTGGCTGTAGCCGTCCTCGGTGGTGGTGGCGAGCAGCGGTGGATGCTCGATGGTCCGCTCGATGACGGCGGTCGCGCCCGAGACTTCCTCGTCGCCGCGGTAGGTGAGCAGCAGCGGTTCGAGATGGGCGGCCGTGGTGCGCATCAAATCGGCCCGGTCCTCGACGACATGGGCCATCACGTCCTCGTGCGGCAGGACGATGCCTTCGGCGGGCGCGGAAAGTGCCAGTGCCCCGACGATGCCGCGTTGCAGGATCTCGGCGTCGCGCTGCTCGTAGACGTACAGCGCGGGCTCGGCATCGGGAGCGAGCACGCCCTCGGCCAGCCAGCGGTCCAGAGTCTCGGCGGCCTGCTTGTGGCGGGCCGCGGCGGTGTCGGCCTGCGGCAGGATCAGGCGGACGATGTTGTGCGGGTCCGCCGACTCCAGGTGATGGAGTCCGTCGGGCCGTACGACGACGTCGTACGGCGGCGAGGTCACGGCTGCGAGACTGCCGACCCGCTCGGGGACGTAACGCAGCCCACGGAACGGGGCCAGACGCAGTCCCTGGCCGGCCGGACCTGATGTGTTCATTTCTGCATCGTATGTGTGCGGCGGGGATGCGCGATGATTCGGGACAGAAGCATGGAATGAGGAGCGCAAAGAATGAGTCAGGTGAGCAGGACCAGGCCGAGCGGCAGCCGCACCGCGTTGAACGAGGCGTACGACACGGCGCTGCTCGATCTCGACGGGGTGGTGTACGCGGGCGGTCATGCGATCGTCCACGCCGTCGACTCGTTGGGAGCGGCGCGGGAGGGCGGGATGCATCTGGCGTACGTGACCAACAACGCCCTGCGGACCCCGGGCGCGGTGGCCGAGCACCTGACCGACCTGGGGGTGCCGGCCGAGCCCGGCGATGTGATCACCTCGGCGCAGGCGGTGGCGCGACTGATGGCGGATCAACTGCCCGCCGGGGCACGCGTGCTGGTAGTGGGTGGCGAGGGGCTGCGCGTCGCACTGCGCGAACGCGGGCTGGTGCCGGTGGAATCGGCGGACGACGAGCCGGCCGCGGTGGCGCAGGGGTACGGCGGGCCCGACATGGCGTGGGGGCGGTTCGCCGAGGCGGCTTACGCGATCGCGCGGGGGGTGCCGTGGTTCGCGTCCAACACGGATCTGACGATTCCGAGTGCCCGGGGGATCGCGCCGGGGAACGGTGCGGCGGTGGAGGTCGTACGGATCGCGACCGGGGCCGAGCCGCAGGTCGCCGGCAAGCCGCTGCCGCCGATGCACCGGGAGACGGTGCTGAGGACCGGGGCCGAGCGTCCGCTGGTGGTCGGGGACCGGCTGGACACGGACATCGAGGGTGCCTTCAACGGCGGTGTGGACTCCCTGCTGGTGCTCACCGGGGTGACGGACGCGGCGCGGCTGCTGGCCGCCGGGCCGAAGCACCGGCCGACGTATGTGGACGCGGACCTGCGCGGGCTGCTGACCGGCCAGCCCGAAGTGACGCGGACGGGGGACGGGTTCGGCTGTGGTGGCTGGACGGCGTCGGTGCGTGGTGACGACCTGGTGATCGAGGGGGACGGGGACGTACTCGACGGCCTGCGGGCACTCTGCGGGGCGGCGTGGTCGTACGCCGGGGACGGCTCGTGCGGGCTGGTCACGGCGAAGGCGGTCGCCGGGCTGGGGCTCTAGGAACGGCTCCCGGCGCTTCGATGACAAAGGAGGGTAGGCTAACCTAACTTTGTTCTGCTCGGTGTGCCGCTGTCCGGACGGCCGACCCGCCCGGCGGGTGGGGCCGGGCTCGGGCCCACCCGCCGCCTGTGGTGAAGGACGGCCCTCGCGCCCGATCACCCCCGACCCCGGGAGTACGACCATGCAGCGCCTCACCGCGGACTCGGTGACCCTCGGCTACGGCCGGCGGGTCATCGCGGAGAATCTCTCCGTCGAGATCCCCGACAACTCGTTCACGGTGATCGTCGGCCCCAACGCCTGTGGCAAGTCAACCCTGTTGCGCGCGCTCGCGCGGATGCTGAAGCCGAGCAGCGGACGGGTGGTCCTGGACGGGCAGGCGATCCACGGGATGCCCGCGAAGAAGGTCGCCAGGACGTTGGGACTGCTGCCGCAGTCCTCCGTCGCGCCGGACGGCATCACCGTCGCCGACCTCGTCGGGCGCGGTCGGTATCCGCATCAGGGGCTGCTGCGTCAGTGGTCGCCGGACGACGAACGGATTGTCGAGGAATCGATGGCGGCGACCGGAGTCGACGCCCTCGCAGATCGCTATGTCGATGAATTGTCCGGCGGGCAGCGGCAGCGTGTCTGGATCGCCATGGCGCTCGCCCAGCAGACGCCGCTCCTGCTGCTCGACGAGCCGACGACGTACCTCGACATCCAGCATCAGATCGATGTCCTCGACCTCTGCGCGGAACTGCACGAGGCGCAGGGGCGCACCCTGGTGGCCGTCCTGCACGATCTCAACCACGCCGCGCGGTACGCCACGCATCTCATCGCGATGCGGGAGGGCGAGGTGATCGCCGAGGGGGCGCCGGGCGAAGTCGTCACCGCGGAGCTGGTGGAGCGGGTCTTCGGGCTGCGCTGCCAGGTCATCGACGATCCGGAGACCGGTACGCCGCTGGTGGTCCCGGCCGCACGCAAGCCGCGGAGCGGCGGGGCGGGCACACGGGGCAAGGCGTCCGCCGGGGCCTCGACGGGAGGCTGATGGAACGAAGGTGACGGAACGAGCCGCCGCGCCACGGGCCGGGGGAGGGGGCCGCGCGGTGGCTACAGCAGCGACCTGAGTCTCAGCAGGTCGCGGAGGCCGGCTTCCAGCCGGACCCGGCCCGTGCCCCATGCCTTGGCGAAATTCAGTTCACCGTCCACCATGGCCACCAGATCGTCGCCGGTCATCGCGAGCCGGATCTCGGCCCTCTCCCGGGGTGGGCCGTCGATCGTGTCCAGGACCTGGATCCGGCCATTGACCAGCCGCCCGGTGAAGGTGATGTCGAGGTCCTTGATGTGGCAGCTCAGTGAGCGGTCGAGGGCGGCCGCGCTGCGCACGTCGCCGTCGGCCCCCGCGAGGTTGCCGGAGAGTTTGTCGAGTGCGCTGCGGCACTCCGCCATGGTCGCCATCGTGACCGACGGTACCGCAGCCCTTCGCGGTAGCGTTTCCCGTATGAGCGACTCGATGCCGGGGCCCGGGGCGGTATATGGAACAGCGCCCGGAGCGACGCCCGGGGAAGCGGCGCAGGGTCCGGCCGACGGCGGCCCGGCCCCGCTTGCCGCACGCCCGTCCGAGCCCGCCGCACCCGCTCCCCTCGGTGTCGGACGCACTCCTACCGGCAACGCCGAGGTCGACGCGCGGCTGGAGCGGCTGGCCGATGCGGACCACCTCCCGGCGGAAGGGCACATCGAGGTGTACGAGGATGTACACCGTGGGCTGCGCGACGCGCTGACCGCGCTGGACGCCGGACCCGCACCCGCACCGATGCCCTCGTACAACCACAGGAGCTGAACCCAACGTGGCAGGAGTGACACGTCGCCGCCTCGACGCCGAGCTGGTACGCCGTGAGCTCGCCCGCTCGCGCGAGCACGCGAGCCAGCTGATCGCCGCGGGGCGGGTGACCGTCGGCGGCAACACCGCGACCAAAGCCGCCACCCAGGTCGAGACCAGCGCCGCCGTCGTCGTGATCAAGGACGACAGCGATCCCGAATACGTCTCGCGCGGCGGACACAAGCTCGCCGGGGCCCTCGCCGCCTTCGTACCCCTCGGGCTGAAGATCGAGGGGCGGCGGGCGCTGGACGCCGGGGCGTCGACCGGTGGCTTCACCGACGTACTGCTGCGGGCCGGCGCCGGTCATGTCGTCGCCGTCGATGTCGGCTACGGACAGCTCGCCTGGTCGCTGCAGTCGGACGAGCGCGTCACCGTCAAGGACCGTACCAACGTGCGTGAGCTGACCCTGGAGGCGATCGACGGGCAGCCGGTGGATCTGGTGGTCGGCGATCTGTCGTTCATCCCGCTGGGGCTGGTCCTGCCCGCCCTGGCCGGCTGCGCGGCCCCCGACGCCGACCTGGTCCTCATGGTCAAGCCGCAGTTCGAGGTCGGCAAGGAGCGGCTCGGCAGCGGCGGTGTGGTGCGCAGCCCCGAACTGCGCGCCGAAGCGGTACGGGAGGTGGCGCGCCGTGCCTGGGCGCTGGGCCTCGGAGTGCGGGGGGTGACGGCGAGCCCGCTGCCGGGGCCCGCCGGAAATGTCGAGTACTTTCTGTGGCTGCGGGCCGGAGCGCCCGAGCTCGACCCGGCGGATGTCGACCGTGCAGTGGCGGAGGGGCCTCGTTGACGACGAATGCGGCACGAACTGTCTTTCTTCTGGCGCACACCGGCCGCCCGGCCGCGATCCGCAGCGCCGAACTCGTCGTACAGGGACTGCTGCGCAGCGGCCTCGGTGTGCGGGTGCTGGCCACCGAGGCGGCCGATCTGCCGCTGCCGTCGTCCGTCGAGACGGTCACGGACACCACGCCCAGGGCCGTGGACGGCTGTGAGCTGCTGATCGTGCTCGGCGGGGACGGGACGCTGCTGCGCGGCGCCGAGTTCTCCCGTGCCTCCGGGGTGCCGATGCTCGGCGTCAACCTCGGCCGGGTCGGCTTCCTCGCCGAGGCCGAGCGGGACGACCTGGACAAGGTCGTCGACCGGGTCGTCACCCGGGCGTACCAGGTCGAGGAACGCATGACGCTCGATGTCGTCGTGCACAGCAACGGCGACGTCGTCCACACCGACTGGGCGCTCAACGAAGCGGCCGTGCAGAAGGTGTCGCCCGAGCGGATGCTGGAGGTCGTCCTGGAGATCGACGGCCGACCGGTGACCGGGTTCGGCTGCGACGGGATCGTCTGCGCGACGCCGACCGGATCGACCGCCTACGCCTTCTCGGCGGGCGGTCCCGTCGTCTGGCCCGAGGTCGAGGCGCTGCTGATGGTGCCGATCAGCGCCCACGCGCTGTTCGCCAAGCCGCTGGTGACCTCGCCGGACTCGGTGCTCGCCGTCGAGGTCCAGCAGCACACCCCGCACGGGGTGCTGTGGTGCGACGGGCGCAGGACCGTGGAGCTGCCCTCGGGGGCGCGGGTCGAGGTACGGCGTGGTGCGGTGCCCGTGCGGCTGGCGCGGCTGCACCACGCCTCGTTCACGGACCGGCTGGTGGCGAAGTTCGCGCTGCCCGTCTCGGGGTGGCGGGGCGCGCCGCACTGACCGGCGGACATGCCTGCGCCGGCGGTGCGAATGCTTCAGGAGCACACGGGAGAGTGAACCCCTGGGGGCGGGGTCCGTCGCACATCGGGGCCCGGACCTCGTAAGGTCATGTCCGTGTTGGAGGAGATGCGGATACGGTCGCTCGGAGTCATCGACGACGCGGTGGTCGAGCTGTCACCCGGTTTCACCGCGGTGACGGGCGAGACCGGCGCGGGCAAGACCATGGTCGTCACCAGCCTGGGGCTGCTGCTCGGCGGGCGTGCCGACCCCGCCCTCGTACGGATCGGGGCCAAGGCCGCCGTCGTCGAGGGGCGGATCACGGTGTCCGAGGGCGAGGCCGTGGCCCTGCGGGCCGAGGAGGCCGGGGCCGAATTCGACGACGGCGCGCTGTTGATCAGCCGCACCGTCTCCGCGGAGGGGCGCTCCCGGGCGCATCTCGGCGGGAGATCGGTGCCGGTGGGGGTGCTCGCCGAGCTGGCCGACGAACTCGTCGCCGTGCACGGCCAGACCGACCAGCAGGGGCTGCTCAAGCCCGCGCGGCAGCGACAGGCCCTGGACCGGTACGCGGGCGACGGCGTCGCCGTGCCGCACGCAAAGTACGCGACGGCGTACCAGCGGCTGCGGGCCGTCGTCACGGAGCTCGACGAGCTGACGACGCGCGCCCGTGAACGTGCCCAGGAAGCGGATCTGCTGCGTTTCGGGCTGGGCGAGATCGCCGGGGTCGAACCGTTGGCGGGCGAGGACGGCGAGCTGGCCGCCGAGGCCGAACGGCTCGGCCACGCCGAAGCCCTCGCCTCCGCGGCGGCCCTCGCGCACACCGCGCTCGCGGGCAATCCGGAGGACCCGGAGGGCGTCGACGCGACGACCGTGGTCGCGGCCGCCGGGCGGTCCCTGGACGCCGTGCGGGCCCACGATCCGGCGCTGGCCGCGCTCGCCGACCGGATCGGCGAGATCTCGATCCTGCTCGCCGACGTGGCGGGCGAACTGGCCGGGTACGCCGACCAGCTGGACGCCGATCCGCTGCGGCTCGCCGCGGTGGAGGAGCGGCGCGCCGCGCTCACGGGGCTCACCCGCAAGTACGGCGAGGACATCACCGCCGTGCTCGCCTGGGCCCGGGAAGGGGCCGCCCGGCTCACCGAACTGGAGGGCGACGACGACCGCATCGGCGAACTGACGGCGGAGCGCGACGCGCTGCGGGCCGAACTCTCGGGCCTCGGACAGGCGTTGACCGACGCGCGTACGGGGGCGGCAGAGCGCTTCGCCGAGGCGGTCACTGCGGAGCTGGCCTCCCTCGCGATGCCGCACGCCCGGGTCTCCTTCGACATCCGGCAGACCGAGGCGGCCGACGAGGCCTCCGGCATCGAGGTCGGTGGGCGGAGCGTGGTCTACGGCCCGTCCGGCGCCGACGAGGTCGAGCTCCTGCTGGCCCCGCACCCGGGAGCCCAGCCGCGGCCGATCGCCAAGGGCGCGTCGGGCGGCGAGCTGTCCCGGGTGATGCTCGCCGTCGAGGTGGTCTTCGCCGGCTCCGACCCCGTCCCCACGTACCTCTTCGACGAGGTGGACGCGGGCGTCGGCGGCAAGGCCGCCGTGGAGGTCGGGCGGCGGCTGGCGAAGCTCGCCAGGTCCGCTCAGGTCGTCGTCGTCACGCACCTGCCGCAGGTGGCGGCCTTCGCCGACCGGCAACTGCTGGTCGAGAAGACCGTCGACGGGGCGGTGACCAGCAGTGGGGTCACGGTCCTGGAGGGCGAGGACCGGGTACGGGAGCTGTCCCGGATGCTCGCCGGGCAGGAGGACTCGCAGACGGCGCGGGCCCATGCGGAGGAGCTGCTGGCGGCGGCGCGGGCGGACGGGTAGCGGG
This sequence comes from Streptomyces sp. NPDC047515, assembly GCF_040643055.1. NCBI lineage: Bacteria > Bacillati > Actinomycetota > Actinomycetes > Kitasatosporales > Streptomycetaceae > Streptomyces > Streptomyces sp. NPDC047515. Next base: position 8,963 of record NZ_JBEYTM010000043.1, read on the forward strand.
GGGCTTCGCGGCCGGTCGCCGGGCGTCCTCGCCTTTGGCGGGCGCCCGGCGGTGCGCGTACCGGACGGCCGCCGGACGGCCCCGGCGGGCCGCTGCGTAGCCTGGCCCGCATGGGAACAGCATGCAGCAGGGCCGTGGTGTCCGGTGCGGTCGCCGCCGCCGTCGCGGGGGGCGTCTACCGGGTGCTGCGGGCCCGGCCGCGCGGGCGCTGGCAGCGCACCAACTACGCGGGCCGTACCGCCGACCTGTACGCGGGCCCGGCCGTCGCGCTCGGAGCCGTGGCCGGAACCGCCGCCCTTCCGCTGTCTGCCCGCACCAAGTACGCCGCCGCGCTCGCCGTGCTCGCGGCCGGCGGCTGCGGCGCCTACGACGACCTCGCCGGTGCGGACGATCCGCGCCGCGGGTTCCGGGCCCACCTGGGGGCGCTGCGGGGCGGCGAGGTGACCAGCGGCGCGGTGAAACTTCTCGGGATCGGGACCGCCGGGCTCGCGGCCGGCGCGCTGCTCAAGGAGCGTCCCGTCGACCGGATCCTCGCCGGGGTCGTGATCGCCGCAACCGCGCACCTCGTCAATCTGACGGATGTACGGCCCGCCGCTGCCGCCGCCACCGTGCTCGCACTCGGGGCCCCGGGGCTGCCGGGGCCCGCGCTCGCCGCCGCGCCGATGGGCGCCGCGGCGGCCCTCGTCGCCGACGACCTGGGGGAGCGCACCATGATCGGGGACACCGGGGCCCATGCCCTGGGCGCCGCGCTCGGCGTCGCCGTCGTCGCGGGCCGCGGCCGGGCCGGTCTCGTCGCTCACACCGTGGGGCTCGTCGTGGCGGCGGTCCACGGGGACCGGGTCAGCCGGCTCGTCCGGATGCTGTGGGACCGCTGACGGAGGAGGCCGGACCACGGACACGTCAACATCACGCCACCTTTTCACCTGTACGAGTGGTAGGTCGCGGCCGGTTGCTGTTGTATGCGGCGGGACCATGGCCCGACCGTGCCGGAACGTGCGTACGGACTGGCATCCTTGGCGTGCCATCACCGCCGACTCGGGAGCCCCGGGAGCCATTCAACGTGTCACAGCTGCGTACGGTCCAAGTCCTGGGCGGCGGCAGCGCGGGCAGCAGTGCCCACGTCAGCTCGCTCGCCGCGGGGCTGGTGGCGAGAGGCGTGCACGTCACCGTCTGCGCCCCGGCCGAACTGGACCACGCCTACGACTTCTCCGGTGCGGGAGCCGACTTCGCCCCCGTACCGCGACGCAGTGACCCCACCGCCGTCGCCGCGCTGCGTACCGCGTGCCTGACCGCGGACGTGGTCCACGCGCACGGTCTGCACGCCGCCGTACGGGCCGCTCTCGCGCTCGGCGGCCGACGCGTCCCGCTGGTCGTCACCTGGCACGCCCGCGCCCACGCCGAAGGCGCCCGCAGCCGACTGCTGCATCTGGTGGAGCGAAGGGCCGCCCGTGCGGCAGCAGTTGTGCTCGGCACGACATCGGACCTGGTCGACCGGGCGCGGCGCCGAGGAGCGCGCGACGCCAGGCTCTCGCCGGTCTCGGCCCCCGTGCCGCAGCTGCCCGCCGTCGTCCACGAGGGCAAGGCGCGGGCCGAACTCGGTGTGATGGAACGACCGTTGATCGTGTCGTACGGAAGTCTCGTGCCGCACCACGGGTACGACACCCTGCTCGACGCCGCACGGATGTGGCGCCGGCTCGACCCCGCGCCGCTGCTGGTCATCGCGGGGGAGGGGCGGGAACGGGCGGCCCTGCAGCGCCGGATCAGGGACGAGGAGCTGCCCGTCCGGCTCATCGGCAGCCGCGACGACATCGCCGAACTGCTCGCCGTAGCCGATCTGGCCGTGCTGTCCAGCCGGTGGGAGGCGCGCTCGGTGCTGGCCCAGGGTGCGCTGAGGCTCGGCGTCCCGCTGGTCGCCACCGCGGTCGGAGGGGTACCCGAACTCGTCGGCGACGGGGCGGAGCTCGTGCCGTGCGGCAACGGCGAGGCGCTCGGGCGGGCGGTCGTCAGGCTGCTCGGTGATCCGGAGCGGTGTGAGCAGTTGGTGGCCGCGGGGCGCGCGCAGGCCGCCGACTGGCCGACGGAGGACGACACGATTACGCAAGTCCTCGCCGTCTACGACGAGTTGACGCAGCCGCTGGCGGTGGCCCGGACGCGGTGAGCGTTCCCCTGCCGCGCTCCGAGGGCCCGGGGCCATGGGGCTGCGACGTGCGGCGGCGGGCCCGGGGCTACGACGTGTGGCGGCGGGCCCGGAGCGCCAGGCTCAGGGCCAGGACCGCCTGGGGGTCGTCGAGGTCGGTGCCGAGCAGCTCGCCGATGCGGGCCAGCCGGTTGTACAACGTCTGCCGGTTCAGATGGAGTTCGCGTGCCGTCTCCGCCTTGCGGCCCGCGTGGGCCAGGTACGTCTCCAGCGTCGGCAGCAGCGGAGGGCGCGAGCTGCGGTCGTGGTCGCGCAGCGGGCCGATCGCCCGGTCCACGAACGCGGCCAGATCCGGATGGTCCCGCAGCCGCCACAGCAGCAGATCGATGTCCAGCCGCCGGGCGTCGTACCAGGGCCGGTCGCTGAGCCCCTGCGCGGCCGTCGCCGTCTCCGCGGCGTGCCGCAGCCCGGCACCGGCCGCGGCCCAGCCGCCGGCCACGCCCACCACCACGACCGGCGGATGCGATCCGGCCCGCTCCAGACCGGCGCGTTCCACACCGGCCCGCAACGCCGCCGCGACCCGGTCCGCGACCGCCGTGCGCTCCGTCTCGGACCGTAGCCCCAGCAACACCGGAACCCGGCCCTCCACGGGCCGCACGCCGAGCAGCACCGGCACGCCCACCGACGAGAGCTCCTCCAGCACCGCCCGCGCCAGCAGCGCCCAGTTCCCCGACACGGACAGCTCGGGGGCCAGCCGCATCACCACCGGCAGCAGCGGCGTCCCGCCCGGTTTGAAGCCCAGCACGCGGGCCTGCGCCGGGGCGTCCTCCGGAGTGATCCGGCCCTCCGCGAGATCCGACAGGAAGTCGCCCCGGCCACGCGCCGCGAGCTCCTCCTCCTGACGGGCCTGCATCAGCACGACGGCGAGGATCCCCGCCGCCCGTTCCGCCGCCATCCGGTGCACCGTCACCAGCGGTGCGGACACGGCCAGCAGCACCAGCCTGGCCCGTACCGAGCCGGTTCCCGGGCCGCCGCCCGGCACATCCACCAGCACCGAACCCGTGGGCGGCGTCTCGCGGGCCGCCCGGCCGCCGCGCATCCCGTCCCACACCTGGAGCGGATCGGCGGACACCGGGCCGGACCCGGGGCCGGCCGCGTACAGCAGTTGGCCGTCCGCCGTCTCCAGGAAGACCGGGTTGGCCGCGAAGTCCGCCAGGATGCCCAGCACCTGGGGCACCCCGCCACCGCCGAGGAGCGCCTCCGTACACCTGCGGTGCACGTCCTCGGCCTGCCGCAGCAGGGCGTAGTGACCGTTGACGATCTCGGTGTGTATCTCCTCGGTCACCGTCACGAACGGCACCTCGCGGTGCAGCTGCACCAGCGGCAGACCGGCCGCGCGGGCGGCGTCCACGATCGATGCGGGCAGCCTGCTGAAGCGCGGACCGAGCTCCACCACCAGGGCGGCGATCCCGCGGTCGGCGAGCCTGCGGACGAAGGCGCGCTGCTCGGCGGGGCGGGTACCGAGCCCCAGTCCGGTGGTGAGCAGCAGTTCACCGCCCTTGAGCAGCGAAGCGATGTTCGGGACCTCGCCCGCGTGCACCCAGCGCACCGTACGGTTCAGCCGGTCCGCACCGGCCACCACCTCCGGGAGCCCGCTGCGCAGCCCCGGCAGCTCAAGGGCTCGCTGCACGGTGATTCCGCCTTGCGTCTCCACTGGCTCTGGCCTCGCGTTTCCATTCGGGTCGGACGGGGGGTCGCCCTGATTCAGGAAGGTACCGGCCTCGGGCGCGGGAGGCGCGGTCGGGGAGGTGCCGAGGCAGTCCGCCGACCGGGAGCGGCGGTCCTGATCTGCCACTTTCGACCTGTCCGGGGACATGGAACCACGGTTGACACGGGTCGGGGCCGCTGCGATCTTGTGACCGCCGCGCGGTTCGGGCCGCATGGCTCTCCCGAGCGGACCTGGACCTGGAGCAGACGTGGACGACGACGTATCGGCGTACGCAAGCCGGGTGGACCTTCCTGGCCCGCTGGTCGGGGCCGACTGGCTCGCGCCGCGGCTGGGCGAGCCCGGACTGGTGGTCCTGGACGCCTCCGTGGGCGCGCACCGGGGCTCCGGGCGGCGGATCCCGGGAGCGCGGCCCTTCGACATCGACGGGGCACTGTCCGACCACTCCGGACCACTGCCCCACACGATGCCCGACGCCCGCCGGTTCACCGAGGAACTGCGCTCCCTCGGCGTCCACGACACCGACACCGTCGTCGTCTACGACGGCGCGGGCATCTACTCCAGCCCGCGTGCCTGGTGGATGCTGCGCGCGATGGGTTTCGACCGGGCCGCGGTGCTCGACGGCGGCCTGCCCGCCTGGACGGACGCCGGGCTGCCGCTGGAGAACGGCCGGCCCGCGCCTGCCGCGGAGCGCGGCGACTTCACGGCCCGGCCGCGCGCCGGACTGATCGTGGGCAGCGACGAGGTGGTGGCGGCCCTGGCCGACCCCGCGGCGGCGGTCTTCGACGCCCGCTCCGGGGAGCGGTATTCCGGCGTGGTCGCCGAGCCGCGGCCGGGACTGCGCGCCGGTCATATGCCGGGGGCGGTCAATCTGCCCTTCGGCGAGCTCCAGCGCGACGGCCGGATGCGCCCGGCGGAGGAGCTGCGGGCCGTGTTCGCCGCCCTCGCCGGGGACCGGCAACGGCTGATCTTCAGCTGCGGATCGGGCGTCACCGCCTGCGTGCTGACGCTCGGGGCGGAGCTGGCCGGGTACCGCGAGCCTGCCGTGTACGACGGGTCCTGGAGCGAATGGGGACTGCCTTCGAAGCTGCCCGTCGTGACCGGCGCGGGCAGCGCCGGGCAGCCGCACTGACAGGGCTCACCGGAGACCCCTACGGGCGCACCCGGAACCGGAGCGGGGCAGGTCCTGCCGGCGAACGGAGGCGAACGCAAGGGGGCGGACACCGCTCGCGCGATGCCCGCCCCCTTCCCGAGGTGTAGGTTTCCGACACCTGACGCTCCGTTAGGTCCTCTGACCTGGGGTTTTATGATCCATTTCTACCGTTGTGCCGGTGGCTTCGTCCCGTGGCGCTGTCGTTTTCCTCAGAGCAAAGGGGCTCGGCGAAGTTAGTGGGGGTCGGGCCGGCACAGCGCTCCACTTGGCCATTCGGAGACATGGCCGTCCCGGTCGGCCCCACGGCCGGGTCAGCCCGGCTTGACCGCCAGCGTCGCAAAATAGTTCGACATGTATTGAGCGGATGCGTTGGATTGGTGCGGCGCTTCCGCGAAGCCGGTGAGGACGAACCCCGCGGCGAGTTGCCCGCCGATCTGGTCGGTGAGGGTGTGGCTGTATTCAAGAGCGGCATCCGCGCCGAACTTCGTGGCGCGTTCCTCGGCGGAGTACTGCGTGACATCGCTGTAGGGCAGCTTGTGCACGACGATCAGCTCGCCGCGCTCGTCGAGCGCCTCGTGGTCGAACAAGTACACATCAGGGTTGAGGAAGCCCACGAGCAGAGTTCCGCCCGGTCGCAGGACGCGGAAGCACTCACGCCACACCAGTGCCAAGTCTGGTACGAATAGGTTGGAGACCGGATGGAATACGATGTCGAATGTCGCGTCGCCGAAGGCGCTGAGGTCGCGCATGTCGCCTTGGACGGTGCGCAGCTCGAGTCCGTCGCGCGCCGCCACCATCTGGTCCTGGCCGAGCTGGCGGGGTGAGTTGTCGAACACGGTGACCCTCGCCCCTGCAGCGGCGAGGATCGGACCCTGCTGGCCACCGCCGGAGGCCAGGCACAACACGTCCTTGCCGGTCAGGTCCGTCGGCAGCCAGGAGCGGTCGACTGGCTCACGCCCGATGAGAACAATCGACCAGTCGCCCATGCGGGCGCGCTCGACATCCTCAGCACTCACCGGCCTCGACCACTCGTTGCCCTCTTGGACATACCTGTCCCAGGCTGCCCGATTGTGGGCAACGGGGTCGACAACAATGTCCTGCACGTTTAACTCCCTGCTACAGCCAAGCGGACACCTGCGGTGCTGACGGTTCGGTGCCGCTAGCCAACACGTTTGCAGGGTGCGGGCTCAACTAAATTTGCGGGCATCGAGGTGTCCACGGGCTCGACGGGTGGTCGCGCAGCGGGTGCGTAGACCCGGGAAGGCGTCGAGGGCGATCCCGCCCTTGACCTTGTCGCCATCCTGGTCGTTGCTATCGAAGATGTCCCAGAGATCTTCGTGCAGGGCCTGCATTTGCCAGGTGTCCAGCGGGCCGAGGTTCGCGTGCCACTTGCGGCGGGCGCGGTTGTACTCGGCCAGCGCCTCCTCAGGTAGCTTCTTCAACTGCCGACGGGACAGAAGCTCGGGACGGATCCGGCGCGGGGCGTTGGCGAAGCGGACGAAGCCTTCCTTACGGGACAGTGTGACGTGGTCCAGCCGGGAGCGCAGATCGGCTTCCTCGGACAGGGCCCGGGGCGTCTTACTCATCGTCATCGACGTCCTTCAAAGCTGTGGCGTAGAAGTCGAGTTCTTCGTCCAACTCCTCCAGACCGTCCGCGTCGTCATCCCCCTCGTTGGTGTCGCTGGACTCGATGGCTGGCGCCGAGGGCTGTTCGGGAAGGGACAGCACGCGGGCGACCGACGGCAGGACGCTGACCTCGGAGACTTCCTCCCTGGGCAGGTCCACGGCGGCCTGTTCGCGAGACAACCGCAGGGCTATGCGCCGCTCGACCAGGGAATTGCCGAGCCCGAGATTCCACCGCTCCAGCAGCAGCGCGACGGCGAGCCGGTCGTTGGGGTAGGTGTACTGCTTCGCGGCCAGGCGCCGGGCGAACTGCAAAGCCTCCTCGCTCAGCGGCATCTGGAGACTTGGTGCGTGTTCCCAGCGAAGCGTGTGCCACGTGCGCTCGGCGTCGCGGAAGTAGATGCGGGTGACGTCATCGGGGTCGGCGAAGAACTCAAGCCGCCGCTGGGACAGCGAAATGTCTGATCCGGCCATGTCTCGCAGGCCGTCGAGCCCCGGACCGTCGTAGCGGCGTCCCTTGATCTCGACGCCGTAGTGCTGGACGGTCCGCATCGTGACCTCCAGGAACTCGTAGGCCAGGTCCGGATCGCGGGGCACTTCGATGTAGCCGGCCCGCGCGAGCCCGTGCTCGAACATCGAAGTCGGCGACAGGTCCACACTCGGAAGGTGCGGATCGACGAGACCGCTGTGTGGCCTGCGGTGATACACACAGGCAACCCACTCGCGGATGATCGCCTCAAGCTCGTGCAGGAAGAAGAAGGCGTCCCTTTCGGGGTTGAGTCCCCGCGAATGGATGTCGGGTCCCTTGTAGCCGGGCAGCAGCTGCAGCACGTCTTCCCGCAGGGTCCGGAAAAATCTCTCGATCGGGCCCTTGTCCCGGCCGGTCCGTAGCCGGGCCGGCTGGATCGACATCCCCAGCCGGCGGCAGACGCTGGTCAGATGGGCAGAGAGGTAGATCTTGCCGTGGCCGACGATGACCGTCTCCGCCGCAAGTGCCGGGCCGACGGCCCCCGTGACGGGGCCATGGACCGCCTCGGCTTCCACCAGCACACCGCGGGGGATCCCGTGATCGGGCCGGGCTGCTTCCTTCGGCCAGGTCTCGGGGACGGGCCGGGGCCGGTAGGTCTGGAACAGGACGGCCGCCGCGTCGACGGCCTTGGTCGACACCGGTGTGACGCGGATGCCGGTGATGCAGCGGGTGTACCAGTCCATCGCGACGGTCAGCTCCGCTTGCACCCACTTCAGGGTCACTGGGTCGAAGGCGAAGACGTCCAGTCGTGTGGTGTCCATCAGCACGTACTCACCCGGCCGGGTGGGTCGCAGCTTCCCGTAGACGCCAGCGGGACGAGCCGCGATGTCACGGTTGAGTTTCGTGCTCAGCCGGAACGTCGGATGACGCCGATCGAGCTCGTGCATCCACCGATAGCCTGCCGTCCGCTTCGGCAGCGGCACTACCTTGGGCCCGAAACGCTCCTCCAGTCGGGCCTGCACCCGCTCCAGCACGAGCTTGATCGAGGGCCGGGACTCCTCCTCGTACTCGCCCAGAACCTCTTCAGCCACCTCCACCCAGCGCGGATCGGCATGAGACAGACCGCCCTCCGCCTGGGCCTTCTTCGGGACGAGCCCCACCTCACCGCTCTCAAGGAACGCGCGTGCCCAGCGCTCCACCGACCGCACGGTCGCACCCAGCTCGGACGCCTTGGCCGCATACCGCTTCCCCAGCGAAAGGCCGGGAGCGTACTGAGGTCGCGGCTCGCCGGGCCGTGCCAACTCCTCGGAACCCGAGCGGTAACCCGTCAGGGTCTCCTGGATGTGCTCGGCCCGTTCCAGAACGTCCTTGCGTTCCTCCTTGGTCAGCCGGGCCAGCACCACGGAGACCATGTCCCCGTCGTCCGTGGCCAGCCCCTGGCCCTCGGGGATCACCTCAGCCCGGTCCGAAGTCAGCAGTTCCCGCATCGACATCCGCACCAGCCGGTCACGGGCATCCTTGAGGATGACCTCCATGCCCGTGGCCAGGCTCGTGAACTCCACAACCTTGACCGTCTCGCCGTCGAGCCGAAAGCGTGTGCCGACCCCGAGCCGCGTTCCCGCCCCGCTCATGCGACCCTCCTCAGCACGTGCCCCGGGCTGAGCGGCCGGTCCAGCTCCGTCGTCACGTGCCCCGACCACAACAGGTGCAGCACCGCTGACTTCACCAGCGGCCGGGGCCGGTCGGGCAGCAGCCGGAAAGCCTCGCCCAGTGAGAGTCCCTCCAGCTCACAGGCCCGCAGGCCGTCCAAGAGGCCCGGATCGAACAGCCAGTCCCTGCGGTAGCCGGCGAGGAAGCGGACGTTCTCCAGCTCATGAGAGTCCGGTTCACTCCAGACCTCGTAACGCCACCCGCGGGAGGCGACCGCCGCACGAGTCCACGCGAACGTGAACGCGACCTTCGGCCGCTCCACCCGATGCCGCGGCTTGACATCCACGACCACCGGCCCGTCATCGGTCAGCAGCAGATAGTCCGGGATGTGCCGCCGCAACCTGCCCTCAACCACTGCCTTGAGCAGGAAAGGCTGAGCGACGACAAGCCGGACGTCCGGCGCGAAGTCCGCGAACAGCAGCCGGGCCAGCTCCAGCGGCGACTCGTAGATCACGTGGCCGCGTACCGTCGCCGCCCAGTACGTCCCCGAGTAGTGCTGCTGGCCCTTGTACCAGCGGAACGTCCGCCACGGCTGTGCGTTCCGCAGGAGATCGAGCGGCGCGGACGCCCACTCCAAGTCCTCCACCACACACTCGTCGGCCTGCCGGACACTCACCTGTACCGACGTAGCCCAATCTGTCGTGCTCACCGGACCCCCAGCCTCGCGTTCTCCACGGCAGCCTGATCGGCCGCCGAACGCTGCTGGCATGCCCCGATCGTCTGTGTTGATGACGACCGGGACGGTCCGGTACACGAAGAGTGGAACTGCTCGAGTTAGAGGCATGAATCCCGCTCACCTGTCGTATCCGACACGGCTACGACAGCCCCGCGCGGAATCCGACACGGGGAACGGGATCCCACACGAGGTCAGCCGACGTACGCCCCGCTCGCCGTCAGGCGCAGCGCCGTGTCGATCAGCGGCACGTGACTGAACGCCTGGGGGAAGTTCCCCACCTGGCGCTGCAGGCGGGAATCCCACTCCTCCGCGAGCAGGCCCAGATCGTTGCGCAGGGACAGCAGCCGCTCGAAGAGCTGGCGCGCCTCGTCGACCCGGCCGATCATCGCCAGGTCGTCGGCCAGCCAGAACGAGCAGGCCAGGAACGCGCCCTCGTCGCCCTCCAGACCGTCGACGCCGGCGTGCTCGCCCTTGGTGGGGTAGCGCAGCACGAAGCCGTCCTCGGTGGACAGCTCGCGCTGGATCGCCTCGATCGTGCCGATCACGCGCTTGTCGTCGGGCGGCAGGAATCCCATCTGGGGGATCAGCAGGAGGGAGGCGTCCAGCTCCTGCGATCCATAGGACTGCGTGAAGGTGTTGCGTTCCTTGTCGTAGCCCCGGTCGCAGACGTCGCGGTGGATTTCGTCACGCAGCGCGCGCAGCCGCTCCAGCGGCCCCTCCGCGTCACCGGACTCGATCAGCTTGATGGTGCGGTCGACGGCGACCCAGGCCATCACCTTGGAGTGCACGAAGTGGCGGCGCGGGCCGCGCACCTCCCAGATGCCCTCGTCCGGCTCGTCCCAGTGCTTCTCCAGGTACTCGATCAGCTTGAGCTGGAGGCCCGTGGCGTAGTCGTTGCGGGTCAGGCCCGTCATGTGGGCCAGATGCAGTGCCTCGGTGACCTCGCCGTACACGTCCAGCTGGAGCTGGCCCGCGGCGCCGTTGCCGACCCGGACCGGGCCGGAGTTCTCGTAACCGGGCAGCCAGTCCAGCTCGGCCTCGCCCAGCTCGCGCTCGCCCGCGATGCCGTACATGATCTGCAGGTTCTCCGGGTCCCCGGCCACGGCCCGCAGCAGCCACTCGCGCCAGGCGCGGGCCTCCTCGCGGTAGCCGGTGCGCAGCAGGGAGGAGAGGGTGATCGCGGCGTCGCGCAGCCAGGTGTAGCGGTAGTCCCAGTTCCGGGAGCCGCCGATGTCCTCGGGCAGCGACGTGGTCGGCGCGGCGACGATGCCGCCGGTCGGCGCGTACGTCAGGGCCTTGAGGGTGATCAGGGAGCGGACCACGGCCTCGCGGTAGGGCCCGTGGTACGTGCACTGTTCGACCCATTCACGCCAGAAGTCCGCGGTCGCGTCCAGCGAACCCTCCGGGTCCGGCAGGCCCGGCGGCTCGTGGTGCGAGGGCTGCCAGCTGATCGTGAACGCGATCCGGTCACCCGGTGCGACCGTGAAATCGGAGTACGTCGTCAGGTTCTCGCCGAAGGTGTCGGCGGGGGTGTCCAGCCAGACGGAGTCCGGGCCGGCGACGGCGACCGTACGGCCGTCGACCTTGTGCACCCACGGCGTGACCCGCCCGTAGCTGAACCGCATGCGCAGCTCGGAGCGCATCGGCACCCGGCCGCTGATCCCTTCCACGATCCGGATCACCTGCGGGGCACCGTCACGCGGCGGCATGAAATCGGTCACTCTGACCGTTCCACGCGGGGTGTCCCATTCCGATTCCAGGATCAGGGAATCCCCGCGGTAGCGGCGGCGGTCGGCGGAGGGCGCCTCGGCCCCCTCCTCCCGTGCCGGTCCCAGGCGCCAGAAGCCGTGCTCCTCAGTACCCAGAAGTCCCGCAAAAACGGCATGCGAATCGAAGCGGGGAAGGCACAGCCAGTCGACTGTGCCGTCCCGGCAGACCAGGGCGGCGGTCTGCATGTCTCCGATAAGTGCGTAATCCTCGATGCGCCCGGCCACGTGCATCTCCAGTCGAACGGCCTTGTCACCCCGTAGGGCATTACTGCGGGTCAAGAGGTCGTCGCAAGGGGTTGTTGTGGGGGAACCTGCGTGCTCGGAACCTCGCCCGGAGCGAGTGTCCGAGCAGGATACGACGCACCCGGGTGATCTGCGCGACCGTCTCATCAACGGACCTGCGCCGAACGGGTGGGGTGTGAGGGGCTTGAGATGATCTTGTGTGGTGAGTGTGCGGTGTGTGGCCGGAAGCAGCCTCCCCGGGTCGCTGATACCCTGGTAGCCCGTGGACCGGTGGTCGTCCGCAACAGCGGACGAGGCCCCCGAACCGCAGCGACGGCACCTCCGGAACGACCGGACGGCAACGCCGGTACGCACCTCACGATCGCGACCACGGGAGCCCCCTTTGGCTATGCAGCCCACATCCACGACGACCAAGCACATCTTCGTCACCGGGGGTGTCGCCTCTTCCCTCGGCAAGGGTCTGACTGCCTCCAGCCTCGGCGCCCTGCTCAAGGCGCGCGGACTCCGGGTCACCATGCAGAAGCTCGACCCCTACCTGAACGTCGACCCGGGCACGATGAACCCGTTCCAGCACGGTGAGGTGTTCGTCACCAACGACGGCGCCGAGACCGACCTGGACATCGGCCACTACGAGCGCTTCCTCGACGTCGACCTCGACGGCTCCGCCAACGTCACCACCGGCCAGGTCTACTCCCAGGTGATCGCCAAGGAGCGGCGCGGCGAGTACCTCGGTGACACCGTGCAGGTCATCCCGCACATCACCAACGAGATCAAGCACCGCATCCGCCGCATGGCCACCGACGACGTCGATGTCGTCATCACCGAGGTCGGCGGCACGGTCGGTGACATCGAGTCGCTGCCGTTCCTGGAGACCGTCCGCCAGGTCCGCCACGAGGTCGGCCGGGACAACGTCTTCGTCGTGCACATCTCGCTGCTGCCCTACATCGGCCCGTCCGGCGAGCTCAAGACCAAGCCGACCCAGCACTCCGTCGCGGCGCTGCGCAACATCGGCATCCAGCCCGACGCCATCGTGCTGCGCGCCGACCGTGACGTGCCGACCGCCATCAAGCGCAAGATCTCGCTGATGTGCGACGTCGACGAGGCCGCCGTGGTGGCCTGCGTGGACGCCAAGTCGATCTACGACATCCCCAAGGTGCTGCACACCGAGGGCCTGGACGCCTACGTCGTGCGCAAGCTCGACCTGCCGTTCCGCGACGTCGACTGGACCACCTGGGACGACCTGCTGGACCGCGTCCACAACCCTGACCACGAGGTCACCGTCGCGCTCGTCGGCAAGTACATCGACCTGCCCGACGCCTATCTCTCGGTCACCGAGGCCATCCGGGCCGGCGGCTTCGCGAACAAGGCCCGGGTCAAGGTCAAGTGGGTCGCCTCCGACGACTGCAAGACCCCGGCCGGCGCCGCCAGGCAGCTCTCCGACGTGGACGCGATCTGCGTCCCGGGCGGCTTCGGCGACCGCGGTGTCAACGGCAAGATCGGCGCCATCCAGTACGCCCGTGAGAACAAGGTGCCGCTGCTCGGCCTCTGCCTCGGCCTCCAGTGCATCGTGATCGAGGCGGCGCGCAACCTCGCCGAGATCCCCGACGCCAACTCCACCGAGTTCGACGCCGCCACCGCGCACCCCGTCATCTCGACGATGGAGGAGCAGCTCGCGTACGTCGAGGGCGCGGGCGACCTGGGCGGCACCATGCGGCTCGGCCTGTACCCGGCGAAGCTGGCCGAGGGCTCGCTGGTCCGCGAGGCGTACGCCGACCAGCCGTATGTGGAGGAGCGTCACCGCCACCGCTACGAGGTCAACAACGCCTACCGCGCCGAGCTGGAGAAGAAGGCCGGTCTGGTCTTCTCCGGCACCTCCCCGGACAACAAGCTCGTCGAGTACGTCGAGTACCCGCGCGAGATCCACCCCTACCTGGTCGCCACCCAGGCGCACCCGGAGCTCCGCTCCCGTCCGACCCGCCCGCACCCGCTCTTCGCCGGCCTGGTGAAGGCCGCCGTCGAGCGCAGGACGGGCGCCGCCGCCGGGGCCGGGCAGGCCGCCGCATCGGGCAAGTAGTCCGGCGGTACGCAGGCGTTAACGTTGACCGGGGTACGGATCCACTGCGGATGCGTGCCCCGGTTCCTGTTCTTCGTGGGAGGACGTAGATGGGTTTCCAGGACACGCCCGAGGAGTGGCAGGTCACCGCGACCAAGACGCCCTTCATCGGCAACAAGACCAGCGTCCGCACCGATGAAGTGGTGATGCCCGACCGCACGGTCGTACGCCGCGACTACCAGGTCCACCCGGGTTCGGTCGCCGTGCTCGCGATCGACGAGGAGGACCGGGTCCTCGTGCTGCGGCAGTACCGCCACCCGGTGCGCCACAAGCTCTGGGAGATCCCGGCCGGACTGCTCGACGTCCCCGGTGAGAACCCGCTGCACGCGGCGCAGCGCGAGCTCTACGAGGAGGCGTACGCCAAGGCCGAGGACTGGCGGGTGCTGACGGACGTCTACACCACACCGGGCGGCTGCGACGAAGCCGTACGGATCTTCCTGGCCCGGAATCTCTCCGAGGCCGACGGGGAGCGCTACGAGGTCTCCGAGGAGGAGGCCGACATGGAGCTGGCCCGGGTGCCGCTCCAGGAGCTGGTGCGCGGGGTGCTCGCCGGGGATCTGCACAACAACTGCCTCGTGGTGGGCGTCCTCTCGCTCGCCGCGGTGCGCGCCGGTGACGGAATCGAGTCCCTGCGTCCGGCCGAGGCGCCGTGGCCGGCCCGCCCGTTCGAGGCCTGACGATTCGCGAGGGCCGTTCGGGGCCCGGCCGTCCGACGAGGACGGATCGTGCGAGGGCCGGGGGTTCTGCGGGGCGCCGTCCGGGGCCCGGTGGTCCGGCCGGCAGCCAGTTCGAGCGGCTCGGCGGACCACTGAACGGTTCACCGACCTCCCCCGATCGGAAAAAATGCTGATCCGATCGGGGGACCTCTGCGCCATGCTCCACGGAATTCGTCCATACGCCTGAACTACGCTCGGAATGCCCTGACCGGAGTCCCGGCGGGCGATGCGTGCAGCGAAGTGGAGCGTGGCTCGTGACGGATCAGGCGGTGGACACCAGCGGCCCGGTCGAGGCAGCGGGAACCGAGGAGCCGTCCGGCACCGCCCCACCCCAATTCTTCGGGCGCGAACGCGAGTTGAAAGCGCTGCGGGCCGATATCGAGCGGGCCGGACTGGACACCCTGGCCGGCCGCAAGGCCGCCCGCGCCCGGGTCCTGCTGATCGCCGGACGCCCCGGTTCCGGACGTACCGCGCTCGCCGGCGAACTCACCCGCCGGCTGCTCGCCACCGACGATTACGCGGACGGAATGCTGAGGGCCCGGCTCACCGACCCCGGCGGCGCGCCGGTCCCCACCGAGCGCACCGCGCGGGAGCTGCTCGACCAGCTGGGTGTGACGGGGCCGCCCGGCGCGGACGGGGACGAACTCTCCGAGCTGCTCCGCGAGGCGCTCGCCGGGCGCCGCGCCCTGCTGCTCCTCGATGACGCCGTGGACGCGGAACAGGTCGACCCGCTGCTCCCGGACGACCCCGACTGCCTGGTCGTCGCCACCTCCGAGGGCCCGCTGACCGGCATCCCGGGCGTCCGCCCCTGCACCCTCGGCGGTCTGGACGCGGGCTCCGCGGTCCGGCTGCTGGCCCGCGTCATCGGCCAGGTAAGGATCACCGTCGACCCGCGGACCGCCGAGACCCTGGTCGAGGAGTGCGGTGGACTGCCGGCGGCCCTGGTGATGGTCGGAGGCTGGCTCGCGGCCCGTCCCATGGCCTCGGTCGCCGATGTCACCAAACAGCTGCGGGAACTGCCGGACGAGCCGGAGCAGTCCACCGGTGTCCGCCCGCTGGCCCGCGCCTTCCGGCTGGTCCACGACTCCCTGCCGGCGACCGCCGCCCGGATACTGCGCCTGCTCGCCCTCGCCCCCGCCGGGCTCGCCGACGCGCACACCGCCTCCGCGCTGGCCGGCTGCTCCGTCTCGGCCGCCCGGACGACCCTCGACGACTTCGTGGCCCTGGGCCTGCTGCGTACCGACGGGGCGGACGAGCCGCAGTACGAGGTGCCCGGCTGCCTCGCCCCGTTGCTGCGGGCGCTCCTGGAGGCCAGGGACCGGCCGACGGAGATCCAGCTCGCCAGGGCCCGGATGCTGGAGCGGACCGTCCGGCTGTTGCAGTCCTGCCGGGCGGTCACCGACCCCGAGGGTTCCCCGGCCCGTCGCAAGCTCGCCGGACTGCCGCGCTCGCTGCGCTTCCCCGGCCCCGACGCCGCCGCCGAATGGCTGCGGATCCACCGGCCCGCGCTGCTGGCCTCGGCCAGGATCGCCGTCGAGGACGGTGAACTCGACACTCTGGCAAGGAGGTTGGTGGCGGCTCTGGTGCGGGCGCTGGCCGTGCATCAGGGCACCGAGGCCGCCGCGCCCGAGCTGTACGGACTGCACGGTCTGGTCCTGGCCGTCGCCGAGCGGCGCGAACTGCCGCGCGAGCGGGCCGCCGCACTGCTCAACCTCGCCGACCTCGATGCCAGGACCGGCCGTACGCGGGAGGCGCTGGCCCGCTACCGGGCCGCGCTGGACGCCGGACGGGCCGCGAGGGATCCGTACGCCACCGGCCGCGCGATGGAATCCGTCGGCGGCGCCTACGCCGAGCTGGGGGACTTCCAGCGCGCCTCCGACTGGTACGGCCGGGCGCTGGCGCAGCGGCTCACCCAGGGCGAGCGGGCCGACGAGGCGCGGCTGTACGGGCGGCTCGGCGCCGTCCACACCTACGCCGGGCGGTACGGCGAGGCGTTGCGGAACTGGCGGGCCGCCGCCGCCGGGTACCGCAGGCTCGGCGATGTCCCGGCCCAGGCGCGGGCGCTGAGCGAGGCCGCCCGGGTGCAGGAGTACGCGGGCCGCCCACATGAATCGCTGCACACCTGCCAGGAGGCCGTTCAGTGGGCCAGGCAGGCCGGGGACGTACGGCTGCAGGCGGCGCTGGAGCTGCGGCTGGCCGACACGCTCGACCGGCTCGGCGACCCGGCCGCGGCCCGGCTGCACCGGGGTCTGGCCGACAGATTGCTGGGCGAGGAGGGTGCAACCTACGAAATCCGTAGTGTGATCACTGAAAAATAATGCTTTGTAAGGCTAGACAGCGAGAAGTCCTTCATTAAACTGGCTCTACCGCGTGTGTTCGCGGTGTCTCCATTTACGCAGTGTCTATCCGGGTATGTGTAGCTATGTCCGGGTAACTCTCTGAGCCAAGGACCGTGATCGACGTGAAGGTCGGCATCCCCCGCGAAGTCAAGAACAACGAGTTCCGCGTGGCGATCACGCCTGCCGGTGTGAACGAGCTCGTCCGCCACGGCCATCAGGTCGTCGTCGAGGAGAACGCCGGGGCCGGCTCCTCCATCACGGACGAGGAGTACATCGCCGCCGGAGCGCAGATACTCACCACCGCCGACGAGGTCTGGGCCACCGCCGACCTGCTGCTCAAGGTCAAGGAGCCGGTCGCCGAGGAGTATCACCGCCTCCGCAAGGGCCAGACGCTCTTCACCTACCTGCACCTCGCCGCCTCCCGCGAGTGCACGGACGCGCTGCTGGAGTCGGGCACCACGGCCATCGCGTACGAGACGGTCGAGACCGCGAACCGCGCGCTGCCGCTGCTCGCCCCGATGTCCGAGGTCGCGGGCCGGCTGGCCCCGCAGGTCGGCGCCTACCACCTGATGCGCTCGGCCGGCGGCCGCGGCGTGCTGCCCGGCGGGGTGCCCGGCACGGCGGCCGGCAAGGCCGTCGTCATCGGCGGCGGTGTCTCGGGCTGGAACGCCACGCAGATCGCCGTCGGCCTCGGCTTCCACGTCACGCTGCTCGACAAGGACATCAACAAGCTGCGCGAGGCCGACAAGATCTTCGGTACCAAGGTGCAGACGGTCGTCTCCAACGCCTTCGAGCTGGAGAAGGCCGTCGTCGAGGCCGACCTCGTCGTCGGTGCCGTGCTCATTCCGGGTGCGAAGGCCCCGAAGCTCGTCACCAACGAGCTCGTCGCCAAGATGAAGCCCGGAAGTGTACTTGTCGACATTGCAATCGATCAGGGCGGTTGCTTCGAGGACTCCCACCCGACGACTCACGCCGAGCCGACCTTCATGGTCCACAACTCGGTCTTCTACTGCGTCGCGAACATGC
The DNA here is from genome assembly GCF_040643055.1 of Streptomyces sp. NPDC047515. Taxonomy (NCBI): domain Bacteria; kingdom Bacillati; phylum Actinomycetota; class Actinomycetes; order Kitasatosporales; family Streptomycetaceae; genus Streptomyces; species Streptomyces sp. NPDC047515. The sequence continues at coordinate 26,663 of NZ_JBEYTM010000043.1, forward strand.
CCGGCGCGGTGCCGAACACCTCCACGTACGCCCTCACCAACGCCACGCTGCCGTACATCGTGGAGCTCGCCAACCGCGGCTGGGCCGAGGCGCTGCGTCGTGATGCCGCGCTGGCCAAGGGTCTCAACACCCATGACGGACAGGTCGTTTACCGCGAGGTGGCTGAGGCGCACGGCCTGCAGCACGTCGAGCTGAGCTCGCTCCTCGGCTGACCGGTCAACATCTCCCGTCAACCTCACGCGTCCGGCCGGACCTTGCCGAGCAAGGTCCGGCCGGACGCGTTTCGGGCCCCTGCGGGTTCCCGTACAACTCGTCTCGAACGTAACCCTTCAACCGATTCGTGCACCTGTTGAAAGTGTGCGCCGGTGGCTGCGTGCCCTTGACAGGGAGGTGTTCGATTGCCGACACATCGGGCCGGGTCCGGCGGATTGTGTTGCTGCGGAGCGGTGACACGCCATAGAGTCGCCAATCGTCGGCATGGTGCCACGCTGACCTATCGATAAGTTTCCTGGTCACATCCAAGGAGGTAAGACGACTTGTGAATGAGTCGACATTTACTCCCGGGGGTGTTCAAACAGGGATGCCTGCACGGGGCCAGAGCCCGAACGGGCTGGAGGCTGTCGGCTCCGTCGCTGTCCGCACCTTCGCCACCCACCAGCACATGACGACAGCCCCCCAGATGATGGACGGCCTACACGTGAACGCCATGGCCGGCAACGAGAGTGGCCGAGACACCGCCCACTTCGCCGACTTCGACGAGGTGCCCCAGGGGCACTTCTACGACCCCGACGCCGAGTACGAGCCCGATCCGGAGTACGCGGCCACCCTCGCGCCCGACGCTGCCCGACAGCGCCGCGAGCGGATCGGCCCGACCGGTCGGCCCCTGCCCTACTTCCCGATCCCGGGTCCGCTGACCGATCACGGTCCCGCGAAGATCATCGCGATGTGCAACCAGAAGGGCGGCGTCGGCAAGACCACGTCGACCATCAACCTGGGTGCCGCACTCGCGGAGTACGGACGCCGTGTCCTGCTCGTCGACTTCGACCCGCAGGGAGCCCTGTCGGTCGGGCTCGGCGTCAACCCGATGGAGCTCGACCTCACGGTCTACAACCTGCTCATGGAGCGGGGCATGTCGGCCGACGAGGTCCTGCTGAAGACCGCGGTCCCGAACATGGACCTGCTGCCCAGCAACATCGACCTGTCGGCTGCCGAGGTGCAGCTGGTGAGCGAGGTGGCCCGGGAGTCCACGCTGCAGCGCGCCCTGAAGCCGCTGATGGCCGACTACGACTACATCGTGATCGACTGTCAGCCCTCGCTGGGCCTGCTCACCGTGAACGCCCTGACGGCGGCCCACAAGGTCATAGTGCCGCTCGAATGCGAGTTCTTCGCGCTGCGCGGCGTGGCTCTGCTCACGGAGACCATCGAGAAGGTCCAGGAGCGGCTCAACCCGGATCTGGAGCTCGACGGCATCCTCGCCACCATGTACGACTCCCGTACGGTGCACAGCCGCGAGGTCCTCGCGCGCGTTGTCGAGGCCTTCGACGACCACGTCTACCACACGGTCATCGGGCGCACCGTGCGTTTCCCCGAGACCACGGTCGCGGGTGAGCCCATCACCACGTACGCCTCCAACTCGGTCGGTGCCGCCGCCTATCGCCAGCTCGCCAGGGAGGTGCTCGCCCGGTGTCACGCCGAGTGAGTCTGCCCGGGGCCGACGAACTGTTCCGTACCACCGGAGGGATGGGTCTGCAGGCCTCGTCCCCCGCGGACCGGCGGCGCAAGGTGAACGGCGAGGCCCGGGTTCCCGGTCCGGCCGGTGAGAGCGACACCGGGGCCGACGGCCCGGCCGCGGGCACGACGGAGACCGGCACCGCTGCAGCCGCGCGGGAGGAGCACTCCGCGGCGGACGCCGACGCGGGGGAATCGCGCAGCCGCGGCGGCGACCGGGTCGCGCCGACGGAGCAGTCGGGGCGCAGACCCCAGCAGCCCTCGCCGTCCGCGCAGTCGTCGGCGCCGTCGTCCGCACAGGAGGCGGTTCCCGCCCCCGCCGTCCAGCAGCAGCGCAGGCGGGGCGGCGGGCGCGGGGCGAACCGGCGGCCCAGCGGGCGTGAGCGCCACGACGAGAAGATCACCGTCTATGTCTCCGCCGAGGAACTGATGGACCTCGAACACGCGCGTCTCGTACTGCGCGGGGAGCACGGGCTCGCGGTCGACCGCGGACGGATCGTCCGCGAGGCGGTCGCGGTGGTTCTCGCGGACCTGGAGTCGCGCGGCGACGCGAGCATCCTCGTACGGCGGCTGCGCGGCCGCTGACGGAGCGGGCGCCGGTAGCCTGCCCGGGGATGCCGCCGTCGGCCGAGCGGCCCGGCCCCTGCCGTACGGGCCACCGCCCGCCGCCCGAGTCCCGCTGCCCCTGGATCCTGATGCCGACGAACGACGACCCCGCCCGTACCCCTCGCCGCCCCTTGGGCCGAGGTCCGGGCAGTCGGCATGCTCCGGCACCGGCGGTGAACGGGGGCGGCGACGGTGAATCCTCCGCCGTGCCGCTGCCCGACACCGGTGAGGCGGCCCCGGGCCCGTCGGTGACGGTTGTGGCGCCGGCCGGGCCTGCCGGCTCCCCGGAACCGGTACCGCCTCCCGAGCCCGTCGAGGCAGCGGCACCCGGCCCGTCCCCCGAACCCGCCGACGACGGGCGGTTCACCGTTCGGCTGGCGAACTTCGAGGGACCGTTCGATCTGCTGCTGCAGCTCATCTCCAAGCACAAGCTGGATGTGACCGAAGTCGCGCTGTCCAAGGTCACCGACGAGTTCATGGCCCACATCCGGGCCATGGGGCCGGACTGGGACCTGGATCAGACCACCGAGTTCCTCGTCGTCGCCGCCACCCTGCTCGACCTGAAGGCCGCCCGCCTGCTGCCCGCTGCGGAGGTGGAGGACGAGGCCGATCTGGCTCTGCTCGAAGCGCGCGACCTGCTCTTCGCCCGGCTCCTCCAGTACCGTGCGTACAAACGCGTCGCGGAGATCTTCAGCGACCGGCTGGAGTCGGAGGGGCGGCGCTTCCCGCGGACCGTGGGCCTGGAGCCGCACCACGCCGAACTGCTGCCCGAGGTCGTCATCAGGATCGGGGCGGAGAAGTTCGCCGCGCTGGCCGTGCGGGCGATGCAGCCGAAGCCCGAGCCGCAGGTGTACGTCGACCACATCCACGCGCCGCTGGTCAGCGTGCGGGAACAGGCCGAGATCGTGGTGGCGCGGCTGCGCGAGGCCGGGGAGACCAGCTTCCGGGTGCTCACCGAGGACGCCCCGGACACCCTCACCGTCGTCGCCCGGTTCCTCGCGCTGCTGGAGCTGTACCGGGAGAAGGCCGTCGCGCTGGACCAGGACGAGGCGCTCGGGGAGCTCCTGGTGCGCTGGGCCGGTGGAGAGGGGGCCGAGCCCGTCGTGACGGACGAGTTCGACACCGAGGTGACCGAGGCGCAGGACGTCCGGGAGGATGGGAAGGCATGAGTCAGCAGGACACCACGGGCTTTGACGTCGCGGACCTTGATCTCAAGCCCGCGCTGGAGGCCGTTCTCATGGTCGTCGACGAGCCGGCCACCGAGGAACACCTCGCCAAGGTGCTGGAACGGCCCCGCAGGGCCGTCGCCGACGCGCTGCGCGAGCTGGCCGACGAGTACACCGTGCAGCGCCGCGGGTTCGACCTGCGGCTGGTCGCGGGCGGCTGGCGCTTCTACACCCGCCCCGAGTACGCGGCGGCCGTCGAGGGCTTCGTCCTGGACGGTCAGCAGGCCCGTCTCACGCAGGCGGCACTGGAGACCCTCGCGGTGGTCGCGTACCGCCAGCCGGCCAGCCGGTCGAGGGTCTCCGCGGTGCGCGGCGTGAACTGTGACGGGGTCATGCGGACCCTGCTGCAGCGGGGCCTTGTCGAGGAAGCGGGCGCGGAACCCGAAACAGGTGCGATCCTGTACAGGACGACGAACTACTTTCTGGAGCGGATGGGCCTGCGTGGCCTGGATGAGCTCCCGGAGCTCGCGCCCTTCCTCCCCGAGGCGGACGCGATCGAGGCCGAGACGCTAGAGGGTGTGCCGTCGTTCGATCCGGACGCACCGGACACCCCGGAAACTCACGCAGACGACAAGACGGAATTTTGATGCGAAGCAGTGGCAGGAACAGCGGAAGCGGCAGCGGCCGGAGCGGCGGAAGCGGCAGCGGCCGGAGCGGCGGCAACCGGAATCCCCGGGGTGCCGGCGCCGGGCGCGACGGCAAGCAGGAGCAGCGTCCCCGTCGGCCCCGGCCCGAGGAGCGCCGCTACGACGTCGGCTCCACCGGGGAGACGAGCGGCGACGGTCCCCGCAAGGGCCGCGGCGCCGCGGCCCGCGGCGGCGCCAAGGGCGGTCCGAAGCCCGCGCAGGCCGGTAGCGGCCGGAGCGGCGGCCCGCGTCGCCAGGGCGCCCCGTCCCGTCCGCGTGAGCTCGACGCCAAGATCGAGCAGCGCAACCGGGACAGGTACGCGAACAAGCCCGACATCAGGACGCCCAAGACCTTCCCGGGCGCCGAGCAGGAGGGCGAGCGGCTGCAGAAGGTCCTCGCCAGGGCCGGCATGGGCTCGCGCCGCGCGTGCGAGGAGCTGATCGAGCAGGCCCGCGTCGAGGTCAACGGCGAGATCGTCGTCGAGCAGGGCATGCGCGTCGATGTGCACAAGGACGAGATCAAGGTCGACGGTCTGACCGTCGCCGCGCAGTCGTATCTCTTCTTCGCGCTGAACAAGCCCGCCGGTGTCGTCTCCTCCATGGAGGACCCGGACGGCCGTCAGTGCCTCGGCGACTACGTCACCAACCGTGAGACGCGGCTCTTTCACGTCGGCCGGCTGGACACCGAGACCGAGGGCATCATCATGCTCACCAACCACGGCGAGCTGGCCCACCGCCTGACCCACCCCAAGTACGGGGTGAAGAAGACCTACCTGGCCGCCATCCAGGGACCGCTCCCGCGCGACCTGGGCAAGCGGCTCAAGGACGGCATCCAGCTGGAGGACGGCTTCGCCCGCGCCGACCACTTCCGGGTCGTCGAGAACACCGGCAAGAACTACCTGGTCGAGGTGACCCTCCACGAGGGCCGCAAGCACATTGTCCGCCGGATGCTGGCCGAGGCCGGCTTCCCGGTCGAGCGGCTTGTCCGGACGTCCTTCGGGCCGATCCCGCTGGGCGACCAGAAGTCCGGCTGGCTGCGCCGCCTCACCAACACCGAGGTCGGCATGCTGATGCGCGAGGTCGGCCTGTAGGACCCGTCCGGACGCGCCGCCCCGGCTCCGTCCGCTCCACGGCCCGCGGCCGGTTCCTGCTTTCGATTTTCGAACAGGAATCGGCCGCGGGCCTTTTGCTGCGACCGTTCTGCCTTTATAGTCAAGTTGACTATTAAGGAGGCGGGAGTGAGTCTCGCGGATGTCCTCGACCCCCTGCAGCAGCCCCTGGTGACGGTCCTCGACACCCCGGTCAGCTGCACCGAGGTGCTCGGCTTCGGCAGCGGGGCGCTGTGCGTGTGGCTCGTGGCCCGCCAGCACCTCGCCAACTGGCCGATCGGCATCGCCAACAACCTCTTCTTCATCCTGCTGTTCGCCCAGTCAGGCCTGTACGCCGACGCCGGACTCCAGATCGTCTTCATCGCCCTTGCCGCGTACGGCTGGTGGACCTGGACCCACGGGGGTGGACCAGGGGCGCCGGACCTGCCGGTGCGACGCACCTCGCGCACCGAATGGACCTGGCTGCTCGCGGTGGGGGCGGTGGGGACCCTCTCCCTCACCGTCCTGCTGGACCACGCCACCGACTCGACCGTGCCCTTCTGGGACGCCCTGACGACCGCGTTGTCCCTGACGGCGACGTACGGGCAGTGCAGGAAGCTCGTCGAGTCGTGGTGGCTCTGGATTGCCGCCGACGTGGTGTACATCCCGCTGTACGCGTACAAGGAGCTCTATCTGACTTCCCTGCTGTACGTCGGCTTCCTGACGTTGTGCCTGATCGGCCTGCGCAACTGGCGGCGTGATTTCGCCGTGCGGCGGCCCGTGGAGGTGATGGCGTGAAGCGCTTCGCGCACGGGCTCGTCCTCGGCAAGTTCTACCCGCCGCACGCCGGCCACCACCACCTCGTCCGCACCGCGCAGGACCGCTGTGAGCGGCTGACCGTCCTGGTGTGTGCCGCCTCCGTCGAATCCGTACCGCTCGCCGACCGGGTGGCCTGGATGCGGGAGGTGCACCCGGACACACAGGTCGTGGGTGCCGTCGACGACATCCGCATGGACCTCCACGACCCGGCGATCTGGGACGCGCACATGGCCGTCTTCACCGAGGCCGTGCCCGAACCGGTGGACGCCGTCTTCACCTCGGAGTCGTACGGGGACGAACTGGCCTGCAGGTTCGGCGCCGAGTCGGTCTGTGTCGACCCCGACCGCACGGTCTTCCCGGTCTCCGGCACCGCCGTCCGCAAGGACCCGGTCGGCTGCTGGGACTTCCTCGAACTGCCCGTACGGGCCGCGCTCGCCCGCCGGATCGTCGTCCTCGGCGCGGAATCCACCGGCACCACGACGATGGCCCGCGCCCTCGCCGACCACTACCGGCGGCGCGGCGGTGTCTGGGCGCGGACCCGTTGCGTCGCCGAGTACGGACGGGAGTTCAGCGAACAGAAGCTGGCCGCGCTGCGCGCCCGGTGGCCCGGGGCCCAGTGGGAGGACGTCGCCTTCACCACCGATGACTTCCCGCTGATCGCCGAGACGCAGAACGTCAAGGAGGAGGCGGCCGCGCGCACCGGTTCGCCGGTGCTCTTCTGCGACACCGACTCCTTCGCCACCACCGTCTGGCACGAGCGGTACGTCGGCGGCCGCAACCCGCTCGTCGAGGAGACCGCCGACCGCGTCGCCCACCATCTGTGGCTGCTCACCGACCACGAAGGGGTCGCCTTCGAGGACGACGGGCTGCGTGACGGCGAGGAGCTGCGGCCCTGGATGACCGACCGCTTCCGGGCCGAACTCACCCGTACCGGAAGAGAGTTCATCGAGCTCACCGGGGCCCATGAGGAACGCCTGGCCACCGCCGTGGCCGCTGTCGACACCCTGCTCGCCGCCGGCTGGAGCTTCGCCGCCCCCCTCCCGGAGCACCGATGAGCGCCGGTGCCCCCGCGGGCTACGACCCGTACGCCTTCGAACCCTTCGCGGTCACCGTCGACCTGGCCGTCTTCACGGTCCGCGACAGTCGGCTGCACGTCCTGCTCGTCGAACGGGGCGAGGACCCCTACAAGGGCCACTGGGCACTGCCCGGCGGCTTCGTCCTGCCCCGCGAGTCGGCCGAGGACGCCGCCCGCCGGGAGCTCGCCGAGGAGACCGGCCTCACCGAGGGCACCGTCTCGGCCCTCCACCTGGAACAGCTGCGCACCTACAGCGCCCCGGACCGCGACCCGAGGATGCGGGTCGTCTCCGTCGCCTACGCCGCACTCGTCCCCGACCTGCCCGAACCCCGCGGTGGCGGAGACGCCGCCAGCGCCCAGTGGTGGGACGTCCGGACCCACGGCCCGCTCGCCTTCGACCACGACCACATCCTTGCCGACGCGCACGACCGGATCGGCGCCAGACTCGAATACAGCTGCCTGGCCACCGCCTTCTGCCCGCCCGAGTTCACCCTGGGAGAGCTCCAGCAGGTGTACGAGACGGTCTGGGGAGTCGAGCTGGACCGGCCCAACTTCCGGCGCAAGGTCCTCACCACACCCGGCTTCGTCCAGGCCGTGGAGGGACCGCCGCGCCGCACCGGCGGACGGGGGAAGCCGGCCGCTCTCTACCGGGCGGGCGCCGCCACCGCCTTGCACCCACCACTCCTGAGACCGGAAGGAAGAACCACGTGATCGTGACCAGGACCATCACCAAACAGGCCGCCACCGGCGCACTGACCGGGCTTGCGCTCGGCGATGCACTGGGCTTCCCGACCGAGTTCAACAACGTGCCGTCGATCCTCGCCAAGTGCGGGCCGTGGCGCCGGATGCGGCTGCCGAAGCCGGCGATCGTCACCGACGACACCCAGATGACGCTGGCCCTGGGGCGGGGCATTCGGACCGCCATGGACCGAGGGCTGCTCACCCCGCTGCGGCTGACCCGCCCGGTCCGTGAGGAGTTCGTCGACTGGTACCACTCGCCCGACAACAACCGTGCCCCCGGCCGCACCTGCATGACCGCCTGCCGCCTGCTCGACAGCGACCGGCTCTGGCAGGAGGCCAGCCAGACCGGGTCCAAGGGCTGCGGCGCCAACATGAGGGTCGCGCCGGTCGGACTCGTGCCGGGGCTGAGCGACGAACAGCGCTCCGGCGCGGCCCAGTTGCAGGCGGCCCTCACCCATGGGCACCCGACGGCGCTCGCCGCGTCCGATCTGATGGCCCGAGCGGTGTACCTGCTGGCACAGGGGGCGGAGCCGAGGGGCCTGATCGGGCAGCTGCGCAGTTACGCCTACGAGAACAGCAGCCGCTATCTCACGCGCTGGCTCGGCGACCTCTGGCGGTACGCGGGCGACTCCTCGCCGGAGCTTTACATCAAGAGGGGCTGGGACGAATGTCTTGCCGCCCTGGCCCGCGTCCAGGACGCCCTGCGCGTGCCGTCCCCGGAGAGCGACCCCTGCGAGGCGACCGGCGACGGCTGGATCGCCGAGGAGGCCCTGGCCACAGCCCTGCACTGCTTCCTGCTCTTCCCCGACGAACCGGTCACCGCGCTGCGCCGGGCCGCCTGCACCCGGGGCGACTCGGACTCCCTCGGCTGCCTGACCGGCGCGCTCGCCGGTGCGCACCTGGGAGCGGGGGCCTGGCCCAAGGAGTGGGCGGAACGGATCGAGTACCGGAGTGATCTGCTCTCGCTGGGGGCGCTCTGGGACTCCTGATCCACGCGTACGGGAACGACGCGCCTGCCGTCCACCACGGTCTCCGGGGTGCGCCCGCACAGGATGTGGACCTTCGGGGGGTCCGTCTCCCGCACGGTCCCGGACCGGCCGCCGGGCGCACGCGGGCGCTGACGACGCGAGGGCGGGGTTCTGCGGGGCCGGGTCACCGTAGGGACCGGTGTGCCGGTGCCGAGGAGACGGCCGACAGGTGCCCCGCCCCGCCCACCGGGCGGGGCGGGGCGTTCAGCCGTGGCCGGGCCACGACACGGACGCCCGGCGGGTGCGGACCAGGAAGTCCTCCACCCGGGCCCGGTCCGGTTCGGGCGGCAGCGGTGAGGAGGTGACCGCCGCGTCGTTCTCCTGGGTCAGGCGGGTCATACGGCGTTCGACCTCCGCCCAGGGCACCTCGCCGCGTTTCACCGCCAGCAGCTCCTCCCGGGCCGGGCCCACCTCGATCGTGAGCTCGCCCGTGCGCAGCAGATCCCGGCCACTGGTCAGCAGCCGCAGCAGATGCATGGCATGCTTCCAGCGCGGAGCCCCGTACCGCCGCATGTCCGCCTCCAGCTTGCTTCGCTGGCCCCACGCATAGCGGACGAAGGTCTGATGAGCCAGCCGGGACAGGAACGCCCCCCGCAGGGAAAGGAGTTCACGGCCCACGGTGTCGACGTGCTCCACGAGCGGCGAGTGCAGGCACTCCAGCACATTGGGATTGGCCCGCAGGGCCAGCTCGCAGAAGCGCTCCAGTTCCCAGGAGAACTGCTCCTGCGCCGGGCCCTCGACATGCGTCGGCGGCTTCTTGAACCGCCAGAACAGCGGCGTCGGCGCGAGGAAGACGCCACGCCGGTCCGTGTCGCTGCCGTCCGTGGCGAGCCCGAAGGCGCGTGACCCCATCACACAGGAGTAGACCGTGTGGTCACGTACCAGAGTCTCGGCATCGGCGTTGATCATGCCGGTGAGGGTACGCGAGCGAAATTGCCTTGCACCGGGGGTTTTCGCGGTGCCGGGACCGCCGCCGTGACGGTGGGCGCGGGGGATCGGCCCGCCCGGCCCAAGTGGCAGAAGCCCGGGATCTGATCGACATTGTCGATAAATCATCCCCTCTGGAAAGGTGTAACCATGGCGGAAAACGACCTCGGCAGCCTGCTCGGCGGTCTGCTGGGCGGCGGTCAGGGCGGCCAGGGCGGCCAGGGCGGCGCCTCCGGCGGCGCAGGGAACATCCTCGGCGCGCTGCTGGGCGCACTGGGCGGCGGCCAGGGCGGTACGGGCGGCAGTGGCAACGCGCTCGAAGGGCTGATCGGGATGCTCACCAGGTCCGGCCTCGTCGACCAGGCGCACTCCTGGGTCGGCACCGGTGAGAACCAGGCGGTCAGCGGCTCCCAGATCGCCGAGGCACTGCCGGACGAGACCCTGCGCAGGGTCGCCCGGGAGGCCGGGGTCTCCACGGAACAGGCGGCCGACGAGATCGCCCGGTCGCTGCCGACGGCGGTCGACAGACCGTCACCACGGCGGAGCCCTCCGGCCGCAGGTTCCGCCCGCCACGCACCGGTGGCCGCGGGGCCGGCCCCCTGCACGCCGCCCCGTCTCACTGGCAGAGCACCCCGGCCGCCCGCCGCGCCACCCCTCTAGGCTGATCACGCGGAAAGGTCACGCAGGCGGACAGCAGGCGCGACACGCACGAAGAAGCGAGGAGCACGACGTGGCGGTACGAGCGGTCCGTGGAGCCGTCCAGCTGGAACAGGACGAGGCCGGACACATGGGTGAGCGGGTCAGTGCCCTGCTCACCGCCGTCCTGGAGCGCAACAACCTCGTCGCGGACGATCTGATCAGCATCTGGTTCACGGCCACCCCCGATCTGCACAGCGATTTCCCGGCCGCCGCGGCGCGCGGGATCGGTATCGTCGACGTACCGCTCATCTGCGCCCAGGAGCTGGACGTCGTGGGCGCGATGCCCCGGGTGGTGCGCATCCTCGCGCACGTCGAGACATACCTCCCCAAGTCCGAGATCGCACACGTGTACCTCGGCGCCACCGCCGCCCTCCGCAAGGACATCGCCCAGTGAGAACCGCCCTCGTCATCGGAACGGGCCTCGTCGGCACCTCCGCGGCCCTCGCCCTGGCCGGGCGCGGGATCCATGTCCACCTGGTCGACCACGACTCCGAGTCGGCGCGTACCGCGGCCGCGCTCGGTGCCGGTACGGACGAGGCGCCCGAGGGCCCCGTCGACCTGGCGATCATCGCCGTGCCGCCCGCGCATGTGGCCTCGGTCCTGGCCACGGCCATGCGGGACGGCGTCGCCCGCGGCTACCTCGACGTCGCCAGTGTCAAGGGCGGCCCGCGCCGTGAGCTGGAGGCCCACGGCGTCGACCTGACCCCGTACATCGGTACGCACCCCATGGCCGGAAAGGAGCGATCCGGCCCCCTCGCCGCCACCGCGGACCTCTTCGAGGGCCGTCCCTGGGTCCTCACCCCGACCCGTGACACCGACACCGAGGTCCTGAACCTCGCCCTGGAACTGGTCGCGCTCTGCCGCGCCGTCCCCGTCGTCATGGACGCCGACGCGCACGACCGGGCCGTCGCGCTGGTCTCGCATACCCCGCAGCTGATCTCGTCGATGGTCGCCGCCCGTCTGGAGGAGGCCGACGAGACCGCCGTACGTCTCTGCGGCCAGGGCATCAGGGACGTCACCCGGATCGCCGCCTCCGACCCCCGGATGTGGGTGGAGATCCTCTCCGCCAATCCCGGGCCGGTCGCCGACGTACTGGCCGGGGTCGCCGCCGATCTGGACGAGACGGTACGGGCGCTGCGCGGTCTGCAGTCCGGTGACGACGACAGGCGCCGCGAAGGCACCGAAGGCATCGAGGACGTCCTGCGCCGCGGCAACGCGGGACGGGTCCGGGTGCCCGGCAAGCACGGGACGGCCCCCGCCTCGTACGAGATCGTGTCCGTACTCATCAGCGACCGGCCCGGCGAACTGGCCGGGATCTTCGCCGACGCCGGACGGGCAGGGGTCAACGTCGAGGACGTCCGCATCGAGCACGCCACCGGGCAGCAGGCCGGCCTGGTCCAGCTGATGGTCGAGCCGAGCGCGGCCGCCGGGCTGAGCGCGGCGCTGCGCGAGCGGGGCTGGTCGCTGCGCCAGTAGGCCCTGGGCGGCGGGCCCGCGAGGAGGTTGTCCACAGGGGTGCAGAGGACCCCTCCGGCACTCGGTAACCTTGTGCGGGGCGGGTTCGCGCGTCCCCGTCCCGCCCACCCCGAGTACCAGGAAGGTGTCCACCACCGTGGAAACCGCAAGCGCCGCCGCCCGGACGGCCCCGGCCGCAGTGATCGTCGCCATCGACGGGCCCTCCGGCACCGGCAAGTCCAGCACGTCCAAGGCCGTCGCCGCCCAGCTCGGCCTGAGCTACCTGGACACCGGCGCGCAGTACCGGGCGATCACCTGGTGGATGCTGAACAACGGCATCGACGTGCAGGACGCGATGGAGGTGGCGACCGCCGCCGCCAAGCCGGTCATCGTCTCCGGCACGGACCCGGCCGCCCCGACCATCACCGTCGACGGCGAGGACGCCTCGGGCCCGATCCGTACCCAGGAGGTCACCTCCAAGGTCAGCGCCGTCAGCGCGGTCCCCGAGGTGCGCACCCGGATCACCGAGCTGCAGCGCACGATCGCGGCCTCGGCCGAGCGGGGCATAGTGGTCGAGGGCCGCGACATCGGTACCACCGTGCTGCCCGACGCCGACCTGAAGATCTTCCTCACCGCGTCGCCGGAGGCGCGTGCCGCCCGCCGCAGCTCGGAGGTGAAGGGCTCCGATCTCGCCGCCACCAAGAAGGCGCTGATCAAGCGGGACGCGGCCGACTCCGGCCGCAAGACCTCCCCGCTGGCCAAGGCGGACGACGCCGTCGAGGTCGACACCACCGAGCTGACTCTTCAGCAGGTCATCGAGTGTGTCGTCACCCTCGTCGAGGAGAAGCGGGCCGCGCAGTGACCCGAGCCACGGGCTCGCCCACGCCGCGCGGCGCGGCGGTCGGACGCGGGATCGGTATCGGGCTGATGTACGGGCTGTGGAAGCCCCGCGTCCTCGGTGCGTGGAAGGTCCCCGCCTCCGGACCCGTCATACTCGCGGTGAACCACTCCCACAACATCGACGGTCCGATGCTGATGGGCACCGCGCCCCGGCCCGTCCACTTCCTGATCAAGAAAGAGGCGTTCGTCGGCCCGCTCGACCCGTTCCTGCGCGGCATCGGTCAGCTGAAGGTGGACCGTACGACCGTCGACCGGACCGCCATCATCGACGCCCTCGGCGTGCTGGAGGGCGGTGGGGTGCTCGGGATCTTCCCCGAGGGCACCAGGGGCGAGGGCGACTTCGCCTCTCTGCGTGCCGGGCTCGCGTACTTCGCGGTACGCAGCGGAGCGCCGATCGTCCCCGTGGCCGTACTGGGAAGCACCGAGCGCCGCGGACGGTTGATATCGGCACTGCCGCCGTTGCGCAGCCGGGTCGACGTCGTCTTCGGTGATGCCTTCGACGCGCAAGAGAGGGCGCGCAGCTCGGACAAGGGCGGCAGTGGGCGGCGGACACGCAAGGCGCTGGACGAGGCGACGGTGCGGATCCAGGCGCGGCTGACCGCCCACCTGGACGAGGCCAGGCGTTTCACCGGGCGTAGGTAAGACTTGAGTAGTGGGCCGCGTGGTCGCGGCCCATCGATGATGATGCAAAGAGGAACGGACTTCATGAACGACCAGATTCACTCCGACGGCTCGGACCACGAGCACGGAGCGCTTGGCGACGCCGAGTACGCGGAGTTCATGGAGCTCGCCGCGGAGGAGGGCTTCGACGCCGAAGAGGTCGAGGGCGCGCTCGGGGAGGCCGGTCACGGACCGCTTCCCGTGCTCGCCGTCGTCGGCCGCCCCAATGTCGGCAAGTCGACGCTGGTGAACCGGATCATCGGCCGCCGCGAGGCGGTCGTCGAGGACAAGCCCGGTGTCACCCGTGACCGCGTCACCTACGAGGCCGAGTGGGCGGGCCGCCGCTTCAAGGTCGTCGACACCGGCGGCTGGGAGCAGGACGTGCTGGGCATCGACGCCTCCGTCGCCGCCCAGGCGGAGTACGCGATCGAGGCCGCCGACGCGGTCGTCTTCGTGGTCGACTCGACTGTCGGCGCCACCGACACCGACGAGGCCGTCGTCAAGCTGCTGCGCCGGGCCGGCAAGCCCGTCGTGCTGTGCGCCAACAAGGTCGACGGCCAGAGCGGCGAGGCAGACGCCACCGCGCTCTGGTCGCTGGGCCTCGGCGAGCCGCACCCGGTCTCCTCGCTGCACGGGCGAGGCACGGGCGACCTGCTCGACGCCGTACTCGAAGCGCTGCCCGAGGCCCCGGCGCAGCGCTTCGGCACCGTGATCGGCGGACCGCGCCGGATCGCGCTCATCGGCCGTCCGAACGTCGGCAAGTCCTCGCTGCTGAACAAGGTGGCGAACGAGGACCGCGTCGTCGTCAACGAGCTCGCGGGCACCACCCGTGACCCGGTCGACGAGCTGATCGAGCTGGGCGGCATCACCTGGAAGTTCATCGACACGGCCGGTATCCGCCGTCGCGTCCACCTCCAGGAAGGGGCGGACTACTACGCCTCGCTGCGTACCGCCGCCGCTGTGGAGAAGGCCGAGGTCGCCGTCGTCCTGATCGACGCCGCCGAGTCCATCAGCGTCCAGGACCAGCGCATCATCACCATGGCCGTGGAGGCCGGGCGTGCCCTGGTGATCGCGTACAACAAGTGGGACACCCTCGACGAGGAGCGCCGCTACTACCTGGAGCGCGAGATCGAGACGGAGCTCGCGCAGGTCGCGTGGGCCCCGCGGGTCAACGTCTCCGCGGTCACCGGTCGTCACATGGAGAAGCTGGTCCCGGCGATCGAGACCGCCCTCGCCGGCTGGGAGTCCCGCGTCCCCACCGGTCGGCTGAACGCCTTCCTCGGTGAGATCGTCGCCTCCCACCCGCACCCCGTCCGCGGCGGCAAGCAGCCCCGGATCCTCTTCGGCACCCAGGCGGGCACCAAGCCGCCGCGCTTCGTGCTGTTCGCCTCAGGCTTCCTGGAGCACGGTTACCGGCGCTTCGTCGAGCGCCGCCTGCGCGAGGAGTTCGGCTTCGAGGGCACCCCGATCCACATCTCGGTGCGGGTCCGCGAGAAGCGCGGCCGCAACAAGTAGCACGCAAGGGCCCGTGAGAGAGCCCAGGACCGTTCCGGATCCGGTACGGTCCTGGGCTCTCTCATACGGTCAGGCCCCTCGCGATCCCGGGGGCAGAGCCGCGGGCTGGGTGCGTCCGGAGTGCCTCCCCACCCGCTGCCAGGAACCCAGGCTGCCGGTGTGCGTGCTCGCGCCGCTGCCGTGTCCGGCTGTCGTGCTGTGTGCGGAGAGGCCGGTGGAGTGACCGGAGTGGCCGCTCAGCGGGAGGCGGCTGCCGAAGAGCCCGGAGCCGAAGGCAATGAAGCCGAGATTCTCCTCGCCGCTCCGATCGCCCGGCAGCGCCCGGAACGACCGGCGGTACTCCGAGTACAGCGCGTCGTAGATCGGGGTCTGGGACTGACCGCCCAAGGGTTCCTGCGAGGGACGCATGGCAGGGATCGGGCTCGGGCGCTGGTGGGAGGAGTCGTATGCGTGCACGTATGTGCCAACGACCCCGGTGTCCGTCGGATGCGGGCCCGGCGGAGAAATAGCTGTTCGCCGCAGGCGCGAGGAGCCGACGGACACGATCAGGTCCCGGCCAGCGGCATCGCCGCGGCGACCAGGAGCCCGGCGGCGGCGGCCTTGTCCAGGGCGTCGCGCAACAGGTCCTCGCGGGGCTGCTGGCCGATCGCTCCCGCCGGGGCGGCGAAGACGAGCACGGTCTGCGACTTGTTGGCCGCCGTTCGCCAGCCCTCGGTGACCTGGAGCGGCGCGTGTGCCTGCCACCAGGCGACGGGGGCGCCGCCGGTGCCCGGCTGGAGCACGGCGTGCAGCCGGCCCATGGCGAGCAGGATCGACCAGCCGCGCAGCACCGGGGGCATCCCGTCCACCCGGCGGACCGGATGGAAGCCCTGCTCCAGCAGCAGCTGCAGGAACTCGTCTCCCCGGCTGCCGTCGGTGCCCGGACGGGCGATGGCGCCGGTCGGCTCGACGACGAGGGCCGGATGGAGCTCGTCGTCGATCAGGACGAGGCCGCTGGTGACCCCGAGGACGGCCTGTTCGGTGCTCGGGCCCTCCGGGCGTTCCGCGTCGCTGCCGGTGATGCTGCGGACCGCGCCCTGAAGCTGCTCCTCGGCGACCTGGACGACCTGCGAGGGGATGCAGCTCGCGTGGGCGAAGGCGAGGACGGCGGTCTCGTCACCGACGAAGAGCACCGTGCTGGTGCGTTCCTGCTCGGAGTCGCCGGGAGTGCGGCAGGAGGTGCAGTCGTAGCTGCCTGGGGTGTTGTCGCCGACGAGCAGCCGGTCGGCTTCGGCGTCGCCGATCTCGGCGCGTACGTCCTCGCTGACGTCGAGCATGCGCGGCACGGGTGGCTCCTCGAACTCGTTGCGTGGGCCGAGCGGTTCCCGGCTCATGAAGAAGACAACGGGCGATCCGCGGCCGGGGTCACGCGAGAAAGGGAACGTAATCGAACCATCCGACGCCGAGGGTGAATCTCGGGATCGGAAGGGCCCTTTACGGATTATTTGTCCCGATTGGTCGTGAGGTGATGTGATCGACTCGGCCAGGGAGTGGTTCGCCGATACATCGACAAATCAGGAAAACAGGCGAATATGAAAACGGCTGAAACTGGCCGATGTCAGGAGTGAACCTCCGGCCGGTCCGCGTCGTCATGGGTAGTACCGCCCTCCGCTGGTCGGCCGAACCGGGAGATGCACTGTTTTATGCACATTTCTTTCCTGCTCCACAACGCCTACGGAGTCGGGGGCACGATCCGCACGACGTTCAATCTCGCCGGGGCGCTGGCCGAGCACCATGACGTCGAGATCGTCTCCGTCTTCCGGCACCGGGACGTTCCGGCGCTGGGCGCTCCCGTGGGCGTGCGTCTGGGCCACCTCGTCGACCTGCGGAAGAAGAGCCCGACGTACGACGGCGACGCGGCCGAACACGCCCGTCCCGCAGCCGTGTTCCCGCGTGGCGACAGCAGGTACCGGCAGTACAGCAGGCTGACCGACGCGCGGGTGGCAGACCATCTGCGGTCGCTGGACGCGGACGTCGTGGTCGGAACCCGCCCCGGGCTCAACGTGCAGATCAGCAGGCAGACCCGGCGCGGTCCGGTCCGGATCGGCCAGGAGCACCTCACCCTCGACAGCCACGGCTACCGGCTGCGCCGCGAGATCGGGCACCGCTACGCCCTGCTGGACGCGATCACCACCGTCACCGAGGCCGACGCCCGTGCCTACCGGAGCGGGTTCAAGCTGCCCGGTGTGCGGATCGAGTCCATCCCCAACAGCGTGCCCGCGCCGGGGATCGCGCCCGCCGACGGCGACAGCAAGTGGGTGATCGCCGCGGGTCGGTTGCACAAGGTCAAGCGGTACGACCTGCTGGTCCGGGCCTTCGCCGACGTGGTCGCCGCCCGTCCGGACTGGCGGCTGCGCATCTACGGCGGCGGTGACGCGACCGGGAACGAGCGGCAGGCGCTGCTCACCCTCATCGGTGAACTCGGCCTGCACAACCACGTGTTCCTGATGGGCTCGGTCAACCCGCTGGAGGCCGAGTGGCCCAAGGGGGCGATCGCCGCGGTCACGTCCGACCGCGAGTCCTTCGGCATGACCATCGTCGAGGCGATGCGCTGCGGCCTGCCGGTCGTCGCCACCGACTGCCCGCACGGCCCCCGCGAGATCATCGAGGACGGCACGGACGGGCGGCTGGTGCCCGTCGGTGACACAGCGGCGGTGGCGGCGGCCCTGCTCGGTCTGATCGACGACGACGAAGCGCGGCACCGGGCGGGACGCGCGGCGCTGGCCGCGTCGCAGCGGTTCGATCCGTCGCGGATCGCCGAACGCCATGAGCGGCTCTTCACCGAACTCGCCTCCAGGGCCCCGAGCGGCCGTTCGCACGGCGCTCTGCGCACCACACTGCACCGCGCCCGCGGCACCGTGCTCGACGGGGCGTACGCCCTGCGCTACAAGGCCGCCGACGCCATCCGCAAGGGGAAGCCCGCATGACCGTCTCCGCAGAGCGACTGACACCACGAGCCGACTGCACCGCGGGTCCCGACGGCGAGATCGCCTTCGACCTCGACCCCGGTCTCCGCGCGGAGGGGAAGGCACCCGAACTGCTGCTGAGGCTGCGCGGCGGCAAGGGGGCCGCCGACGGCACCCTGCGACTGCCGCTGAGCCCGCTCGGTGACGGACGGCTGCGGGCGGAGCTGCCGAGCGCCCTTGAACCCGCCGAGGGACGTTGGGACGTCTATCTGTGTAAGCCGGGCGAGGACGAGGGGGTGGCCGTCGAGCCCGGGATCAGGGATCTGCGGCTCCTCATGGACCGCACGCCGCGGACCGGGCGGATCGTCGTCCGCATCCCGTATCCGACCGTCGACGGCCGGCTCGCCCTGCACTGCTGGATCCGCTCGCCGCACGCCGAGGCCGGACCGGTCACCTTCGACCGGGACGCGATGACCGTCGAGGGCACGCTGTACGGGACCGGTCTCGGCGACGACGCCCGCGTCGAGGCGCGCGTGGCCGGTACCACCGAGCGGGTCTGCCGGGTGCCGGTCACCGGGAAGAAGGACACGTTCTCCTTCACGCTGCCCCTCGACCGGCTGGCCGCCGGGCCGGTCACCGGGAAGCAGCTGTGGACGCTCTGGCTGATCCCCGGCACGTCGACCGGTGCGCCGGCCGACGGCGTACGGATCTCCCGCCTCCTCGACGACGTCTGGGACCGCAAGAACATCTACGTCTACCCGGGACGTGGCGTCGGGGAGGGGGTGCGCGCCACCCCCTGCTACTCGGCCGAGAACGACCTCTGCGTCCGGATCGAACCCGGTCCGACGCCGGCCCGGTAAGGCCTCGGCAGCCGATCGCGGACGCGGGCTGTCCGCGATCCCTGGCAGACTCGCCCCATGTTGGAGACCTCGGCACGACTGCTGCGCCTGCTCTCACTGCTCCAGGGGCACCGGGACTGGTCGGGCGCCGATCTCGCCGAGCGGCTCGGAGTCACACCACGGACCGTCCGACGCGATGTCGACAAGCTGCGCGAACTGGGCTACCCGGTCAACGCCGCCCCCGGCACGGGCGGCGGATACCGGCTCGGCGCCGGTGCGCAGCTGCCGCCGCTGCTCCTCGACGACGAGGAGGCCGTCGCCGTCGCCGTCGGGCTGCGCACCGCGGCGGGCAACGGGGTCGAGGGCATCGGCGAGACCTCCGTACGCGCCCTGGCCAAGCTGGAACAGGTGCTGCCGGACCGGCTCCGGCGCCGGGTGAACGCGCTGAACACCTTCACGGTGCCGTTGCTGCGCGGGCCCGGTGCGTCCACTGCCGACCCGGGTGTGCTCACCGAACTGGCCGGAGCCTGCCGGGACAGCGAGCGGCTGCGCTTCGAGTACCGGGACCACTCCGGTTCGGTGTCGCGCCGGGCCGTCGAACCGCACCGGCTGGTGTGCACGGAACGCCGCTGGTATCTGGTCGCCTGGGACCTGGACCGCGCGGACTGGCGTACGTTCCGTGCGGACCGGATCACCCCCACGCCGCCGCACGGCCCGAGGTTCGTGCCGCGCGACGCACCGGCCGCGGACCTGGCCGCCTATGTCTCGGAGGGCATCTCCACCGGCGCGTACGCGACCCGTGCGGTGATCCGGCTGAAGACGGGTATCGAGCGCGCGGCGGAACGGATCCCGCCGTCCGCCGGGGTGCTGGAGGCGGACGGCGCCGACAGCTGTCTGCTGCGCACCGGGGCCACGAGTCCTGATGTGCTGGTCATCCACGTCGTGCTGATGGGGATCGACTTCGAGGTCGTCGAACCCCCGGAGCTCAATGACGCCATCAGAGCGGTCAGGGACCGGCTGTCGAGGGCCCTGGGCTGAGCGCCTCCACCGGTGTTCCCCCCGCGGCGAACCGAAGGTTCGGCTTGTCCGCTATACGGGCAGCGGTGGGCGGTAGTGCCGGTCCATGGCACGGATTTTGTGACCAAAGGATAAGGGTGCCATAAGGAAGCGTGAATTCCCGGTGGCATGCTCATTTACGCGGGTTATTGAGCACGGCAATTCCGGCTGCTCGATACGGTGTAATCCGTTTCGTTTTCAGGTGTTCCGTATGATCGTTTCCCGGCTTGTGTGATTACTGTGTGTCGGGTCGTGGGTCGCATGTCCGGGCGGCGTGATCCGGGCAGCTCATGTGTCGAGATCCTGTGACACAAGCGTGACAGGCGGGGGACGTGAGGATGCCGTGGGGCAGCCCGCGCCCCGGCTTCCGTCGCGGTCCGGGGGAGCCTACGGTGAGAGACATGGCACCTATACCGACCCCTCCCGTCCAGCCCGAAGACGCACCCGGCGCGTACGTCGGCCTCGCTGTCGACGTGGCCGAACGGCGAGCGCGCAGCCATGGCTGGACCACCGTCAGATCGCTGCCGCCGGGGGCGATCATCACCATGGAGTACCGGGGCGGACGGATCAACTTCGAGGCCGTCGACGCCGTCGTCACCCGCTGTTGGGTGGGCTGAGCACCGCCGCGGCCGGGCTCCGGGTTCCGGGTTCCGGGTTCCGGGCTTCGGGCTTCGGGCTTCGGGTACAGCGAAGGCCCCGACCTGAGTCGGGGCCTTCGCTGTGCTGGGGAGCGGCTGTGCGTACCGGCTCCCGGCGCTGTTCAGCCGCCGGACACCGGGCGGGCCGGGGCCGTGCCGCCGCGGGGCGTACGGTCCGTGTGCGGCGGGCGCCGACTCCCGGCCGGGGTGACCGGAGTCCGTTCCGAACGCACCAGATGCGACGGCGGGGCCGGGTGGGTACGCGGGCGGGGACCCGTGACCGTGCCCGCGGCGACCGGTTCCAGCACCGGGCTCTCCGTAACGGCGTCGCCGCCGTCCAGCTGCGCGGGCAGCGCGGTCCGGGGTCCACCCACCGCGACGGGCAGGGAGGGAACGGGGCGGGCGCGTCCCCGCAGGATCTCGCGCTGGGCGAAGATCCAGGCCTCGGCCCGGGTGATCAGCGGCTCGACCCAGGGCAGAGCCAGCAGGATCAGCAGCCCCGCGGCCCAGCCGAGCAGCACATCGCTGAGCCAGTGCGTGCCGAGGTAGACGGTGGTGAGCCCGACGCCGAGCGAGACGATCGCGGACACGGCCGACAGATAGCGTCTGGCCCGCGGGGTGGTCGCCAGGTAGGCGAGGATCCCCCAGGTCACGACCGCGTTGGCGGTGTGGCCCGACGGAAATATATCGCCGCCGGCGAAGAGTTCGGCGGAGCCGATCTGGGTCGCGTAGTGCGGGCCGAGCCGCCCCAGGCCGATCTTGACCGCACCGACCGTCGCGTTGAGCAGCAGCAGTGCGGCGCCGAGTGTCAGCAGGGGCCGCAGTGTGTGCTGCCGCCAGGAGCGCCAGCCGAGCCAGCAGGCGACCATGGTGGCGGTGGGGCCGCGCTGACCCAGCACGATGTAGTAGTCGAGGAACGCATGGATTTGCGGCCACTGCTGATAGGGCCGGAAGAGCATGACCTTCCAGTCCAGAGTCACCAGCCAGGAGGAGACCAGCACGGCGACGACGATGGCGAGATAGAACGCCAACGTCCCGCCGAAGAGAGCGATGCGGTGACGGCTCATCCGCGGTGGCTCTATCTTCGGCGGCTCCGGCTCCCGGTCCAGGCGGGCAAAGATGTCGGTACGCACCCAATCGACGTTACAGCGAGTTAGTGCGTGGACCGGTCGATCCGGTCTCTTTGTGATGACGATGTGATGTGGACTATGTCTCAGTCGGACCTTAATTCCTGACGCGAAGAAGCGC
Source organism: Streptomyces sp. NPDC047515 (assembly GCF_040643055.1). Lineage (NCBI taxonomy): Bacteria > Bacillati > Actinomycetota > Actinomycetes > Kitasatosporales > Streptomycetaceae > Streptomyces > Streptomyces sp. NPDC047515. The sequence goes on from NZ_JBEYTM010000043.1 coordinate 48,482, forward strand.
CCCGACAAGCCTCCACGCTTTTTATTTCGCACTTATTTCGGAAGGGTGTTTGGGGGTGGGAAGAAAAACGAAGGAGGTGTCGGTATGAATTTATCCGGCCCCTCGAAGGGATGGAACCGAAGGTGTCCGTCCGGTCACCGACCGCTTTCGGCGCAGGCCCGGCCGGTGGTGCCGGAGTGACGCCGGGTACCTTCTGTGCCGGGTACGGAGGCCGGCGGCGCAGCCCCGAGCGGTCCCGGGTGGCGGTCGTCCGCGCAGGTCCGACGGGCTCCGGGCGGCGACGCGGCGTGGCGCACGCCACACTCCACGGCTCGTCGGGGTATGAGGTGGACCACGTGTGGGTGCTCCGAACTCGCGTACGCTGACGGATCACTCGCCCGTCGATGCCGGGCCCCGAGGGGTGGCGAACCGCCGCGTCCCCGGCTGGCCCGCCGAACGCGAGGGACCTTTTGGGAGGTACATGCATGTCCGGGACGACCACAGCCCGAATCCGGCTGCGCTCAGCCGCCGACGGTGCCAATCGATGGGTCGTCCTCGTCGTCCTCTGCCTCAGCCTGCTGCTCGTCGCACTCGACGCGACCGTGCTCCACGTCGCGGTCCCCGCCGTCACCGAGGACCTGCGGCCCAGCGCCGCCGGTCTGCTCTGGATCGTGGACGCCTATCCGCTGGTCTGTGCCTCGCTGCTGATCCTCTTCGGCACCCTCGGCGACCGGGTCGGCCGGCGCCGCGTGCTGCTGCTCGGCTATGCCCTGTTCGGTGTCGCCTCCGCGATCGCCGCGATGGCCGGCAGCCCCGGCGCACTGATCGCGGCGCGCGCCCTGCTCGGTGTCGGCGGGGCGATGATCATGCCCGCGACGCTGTCGATCCTCCGGCAGGTCTTCCCCGACCGGCGCGAACGGGCCGTGGCGATCGGCGTCTGGAGCGCGGTCGCCGCCGTCGGAGCGGCCACCGGGCCCGTCATAGGCGGCTTCCTGGTCGAACACTTCTGGTGGGGCTCGGTCTTTCTGATCAATGTCCCGCTGATGGCCCTGGTCCTGCCGGTCGGCCGCCTGCTGCTGCCCGAGTCGCGCGGCAGCGACGACGGCCCGTGGGACGTGCTGGGCGCGCTGATGGCCGCGGCCGGTGTGCTCGGCGTGGTCCTCGGGGTGAAGCGGGCGGGCACCGGGGAGGGGCTGCTGAGCCCGGTCACACTTGCCCCGCTGCTGATCGGGGCCGTACTGCTGGTCACCTTCGTGCGCCGTCAGAAGCGCCGTACGCATCCGCTGATAGACATCGGGATGTTCGCCCGGCCGGCCTTCTCCACCGCGGTGGGCTGCATCGTCCTCGCCATGCTGGCCCTGGTCGGGCTGGAACTGATAGCCGTGCAGTACCTCCAGCTCGTGCTCGGGCTGAGCCCGCTGGAGACCGGTCTGCGGCTGCTGCCGCTCACCTTCGCGGCCATGGCCGCGGGCGCCACCGGGTCGTACACGCTGCGCCGCGTCGGACCGCGGCGGATGGTCGGCTGGGGCTTCGTGCTCACGGCTGCCTCGGTGCTGATCCTGACCGCGATGGGGCAGCACGACCGGCCCGGCCTGCTGACCGCGGCGTTCGTCGCACTCGGCTTCGGACTGCAGAGCACGCTCTTCGGGGCATACGAATCCATGCTCAGTGATGCCCCGGCCGACCGGGCGGGCGGGGCGGCGGCGATCGGCGAGACCTCGTACCAGCTGGGCGCGGGCATGGGTATCGCCCTGCTCGGCAGTGTCATGAACGCCGCCTACGCCCCCGGACTCGCGAAGCTCCCCGGAGAGGGTGTCCCCGTCGGGGACGGCGCGGCCGCCACCCACTCGCTGGGTGAGGCCTACCAGGTGGCGGACCGGCTCGGCGGTCCGCTGGGCGAGGCGCTGCGCTCCACGGCCCGCCACGCCTTCATCACCGGGCTGCATGTCACGCTGCTGGTCAGCGCGGCCCTGCTGCTGGCCGGGGCGCTCGCCGCGCTGCGGCTGCCGCGCGCGATGGAGTGCCCGTCGCCGGCCCTTCGCGAAACCGGGGACGCCGGCGCGGGCGAGGCGCCGGAACACCCCGAGCCGCACGAGGCGCCCGTCGTTGCGGGCCGCACGCAGCGGTCGCTCGCGCTGCCCGCCCGGCGCCGACCCGCCGAGGCGACCGGCTCTGGACGGGCGGGACACTGAGCCGTAACGTCGACACGAGGCCATAACTAACACTGCTAGTTTTAGCATCGTGCGAGCCGCCGGAGGCGCCCTCATGTCCACCACCCCGTCCTCGAAGCTCCCGCCCTTCGACCCCGCCGACCCCATCGGCATCGACGACCTGCTCGGACCCGAGGACCTCGCTATCCGCGACACCGTCCGGGACTGGGCCACCGACCGCGTGCTGCCGCACATCGCCGAGTGGTACGAGAACGGCGAGCTGCCCGGCATCCGGGAACTGGCCCGCGAGCTCGGTTCGCTCGGTGCTCTCGGCATGTCCCTGCAGGGCTACGGCTGCGCGGGCGCCACCGCCGTGCAGTACGGGCTGGCCTGCCTGGAACTCGAAGCGGCGGATTCGGGGATCCGCTCGCTGGTCTCCGTGCAGGGATCGCTCGCCATGTACGCCATCCACCGCTTCGGCTCCGAGGAGCAGCGGCAGCGGTGGCTGCCGGGCATGGCGGCCGGCGAGGTCATCGGCTGCTTCGGTCTCACCGAGCCGGACCACGGCTCCGACCCGGCCGGGATGCGGACGTACGCCAGGCGCGACGGAGGGGGGGACTGGGTCCTCACCGGTCGCAAGATGTGGATCACCAACGGCTCGGTCGCCGGGGTCGCCGTCGTCTGGGCGCAGACCGACGAGGGCGGCGCGGGCGGCGGAATCCGCGGATTCGTCGTGCCGACCGACACCCCGGGCTTCACGGCGCCCGAGATCAAGCACAAGTGGTCGCTGCGCGCCTCGGTCACCAGTGAGCTGGTCCTCGACGAGGTACGGCTGCCCGCCGATGCCGTACTCCCCGCAGCCACCGGTCTGCGCGGCCCGCTCAGCTGTCTCAGCCACGCCCGCTACGGCATCGTCTGGGGAGCCATGGGCGCGGCGCGCTCCGCCTTCGAGGCGGCCCTCGGCTACGCGCGGACCCGGGAACAGTTCGGCAGGCCGATCGGCGGCTTCCAGCTCACCCAGGCCAAGCTCGCGGACATGGCCGTGGAACTGCACAAGGGCATCCTGCTCGCCCACCATCTGGGCCGGCGGATGGACGCGGGCCGGCTCCGGCCGGAGCAGGTCAGTTTCGGAAAACTCAACAATGTGCGGGAGGCGATCGACATCTGCCGCACCTCGCGCACGATCCTCGGCGCCAACGGGATCTCGCTGGAGTACCCGGTGATGCGCCATGCGACGAATCTGGAGTCGGTGCTCACCTACGAGGGAACCGTGGAGATGCACCAGCTGGTGCTGGGCAAGGCGCTCACCGGTCTCGACGCGTTCCGGTAGACCGGTTGGCGAGCGCCCTGCTCAGCTCTGGTTGAAGAAGCCGTCGGCCGGCCGGCCGGCGGCTTCGCCGTTGACCACCCGGGTGTCGGCCGGCGTCAGCAGGAAGACCCGGGTGGCCACGCGCTCGATCGAACCGCGCAGCCCGAAGGTCAGCCCCGCGGCGAAGTCCACGACGCGCTTGGCGTCCGTGGGGTCCATGGTCGTGAGGTTGACGATCACCGGCACGCCGTCCCGGAAGAGCTCGCCGATGCCTCGCGCGTCCCGGAAGCTGTCCGGGGTGACGGTGGCGATCCGGCGGCCCGTCTCCTCGGCCGTCTCGGAAGCCACCTGCACCCGGGGATCGGTCACCCAGACCTGGCCGGTCCCGGTCTGCGCACCCCCGGCGTACTCGTCGTCGTCGTAGTACCGCTCGTCGTTGTCCTCCACGAGGCCCAGCCAGGCACTCGCCTTGCGCACCGATCCCATGGACGCCTCCTCTCACCGCGGTTCCGTGATGTTCCGCATCTCTTTCGTATCCCTATGGTCGTCCATGATGCGGATCGTGCGCCAAGTGGATAGTCGGCGCGCAGGGGATTCGTGACGGTACTGGTGCAGAAGATGTGGCGGTTCGTCAAGGTTCCTCCTGCATCAGGGGCCTGGAGGAAAGAAAATATGATGCGCCGCTCCGTATGGGTGACACGGAGGACGTACGGGTGAACGGGGCGCTCGATACGATGCATGTCGCGCACGCGCACGAGCTCGGCGCACGGGTGAACGACTCTCGGGGGATCGTCGTGTTCGGAATCGTCAGGCCCTGTACGCACCGGTTGTCCGAGGGGCTCAGGACCGAGTGGATGGCCCATCTCTGCGGGCTCTGTCTGGCACTTCGCTCGGACCATGGGCAATTCGCCCGCATCGTGACGAACTATGACGGCCTGATCGTCTCGGTCCTGACGGAGGCTCAGGCCGAACGCACCAACGGATGGCGGCGCACCGCGGGACCCTGCCCGCTGCGCGCCATGCGGACCGCTCCGGTCGCCCACGGCGAGGGAGCCAGGCTGGCCGCCGCCGTGTCGCTGGTGCTGGCGTCGGCGAAGGTACGGGACCACGTCGCCGACCGGGACGGCCTGTTGAGGCGCCGCCCGGTCGCTGCTGCCGCGCGCCGGGTCGCGGCGGGCTGGGACCGCGCCGGTGCGCGCACCGGCGCGCAACTCGGCTTCGACACGGCGCTCCTCGTCGACGCCGTCGACCGGCAGACCGGAATCGAGCTGCTCGCCGGGCCCGGCACCCCGCTGCTCACGGTCACCGAGCCCACCGAGACCGCCACTGCGGCCGCCTTCGCCCACACCGCGATACTCGCGGGCAGGCCGCGGAACGCGGAGCCGCTGGCCGAGGCGGGCCGGCTCTTCGGGCGCCTGGCGCATCTGCTGGATGCCGTGGAGGACCAGGAAGCTGACGCCGCGTCGGGTGCCTGGAACCCGCTCACCGCGACCGGCACCTCGCGGGCCGAGGCCCGACGGCTGTGCGACGACGCGCTGCGCGGGGTACGGCTGGCGTTGCGCGACGCGGAATTCACCGACGACAAGCTGGCCCACGTGCTGCTGGTGCACGAACTGCGGCAGTCGGTGGACCGGGCGTTCGGCACCACGGCGTGCTCGCACGGGGCGGGCGTTGCGGTACCGGACGGAGCCGGCCGCCCGTCGGGTGCGCGGCAGACCGGGTCCTTCGGCCCGCCGCCCGGCAATCCGTACGCGCCGAGCCCCGGAAATCCCTTCGGCCCGCCGCAGCCGCCGCCCGAGCCCCCGCGGGACCGGCGAGGACTGATCGCCGGCTGCCTGGTGTGGGCGGGGCTGGCCTGCACCTGCCAGATGTGCTGCGGCACCTTCGAGGACCCGTGGACCCGTCAGCGCCGCGAGGGACTGTGCAGTCAGTGCGACTGCTGCGATGCGTGTGACTGCTGCGGCAACTGCGGGGAGTGCTGCGACGGGTGCGATTGCTGCGACTGCGGGTGCGACTGTTGAGCGGAGGCCCGGTTCACGACGTGGCGGGACCGCGCCGTCCCGGCCCCGGAGCCGGGGCGGAGTCGGCTTCGGGACCCGGGCCAGCGATCCGCGTCAGGGACCCGCGCCAGTGATCCGGGCTCGGCCGGGCCGGGACCCCGCTTCCGCTCTTGGCTCCGGACCGCGGGTCCGTGTCACCTGATCTCGGGCGGTGAGATCTGCGAGGTCTTGATCGCCGACGCGCCGATGCCCCACTTCTTCAGGATCCGGTCGTAGGTGCCGTCCGCCTTGAGCGCGTTCACCGCGGCCTGGAACGCGGGTGCCAAGGGGGTGCCCTTCTTGAAGGCGAAGCCGACGTCGAGGCGCTTGAACTCGTTGAGGAAACGCACGCCCTTCTGCTGATCCACCGCGTACCGCAGCCCGTTGATGGTGGACATCACCACGTCGCTGCGCCCCTGCTGGAGCGAACCCCAGGTCGCCCCCTGGTCGTTGTAGGTCTTCACCTCGTACGGCTTCTTGCCCGCGTCGGGGCACCGGTGCCTGTTCTCCTCCAGCGTCACCTCGAACGTGGTGCCCGCGCCGGTGCCGACCGTCAGACCGCAGAGCTGGGTGAGATCGGTGACCTTCTTCAGCTTGCTGTCGTCGCGTACCGCGAACCCCTGGCCGTCATTGATGTACGTGACGAAGTCGATCGTCCTGCGGCGTTCCTCGGTCACCCCGAAGTTTCCGGTGCCCACGTCGTACTTGCCGCTGCCCAGCGCGGGCAGGATCGCCTCGAAGGAGGCCGTCTCACGCCTCAGCGTCAGCCCGAGCTTCCTGGCCACCGCGTCCGCGAAGTCGATGTCCGTGCCGGCCACCGTCTTCCCGTCGGCGAGGTAGGTGGCACCGGGCGGATTGCCGACGCTGGAGGCGATGGTCAAGGTGCCGGAGGCGCGGACGCCGGCGGGCAGCAGCTTCGCCGCCTCGTCCTTCCGCACCGACGACACGACATCGGTGGTCGGGACCTTTTCCTTCGCGTCCGCGGCGGCGCCGGCCGGCGCGGACGCCGGATCGCCGGACCCGCACGCGGTGAGGGCGAAGGTGGCGACGGTGATCAGCGCGAAGGCGGCGGTGTGCCGGGTTCGGGGCATGAGGCGTGGTTCTCCAGGGTCATCGGCCGTGAGCGGGCGCGGCGGCGGGCCCGTGGGCAGGGCAGCACGCGACGACCCCACGGCCGGGGCGAAGCGGGAAGCAGAGCGAAAGTCGACAGAACGAGAGATCGACACAGCACAGAAGGACGGTGGAACGGGAGAGGGGAGGGTGAAGCGATGTTGTGTACGTGAAGACGCGCGGGGAACAGTGCTCAGGCGCCGCACACGGCGCCAGGCGAGACGCGAGGAGATGCAGGGGGTCGGCTCAACAGGAGGAGGACCACACGCGACCGAAGTCGATGTGGGAGCGCTTGACCAGCCACTGCTGCGAATGCATGGCCCCAGCGGAACAGGCATCCGGTGGTCCGTCAACTGAACTGAGACGTACGGCTCACAGTGTGGACAAGCTTGACAACGCGCGGTGGACAGCGTTTATCTCGGAAGCGGACCGGCGCTGAGGGGCCCGGTCCGCGTTGTGTTCCTGCTGAAGACGCGCCCCGTGTTCGATCTCTGCATCCACGGAGCCCTCGCATGTCCGCGCAGACAGACACCCTCGCCTCCGCCCTGCCCGACCCACTCGCGAAGAGCGAGCGGACCGACCGCCTCAGGATCGTCCCGGCACGCCGAACAGGGCAGTGGGCAGGGGCAGTTGTCGCCCTGGCGCTCCTCGCCCTGGCCCTGAACTCCGTCATCCGAAACGACGCCTTCCAGTGGGACGTCGTCGCCGAGTACTTCACCACCACCGCCGTCCTGCGGGGCCTCGGCCTCACTCTCTGGCTGACGGCACTGGTCATGGTGCTCGGCTTCGCCCTCGGTACCCTGCTCGCCGTCCTCAGGCTCTCCGACAACCGTGTCCTGCAGGCGGCGGGTTGGGAATACATCTGGCTCTTCAGGTCCACCCCGATCCTGGTCCAGCTGCTGTTCTGGTTCAACATCGGCGCGCTCTACCCGGAGATCCTCGGCGTACGCACGGTCAACCTCCTCGGCCCCGTCACGGTCGCCGTCATCGGGCTCACCCTGCACGAGGCCGCGTATGCCGCCGAAGTCGTCCGCGGTGGCATCCTCTCCGTCGAACGCGGACAGATCGAGGCCGCCCAGTCGCTCGGCCTCAAGCCCTGGCGCCGGCTCCGCCGGGTCGTGCTGCCCCAGGCGATGCGCTCCATCGTCCCGCCCGCCGGGAACATACTGATCGGCAGCCTCAAGGGCACCTCGATCGTCAGCATCATCGCCGTACAGGACCTGCTGTACTCGGTACAGCTCGTGTACCACCGCACCTACCAGGTCATCCCCCTGCTGCTGGTCGCCACCCTCTGGTACGCCCTCGTGACCTCGCTGCTCAGCATCGGCCAGCACTGCATCGAGCGGCACTACGCGCGCGGCGCGGCCGGTGCCCGATGAGCCGGACACCGGCGCTCGTCGTCATCGGCGCCGGACCGCGCGGCACCGGCCTGATCGAGCGCATCGCCGCCAACCTCCCCGGCCTGTACGAGGGTTGCCTGCTGGACATCCATCTCGTGGACCCCCACCCGCCCGGCGGCGGGCGGATCTGGCGGCACGACCAGTCGCCGCTGCTCTGGATGAACTCCATGGCCGAGGACGTCACGATGTTCACCGACGACACTGTCCGGCTGGAGGGGCCGGTACGTCCGGGGCCCGCGCTGCACACCTGGGCGGCGGACATCCGGGACGGACGTCTGACGCTCTCGGAACAAGCGGTGCCGGAACCCGAACTCCTGTGCGAGATCAAGGCGTTGGAAGGGCAGGACTTTCCGAGCCGGCGGCTGCAGAGCGTCTATCTGCGCTGGGTGTACGAGCAGGCCGTGGCCGCGCTCCCCGAAGGCGTCACCGTCCACTGGCACCGGGGCAGGGCCGTGCGGGTGAGTGGTCCGCGCGAAGGGCGTCAGAGCGTCTGGCTGGAGGGGGTCGACAAGCCGCTCCTCGCCGACCTCGTCGCAGTCACCATCGGCCACCTGGACGCCGAACCGGATCCGGAGCAGGTCGAGTTGGCCGACTTTGCGCAACGGCACGGACTCGTCCACCTGCCGCCCGACTTCACCGCCGACACCGATCTGACCGGGCTGCCCGCGGGCGAACCCGTCATCGTCCGGGGCTTCGGACTCGCCTTCGTCGATCTGATGGTGCTGCTCACCGAGGGCCGTGGCGGGCGCTACGAGAACGGCGAGTACGAGCCGTCCGGAAGGGAACCGGTGCTGCACATCGGATCGCGCCGGGGCGTTCCGTACCACTCCAAGATCGGCTACGGCTGGCAGGGCGAACGACCTTTGCTGCCACGCTTCCTGGGCCCGGACCGGACCGAGGCACTGCTGAAGACGGACGAGCCGCTCGATTTCCGGCGCGATGTGTGGCCACATGTCGACAAGGAGCTCGGCTACGCCCACTACCACCGGCTTTTCACCGCCCACCCCGAGCGGACCACCATCGACTGGCACGATTTCGAGGCGAAGTACGCCACCGCGGATCCGGCCGGCCCCGAGCTGCGCGCCCTCGTGGCGGCAGCCGTACCCGACCCCGCCGACCGGCTCGACCTCGAAGCGCTCGACCGCCCGCTGGACGGGGTGCGCCACCCTTCGTACGACGCGCTCCAGGAAGGGCTGCGCGCCTACATCTCCGCGGACCTGGAACGCCGCCACGACCCCGGCCACAGCCCGGATCTCGCCGTCTTCCTCGGACTCCTCTCCGCCTACGGGCAGTTGATCCGGCTCGGCGACATCGGCGGCTGGTGGCACGGCTTCTTCAGCTACCTCGCCTCAGGACCGCCGGGCCCCCGGCTGCGTCAGCTCCTCGCGCTCTCCCGGGCCGGCGTCGTCCGCTTCCTCGGTGCCGGAATGACCGTCGAGGCCGATGAACGCCGGGGCGTCTTCCGGGCCGGCAGCGCCACCGTGCCGGGGGAGTCGATCGAGGCCCGCGCCCTGGTCGAGGCCCGGCTGCCCGACCCCTCGCTGGAACGCACCCGCAGCAGCCTGCTCCGGGAACTGTACGAGGACGGGGCCGCCGCCACCGACACCGGGCTGCTCTCCGTGGACCCCGACGACGGCCGGATCCTGGGCCGGGACGGACATCCGCACCCGCGCCGCTTCGCGCTCGGCCCGTTCACCACCGCTCGCGCCGGCGGAGCGTTCACCCGGCCTCGCACCGGCGGCCCGGCCTTCCGGCAGAACGACGCCACCGCACGCACGGCGCTCGCCTTCCTCCGGGACCTCGCCTGTAGCGACGGCCCCCTCGGCGCCTGACCGCGGCTCCGCGCGGAAGCACCCACGGAAGCACTCACCCCACCCCCGTACCCTCGCAGTTCAAGGACCCCTCATGTCCCTCACCAGCGATCCACCCGTCGACAAGGCGACAGGACCACACGTCGCCGCGCCCGCCGTCGCCGACCACGACGCGCTCACCGTCGTCCCCGTACGCCACTGGGGCAGCTGGGAGGACGACGCGGAGATCCGGGACGTCGCCACCGGACGTTTCATCGACCGCGACAAGCTGCACCACGTCGACTTCGAGGGCGCCTCCTTCTCGGTACGCGGCCCGGCCATCGTGCCCCGGCCTCCACAGGGCCACCCGGTCACGGTCGTCGACGGGACCGGTGGCCCGGCGAGGGAGACCGCGGCCCGCCACGCCGATGTCGTCCTCGTCCGGGCCACCTCCCCCGAGCGGGCCGCCGTGATCGGCGCCGATCTGCGCCGGCGCGCCGCGGCGCACGGACGCGATCCCGGCGCCCTCCGGGTCCTGGTCGCGCTCACCGTCGACCTCGGCGACGCCGAGACCGCCCCGGAACCCGGACTGGAGAGCGGACCCCCGCTCGCCGCCGGCGGCTCCTACTACCGAGGCGGTCCGGTCGACCTCGCCGAACTGATCACCCGGTGGCACCGCGGGGGAGCGGTGGACGGCTTCCACCTCACGCCCATCACCCCCGGGCGCGACCTCGAACGCATCGTCAACGGCACCGTGGCCCTGCTCCAGCACCGCAGCCTGTTCCGCACCTTCTGTCCCGGTGGCACCCTGCGCGAGCACCTGGGGCTGGCCCGTCCCGCCAACCGTTACGCCCTCGAAGGGGGAGAACCGGTGTGGAAGGGTTGAACGCATGAGCACGGAAACACACCAGCCGCACGATTCGGGTCAGGCGGCACAGGACTGGAAGCACTGGCACGAGGAGCGCACAGCCACGGTGTCCGCGCCGTACGGACCGCTCTCCCTCACCGGCACCCACTGGCTCTCCGACTACCCGGAAGGCTACATTCCGGGGGTGCCCGGACAGTGGCGGGAGGACGGCGAGGAGCTGCTGCTCAGCGCCATTGCCGCAGACGGCCTGACCCTCGACGGCCGGCCCTTCACCGGCCAGGTGCGCCTCACCGCCGACCGCGGCCCGATCGGCGAGTCCCGCGTCGCGCACGGCGAGCGGCGGCTGGTCGTGCTGAGCCGCGAAGGACTCTGGGCAGTACGGGACTTCGACCCTGGCTCGCCGGCGCGGCGTGCCTTCCGGGCCATCGAGGCCACCCCGTACGAGGCTCGCTGGGCGCTGCCGGGCACCTTCCGCCCGTACGACACCGCCCGTACGGTCCGGGTCGAGAACGCCGACGGGGTCGAGCGCGGCCTCGGGCTCGGCGGTGAGATCGCGTTCGAGCTCGACGGCGCCCGGCACACGCTGCAGGTCGCGGTCGAGCCCGATGGATCGCTCTGGGCGGTCTTCGCGGATGCCACCAGTGGGAACAGCAGCTACCGCTTCCGGTTCCTGCGGCCCGCGGCCCCGGCCGAGGACGGCAGCGTGACGGTGGACCTCAACCGCGCGCTGTTGCCGCCCTGCGCCTTCGCGGACCACTTCATCTGCCCCTTCCCGCCGCTCGGCAACACCCTTCCCGTCGCCGTCGAGGCGGGCGAGCGGAACCGAATCGACGGCTGACACTCCGCCACATCGCCGCAGGACAAAGGCCCCGGCAGCCCCTGGAAAGCACCACGGGCTGCCGGGGCCTCGCGGTGTGACACCACAAGTTCAGGCCAGAAGGCCCTCTTGCGCCAGAAGTTGACGCCTTGAATACTCCCGAGCAGCGCTTGTCAGGAGCACGGCATTCCGCACCGCGGGCGGGTATGCCGCCGTGCCGACGACTGCGCCTCACGGGCCCGACCACCCCACGGGCGGACCCCCGACTTCCCCTCGGGAGGAATGAAAAGTGAGGATCAAGCGCACCACCCCCCTCAGCGGCACCGCGAGACGCAGCAGGGCTGTCGCCGTCGCAGCAGGCCTCGTCGCCGTCGCCGCACTCGCCGTCCCCAGCGCCCAGGCCGACACCGCCCCCACCACCTTCAGCGCCAAGCAGCTCTCCGCCGCGAGCGACGCCGTGCTCGGCGCCGATGTGGCGGGGACCGCCTGGAGCATCGACCCGGCGACCGATTCCCTCGTGGTCACTGCGGACAGCACGGTCTCGCAGGCCGAGATCAAGCAGATCAAGCAGTCCGTCGGAGCCAACGCCGGCGCGCTGCGGATCGAGCGCACCTCCGGAAAGCTCAGCAAGCTGCTCTCCGGCGGCGACGCGATCTACGCCCCCGGCTGGCGCTGCTCCCTCGGCTTCAACGTCCACAGTGGCAACACCTACTACTTTCTGACGGCCGGTCACTGCACCGACGGCAATCCGCCCTGGTACACCAACTCCGCCAACTCGACGAGCATCGGCCCGACGGTCGGATCCAGCTTCCCGACCAATGACTACGGCCTGGTGCGGTACGACAATGCCTCGCTCGCCCACCCGGGCACCGTCGGCAGCGTCACCATCACCGGAGCGGCCAACGCCACGACCGGCATGTCCGTCACCCGCCGCGGCTCCACCACCGGCATCCACAGTGGCAGCGTCACGGGCCTCAACGCCACGGTCAACTACGGTAACGGCGAGATCGTCTACGGCCTGATCAAGACCAACGTGTGTGCGGAGCCCGGCGACTCCGGCGGTCCGCTCTACTCCGGCTCGAAGGCGATCGGTCTCACCTCGGGCGGCAGCGGCAACTGCAGCTCCGGTGGCACCACGTACTTCCAGCCGGTCACCGAGGCACTCAGCGCGTACGGGGTCACCCTCAACTGACACTCCAACACCCCGGTCCGGCCCTGGAGCAAGCAGTCGGCCGAGACGGAGCCCCCGCCCGGATTCGGGCGGGGGCTCCCGTTCACCCCGCATCTTTTGTGAGAATGTGGGGCAGGTCGGTCACGCAGGAGCAAACGGGGGGGATGCTGTGCCTTCCGGAGGGATGCCTTCCGGGTCCCCCGCAGACACTTCAGGGGGTTCCAGGTCCATGAAACGCATCGGAGTGACCGGCCATCGCAGCATTCCGCAGGAGGCCCATGCCCATGTGCTGGCCGGGTTACGGGCGGCGCTCTGCGGCCTCGAAGGCTCCTTGGAGGCTCTCTCCAGCCTCGCGGTGGGAGCCGACCAGCTCTTCGCCGACCTCGCCCTGGCCTGCGGGGCGGATCTGACCGTGGTCATCCCGAGCGGCGACTACGAATCCTGTTTCGCCGACGCGGCCGAACTCGCCCGCTACCGGGCCCTCAAGGGCCGGGCGGTCCGGGAGGTCCGGCTGGGCTACCCGCACTCGACCGACGAGGCGTACTTCGCGGCGGGCGCCTACATCGCCGACCACTGCGACCGGCTGCTCGCCGTGTGGGACGGAAGGCCGGCCCGCGGCCTCGGCGGCACGGGCGACATCGTGACGTATTCGATCAAGAAAATGATCGACTGAACCCGAAGAACGTATGACTGAAAACCGGCGTTGAATGACCGAACGCCATGGGGGTGGAGCAACGTCCGCTCCTCGCCTTCACTTCTCGGGTGCGGGTGCTCACACAGGACGGGGGTCGTGTGCACGCAACAACGCAGCAGCGAGCGGCGGACCATCGGCCGTACTTCTTCTTGAGTTATGCGCATACACCGGGGTACGGCGGTGGAACGGACCCCGATATGTGGGTCGAGCGGCTCTTCCAGGATCTCTGCGGCCATGTGATGGCCATGACCGATCTGCCCGCCGGCGCGCCCGCCGGGTTCATCGACCGCGAGATACGGTCCGGCGAGGGCTGGTCGGAGCGGCTCGGCGAGGTGCTCGCCACCTGCCGGGTCTTCGTACCGTTGTTCTCGCCGCGTTACTTCGCCAGTGAGATGTGCGGCAAGGAGTGGTACGCCTTCGCGCAGCGCGCCATTCACTACCGGGCCCGCTCCAATCGGCCGGCCGAGGCGATCGTCCCGGCGCTCTGGGTACCGGTGCCGCCGAGTCAACTCCCGGGCCCCGCAGAACGGTTACAGTTCAACCACCGTGACTTCGGAGATCGTTACGTCAGCGACGGACTCTACGGACTGATCAAACTCAGGCTCTTCGCCGAGGAATACGAGCGCGCGGTGTACGAACTCGCCAAGCGCATCGTCAACGTCGCGGACACCATAAGGATCGGCACCGGCCGTCCCGTCGACTACCGGCTGGCGCCCAGCGCCTTCGGCCCGCCGAACAGCGGGGTCGGCGGCCCCCGCCCCATGCAGGTGACCATCGCGGCCCCCACCCGGCACGATCTGCCCGAGGGGCGCAACGCCGACTACTACGGCGACAATCCGCAGGACTGGAACCCCTACCACCCGGCCGCCGCGCGCCCCCTGGCCTATGTCGCCGAGGACCTGGTGCGCTCCCTCAACTACCAGGCCACCATCTCCTCCTTCGACGAGGAGTCGGGGCATCCGGAGGGCAAACAACCGCCCAGCAGGCCGGAGATCCTGCTCGTCGACCGCTGGGCCCTGCAGGACGAGGACCGGCGCCGGCGGCTCGCCGCCTTCGACGCCGAGAACCGCCCCTGGGTGACCATGGTCGTGCCGTGGAACCGCGAGGACCACGAGAGCCGGGCAGCCGAGGCCGAGCTGACCGAGAAGCTCGAACAGACCATGCCGACCAAGATGCGCCAGGGGCGGGCCTACTGCCGGGGCGCCGCCAAGGGCGTACCCAGCATGGAGGCCTTCGGGCAGATCCTGCCGCAGGTGGTCGAGGCGGCGGCCCAGCAGTATCTCAGGCACGCGGCGGTCTACCCGCCCGCCACCGGAGGCGGACACACCGAACGGACCCGGCTGATGGGGCCGATGGCGCAGACGCACTACATCCCCGAGACACATGACCCTGCGACGGATGCGGAGGACACGGATGACAGCCGGTCGTGACGGGCGCATCGTCACCTTCTACTCGTACAAGGGCGGCACCGGGCGGACCATGGCCCTGGCCAACACCGCCTGGATACTCGCCGCCAACGGAAAACGGGTACTGGCCGTCGACTGGGACCTGGAGGCACCGGGGCTCCACCGTTTCTTCCACCCGTTCCTCGACCCGTCGACACTCGGCGCCACCACCGGCGTCATCGATCTGATCACCGAGTACGCGTGGGCGGCGACCAGCCCCGTCCAGCGCGCCGACGACTGGCACCGCGACTACGCCCGCATCCAGCCGCACGCCGTGTCCCTCACACCCGAGGGGCTCGGCTGGGAGTTCCCACACGGCGGCACCCTCGACTTCGTCTCCGCCGGACGACAGAACCGCGAATACTCCGCGACCGTCTCCACCTTCGACTGGGACAACTTCTACGACCGGCTCGGCGGCGGCCACTTCTTCGACGCCCTGCGCGACGACATGAAGGACAACTACGACTACGTCCTGATCGACAGCCGGACCGGCCTCAGCGACATCGCCGACATCTGCACCGTCCACCTGCCCGACGTCCTCGTCGACTGCTTCACCCTCAGCGACCAGTCCATCGACGGCGCCGCCTCGGTCGCCCGGCAGATCTCCGAGCGCTACACCGGCCGCCCCATCTCCATCTTCCCGGTCCCGATGCGCATCGACGAGGGCGAGAAGGAGAAGGCCGATGCCGGGCGGGCGCTGGCCCGGCTGAAGTTCGACCGGCTGCCGCGCGACCTGTCCGGCGACGAACTCACCGCCTACTGGGGCGCGGTGGAGATTCCCTACCGCCCCTACTACGCGTACGAGGAGACCCTCGCCACCTTCGGCGACGAGGCCGGGCTCACCAACTCGCTGCTCTCGGCCTTCGAGCGGCTCACCGCCGTCATCACCGACCAGCAGATCACCTCGATGCCACCGGTCGGCGAAGAGGTACGGCTGCGCATCCGTGACGCGTTCACCCGGCGCAGGCCCGCGCTGCCCGCCGATCTCTTCCTCAGCTACGTGGCGGAGAACCGGATGTGGGCCGACTGGATCGAATCCGTGCTCACCCGGGCCGGGTTCCGTGCCGTACCGCGCGATGTGTCCGCCGAGCGGGAGGCCGCGGAACCGACCGCCGTCGGCAACGAGAACGCCGCCCGAACCGTGGTGCTGCTCTCCAGCGCCTACCTCAAGTCACAGCGCGCGGTGAACCTCTGGGACCGGGCCGTGGCGGAGGATCCCGGCGGCGGCCGACGCCATCTGCTGCGCTCAGGGTCGGTGACGTGCGGCTGTCCGCGCCCTACATCGACCGCAACCCCGTCGATCTCTTCCGGCTCGACGAGGTGCATGCCACCGCCGCCCTGCTGCGCGCCCTGGACCGGCCCGTACAGCTCACCGACGGCGTGGCGCCCGGACCGCGGTTCCCCGGCACCGTCCCCAGGATCTGGAACGCGCCGCCGCGCAACCCCGGCTTCACCGGCCGCTCCCTGGTCCTGGAACGGATGCGTGACCAGCTCGGTGGCGGCATGGCCGTCGTACTGCCCCAGCCGCAGACCCTGTACGGACTCGGCGGTGTCGGCAAGACCCAGGTCGCCCTGGAGTACGTACACCGCTTCATGGCGGACTACGACCTGGTCTGGTGGATATCGTCCGAGCAGACCGACGACGTGGTGGCCTCTCTCGCCGAGCTGGCCGTGCGGCTCGGTGCCCAGGGCGGCGACGACATGGCGGCCGCCTCCCAGGAGGCCGTGGACCTGCTGCGGTGCGGCGTGCCCTCGGACCGCTGGCTGCTGGTCTTCGACAACGCCGACGACCCCGAGCGGCTCAGCTGAGCGACGAGGACGCCGCCCAGGTGGCCACCGCGGTCGGTGACCTGCCGCTCGCCGTCGAACAGGCGGCGGCCTGGATCGCGGAGACCGCCACCCCGATCGACACCTATCTCGAACAGCTGGCGCAGCAGGCCCCCGAGGTCCTGGCGCTCAACCAGCCGGCCGGTTACCCGGAGCCGGTCGCCGCGACCTGGAACATCTCCATCCAACGACTCAAGGAGCGTTCCCCCGCCGCGGTGCGGCTGCTCCAGCTCTGTGCCTTCTTCGCTCCCGAGCCGATCTCGGGGAGTCTCCTCTACAGCAAGGAGATGATCGAGGCGCTGAAGCCGTACGACGCCTCGCTCCAGGAGAAGCTGGTGCTGGGCCGGGTCATCCGGGAGATCGGCCGGTTCGCCCTCGCCAAGGTCGACCAGGTCTCCAACTCCATCCAGGTGCACCGGCTCGTCCAGGCCGTCATCCGGGCGCAGCTCAGCGAGCAGGAGCAGCAGGACGCCCGGCACGCCGTCCACCGCATTCTGGCCGGCGCCCAGCCCGACGACGACGAACCGATCGACAACCCCTCGACCTGGCCGCAGTTCGCCACCATCTGGCCGCACCTCGGGCCGTCCGACGCACGCAACTGCAAGGAGCCCGAGCCCCGCAGGCTGTTGATCGACCGGGTCCGCTACCTCTGGAAGCGAGGTGACTTCAGGACCGCCGCCGCGCTCTGCGAGGAGCTGCGCGCCATCTGGAAGGAGACGCTGGGGGAGCGGGACATCCAGTACCTCTACCTCTGCTTCCGCCTCTCCAACATCTACCGCTCGCACGGCCGTTACATGGAGGCGAGGGAACTCGACGAGATCACCCTGGCGACGCAGCGGGAGGTCTTGGGCCCGGAGCATCCGCACACGTACATGAGCACCAGCAGCCTGGCGACGGACCTCGGCACGCTCGGCGAGTACACCAGGTCGATCGAGCTGGCGACCGAGGCCACCGACGGGTTCAACCAGATCTTCCACGATTCCCACCCCAGGACCCTGGCGGCGGCCAACAACCTGGCTTTCACCCTGCGGTCGATCGGGCAGTACGCCAGGGCCAGGGAGATCGACCAGGACGTCTTCGACCGCCGGGTCGAGGTGCTCGGCGCGGAGCACCCGTACAGCCTCTCCTCGACCATGAACCTGGCCCGCGACCTGCGTGACGTCGGACGGTACGAGGATTCCGTCGGCATCCTCAGCCGTACGTACGACAGCTACAAGGCCACACTCGGCCGGGCCTTCCCCGGCACGCTGAGCGCGGCGAAGAGCCTGGCGGTGTCGTTGCGCCGGGCGGGCAGGCTGGAGGACGCCCGCAGGCTCACGGTGGCCACCCGGGCCCGGTACCGGGCCAAGTACACCGCCGCCAACCCGGAATGGCTCGCCTGTGACCTCAACCTCGCGGCGGACCTGTACGCGGCGGGCGAGGCGACCGAGGCCAAGGACACGGCACAGGAGGTCGTCGACCAGTACATGAAGGTGCCGGGCGAGAAGCACCCGTACACCCTCGCCGCCCTGAACAATCTCGCCGTCTACCAACTGGGCGTCGGCGCGGTGGAGCAGCCGGAACAGGTGCTGACCCGGGTGGTCGCGTCGATGCGGGAGGTGTACGGGCAGGAGCACCCCAACACCCTGTTCTGCGTCATGAATCTGGCCAACGCGACGGCCGAACGGAAGGTGGCAGGACAGCTCAGGCGCGTCCTCGGGGCGCACCATCCCGAGACCCTGGCCATGATGTCCAACATGGCGGTCACGCTCGATGCGATGGACCGCAAGGACGAGGCGTCGCGGCTGCGGGCGGAGACGGGGGACGAGCTTGCCAGGCAACTCGGCGACGACCACCCGATGACCCGGATCGCCCGGAACGAGAGCCGGTTCGAGCGCGAACTGGAGCCGATGCAGGTCTGAGGGCGCCTTTGAATCGCACGCACCAGACCGTGTCCGCCGTCCGATCGAAGGCCGCCCGACAGGCTCTGAGGGCGCGGGAGCGTCCGGCCGTCACCGGACGCTCCCGTTTCTCCCGGTACTCACCTGACAGATGGGTCCAGCAGCCAGTTGAGGATGCCGGGCAGGGCGTGCAGTGCGTCGAAGTGCGCGGCCGCCGGCTCCACCACGACGGTGGAGTTGGGGATGCGCTCGGCCAGCCAGCGGGAGTGGCCCACCGGCGAGAACACGTCCTTCTCGCCGTGCCACAGCAGCACCGGACCCGTGATGTCCGCGGGGTCGAAGCCCCAGGGCCGGCTGAAGGCGATCGCGTCGTCGATCCAGCCCCCATGCCGAAGTGTGCAGTCCCTCAGGGTAGTTGCGCAGCAGCATGGTGCGGACCCCGGCGTCGTTGACCACCATCCGGTCGGAGTCGGTCAGCTCCCGGCGCAGGTCGTCGATGAGCCGGACCGGGTTCTTCCTGATCACCGCGGACCGTGAGATGAACGACTCCACGAGCCCGTCCGGATCGGCTGCCGCGGTGGAGTACGCCAGCACATTGGAGGCGGCCATCCCGTCGAACCAGTCGAGCCCGTCGGCGCCCCAGGGGGCCAGCCCGACCAGCGCGGCGGTACGGGTCACCCGCTCCGGCATCATCGCTGCACAGGCCAGGGCGTGCGGGGCGCCACCGGACCGGCCCGCCACGGCGAACCGCTCCAGCCCGAGGTGGTCGGCGATGGCCCGTACGTCCTGGACGGCGTCGGCGACACAGCGGCCAGGCAGCCGGTCGGATTCGCCGTATCCCGGCCGGTCGTAGGTGATGAGCTGTGTCTTGCGCTGGTACAGCACCATGCCGCGCGGAGCCGGACCGAGCCTGCTGCCGGGCATTCCGTGCAGGAGGAAGACCGGTCTGCCACGGGGATCACCGAGACGCTCCACCACCAGATGCCGCCCGTCCGTTGCGCGCACCCGACTACGCACTCCGTGCCTCCTCCGTGTGCCCGACTTTTCCCGCCCGATTCGATGATGACTCATCAGAACACTTATCGTGATGGTGCGTTGGGGAACCGTGGAGGTCTTCGGGGGCGCGTTCGTCATTCCGTCCGGTGCCGGTCGACGGCGCTACTGCCGTGGGACCTCGACCTCGGCGCGGATCGCCCGCATGATCGGGGCGGCATCGGCGGCGGTGAAGCCGAGCTTGGTGCCGGTGCCGTCGGTCTTCGGGATGAGGGTGATGCCGGCGGCGGTGGTCGGAGTGAACCAGGAGCAGGTGGAGACCGCTGTGGCGAGCATGTCGGTCTGGAGGAGGACGGTGTTACAGATCGCCCGGCCGCCGTGCGGGCCGGGCTCGGCGTCGATGGCGCTGGTGGTGGCCCGGTCGCCGGCGTCGTCGTCGTGGACCGCCGGGAGCTGGTTGAGGATGTCGTGCAGGTGGTCGGGCTCGAAGCCGCTGCCGGTGACCCCCGTGTAGAAGATCCACGCGCCGTCCGCCCGGTCGTCGTAGTAGGCGCGTACCGGTGTGCCGGACACGCCGAGACGCGCGGCGTTCTTCCGGGTGTCGTCGTTGAACCTCCGCACCGTGTCCGCCGGTGGCTGACCCTGCGGATAGCCGGCCGCGACCTGCGGGGCACTGAGCGCCCACGAGCTGCCGCTGTTCCCGTTGTTCTCGTTGTCGCCGCTGTTTCCGTTGGTGCCGCCGCCGGAGGGCCCGCTCCGGGCAGTGGGGGCGGCAGGGCCGTCGGACGAGTCGACGGAAGGGCCGCAGGCCGAGACCAGGGCAGTCCCAGCAGGGCGCAGACCACGGCCAGCGCGGCAGCGGGACGACCGGGACGACCGGGACGCGGGGCGGACGACACTCGGACGCGCTTCGGAACGGAACTGGCCATGTGCAGCCTCCTTGTGAACGGGACATGACCGGGCTTCGGACATGCCTGTGCCAGGGTGGGTGCCGCCGAAGCCCTCGGGATATCGGTGAGTCTCGCAGCCGCACGGCCGCGAGGCAGCCCCGTTGCACAGCGATGCTTAACCCCCCTCGACAGAGGCACTGGCGGTGCGTCGGTACAGTTCGTGGTACATCCCCCGACACGGAGGAGGGTGGCGCGCATGGACCTCGACCCCAGGCGCCTGCTGGTCCTGAGCGCGATCGCGCGGAGCGGCGGCCTCGCCCCGGCGGCGCGCCTGCTCGGCCTTACGCGTTCGGCGGTCTCGCAGCAACTGGCCAGCCTGGAAAGAGAAGTGGGCCTTCCGCTGGTCGACCGCTCGGGCACCCGGCTGGAACTCACCGCGGCCGGACGGACGCTCGCCGCCACCGGGGACCGCATCGGCCAGGAACTCACTCGCGCGGCACAGCAGCTGGGTTCGGTGAACCAGCAGGTGATCCAGGGGCCGGTGGCGATCGGGGCGACATCGTGGGTGCTGGCCCGGGTCGCGGTCCGGGCGCTGCGGCTGCTGGCCCGGTCGCATCCGCGGGTCGAGCCGAGGTTCGTGGAGGCCGGGCCGGCGAACGGCCTGCAACAGCTGCGGCTGGGCGAGCTGCACGTCCTGGTCATCACCGACGACCGGGACACCGCGCTGCCGCTGCCGCCCTCGGTACGGGCGCAGGTGCTCAGCGAGGACTACTACCGTGTGGTCGTCCCGGCCGCCTGGGGCGAGCCGACCGCCGCCGCCGAACTCTCCGGCCGTCCATGGATCAGCGCCCCGGCGCACTCCGCTCGCGGTCGCGCCTTCGCCCGGTTCGCGGGCGTCCACGGGGTCGTGCCGTCGGTCGAGCACCTGGCCGACCACATGATCGCCGTCCAGGCGCTGCTGGCCGGGCAGATCGGGGCCGCGGTCCTGCCCGCGCATTTCGCCGCCCAGCTGGAGCAGGTGACGGTGACGGCGTTGCCCGTCACCGGCAGCCAGATCACCCGGACGCTCCACCGCACCGGCCCCGGCGCCACCGCCGCGGCCGCCCGGGTGGTGGCCGACGTGTTGCAGCAGGCGGCCCGTGACCACGCCGAGGCGGCGACCGTCGCCGGACACACGAAAGGCGACATCACAGTCCGTACGCTGTACGACCCCACCGAGGTACCTCCGCTCTCACCCTCGCGTCGCACGCCGGGCAGGCCGTAGGCGTACTGCCCTGCGAGGGCGTGTCCGCGAAGTCCCGCCCGGCGTAGACCTGCTCTCCGGCCTCCGCATGACAACGGGCTCGCCCGCATCACCTGTACTGATGCGGACGAGCCCGTTGTTCCGTTCAGGGCGCCTTGCCGGGACTACCCGCGCGCGAGCCCGACGAACGCCGCCCACTCGCCCTGACCGACCCGCAGTACCGGTCCGGCACCCGCGGCCTTCGAGTCCCGTACGTACACCGCACCGGCGTCGGCAGCCACCTCCACGCAGTCGCCGCCGTCCGATCCGCTGTAGCTGCTCTTGAACCAGTACAGTTCGTCGACGCTCTCGGATACCTGCTCCACGCTCATGTCTCTCCCACCAGCCGTTCGATGAGCCGCAGACGCCTCGACGTTCAGGGCCTGCGATCGCAGCTTGCCATATCGCAACCCGAACGAGCTGATCTCTGTCGGATCACCGACGACACATCCGACGCCTTGTGACTCGAAGTAGCCGAGGTGCCGGAATTCCTTCGTCTGAACCGTTACGAACGGCCCGTTCTTTCCGGGATGGAACCCCAGCCCGGCCGGCATGATCTGAATCTCGACATTGCGCAATCTGCCAACCTCCAGCAGGCGTTGCCACTGATCGCGCATCACGTTGCTGTCGCCCACAGGGTCGCGCAGCGCCTCCTTCCCGATGATGAACGACAACTCCGCCGACGGGTCCCGCGTCAGCAGCTTCTGCCTGCTCAGACGCGCTTCCGTGTGCTGGTCGATGATTTCTTCGCTGAACGGCGGACAGTGGCCGCCGAACACGGCACGCGCGTACGCCTTCGTCTGCAGCAGGCCCGGCACCAGCAGCGGGTCGTACGAGAAGCGGCTCAACACCTCCGCCTCGATGAGGGCGAAGTTACGGAAGAACTTCGGCAGTTTGGCCCGGTCCACCTCGGCCTGGAGCACTTCCAGTACCCCGCCCGCGGACAGCACCCGGTCCGCCACGACGGTGAACTCCTCCTTCGCCGGGCGTCGTCCCTGCTCGACCGAGGCGACCTGTTCCATGGAGTAGCCGATGGCATCCCCCAACGCCTGCTGTGTCAACCCAGCCCGATTCCACAGGTGTTGGAGGAGTATTCCGTAGGCGACCCCCACGCCCGGCAGCTCGCTGTTCTCCTCCTTCGGCTTCGTCGCGCGACTGTTCCGCATATCCCGCATTGCCCTCACGCCCTTTCCCGCCACCGTCCCGACCCGCCCGCAGTCCCGTAGCGCTGGCTCCTCAACCCCACTACGGCTGGGCAAGGTTCAACGGAATTGCCCTATCCAGGGACACGGCGTTCGCCCCGTACGGCACCCGTACAGGACCCGTACGACCGGCCGGCGGCACCGGCCGCGGGTTCACCGTCTCCCGGGATCCGCGCCGATGACGACCGTTCGCGCCCACCCGGGCGGGGAGCCCGGGACGTAGTGGGGATCGTCGCCCTCGTCCCACGGCCGGGGAAACAGGCCCACCACCGTCCGGCACGGCGGCTGTGTGCTCGGCCAGGGGGTCTGGCCATCGGTCAGGACCACGACGACATCGGGCCGCGGCTGCATCCGGAGGGCCCTGGCGAAGCCCGAGCGCAGATCCGTGCCCCCGCCGCCCACCAGCGGGATTCCCTCGGCATGGCACAGCGGATGCGCGACCCGGGCCGCCGCGTCGCACGGAAGGACGGTGATCAGGTCGCGACGGCCGCCGACCGCACGGGAGATCGCGGCAACCTCCAGGAGCGCGCTGCCCAGTTCGGTGTCGCTGACCGACGCGGAGGTGTCGATGACCACGGCGACCCGGGGCGGTCTGCGCCTCAGAGCCTGTCGGGTGGCCGGTTGATTACGCTGCGATGTAGTCCTCGACGGTGTTGGCTCGTGCGGTCTTGCGGTGGGATTCATGGCTC